>NZ_JBVHEP010000018.1:0-204483 GCF_055562795.1 Streptomyces sp. NPDC016851
GCTCCGCCCCGGACCCCGGCGGGGCTTCGCCCCTGCACCCCGGTGTTCGCCCACCCGCCGGCCCGAAGCGGTTGGGCAAGAGGTGCCCTCGCCTCGGGGCTCCGCCCCGGACCCCGGCTGGGGCTTCGCCCCCTGCGCCCCGCGCGTGCCCACCCGCCCGAGGTTCCGCCTTGGACGGGACGAGCGGCGTGCGGCTACGAGGTCAGTCTCACCCGCAGGGCGTAGAAGCGGGTCGTCTGGGTCTGGTTCTCGTTGTCGTCGCTGGCGAGGAGGACCTTCAGGGTGTTGTTCCTGCGGCCCGTGATCGTCATGGCCTCGATGTTGTCGAGGAGGGGGTTCGGCTGGGGTTGTTTGGCCGTGGCGCCGAGGGAGGGGCAGGTTGCCAGGTCGGTGAGGAGGGTCTTCTTGATCAGGCGGAAGTCTGGGTGGGCCGGCAGGGTGTCGATGCCGCTCGTGTCCGTCGCACCGCGCGGGTCGGCCAGGTAGAGGCGGACCGTGTTGCCCACGCCGGAGGTGAAGCCGCGTTCCAGGACCAGGAGGCGGCCGTCGGGGGTCGCCTGGACCTCGGGTACGCCCAGGCCGGGATCCGTGCGGTAGGCGTACTGGGCGGCGAGGGCGAAGTGGCCGTGCGGCGTCCTGCGCCAGGTCTGGAAGCGGACGGTCGTCGAGTCGTCGCCGGAGAGCGCGTACTCCATGGAGGCCAGCAGGGTGCGGCCGCCGGGGAGCAGGGTCTGGCCCTCGAAGGTGCCGTTGGGCCGGGCGCGGCCCGCGGGGCTCACCTGCAGGGCGTCCGGGACCGGGAGGCGGTCGAGGAGCCTGCCGGTGCGGGAGTAGCGGCGGATGGAGGGCTCCGTCTCGGAGGAGACGAGGTACGAGCCGTCGCTGTCCACGGCCAGGCCCTCGGAGTCGAGCGCGGTGCCCTGCTCGTCGGCGAGCGGGACCACGGACCGGGGCTTCAGCGTCCTCGCGTCCAGGCGGAAGAGGGACGAGCGGTCGGAGAGGGCGGCCAGGGAGCCGCCGCTGTCCATGGCGAGTGCCGAGAAGTTGCCGACGTAGGTGTTCTCGTACGTCGTCTTGTCGAGCGCGTCGGAGAAGCCGTCGATGGAGACGGCCGGCGAGCAGGCGTGCTGCGTGTGCGCCTGGGCGGGGCCGACGGCGGTCAGGCACGTGGCCGCCGCAAGGCCCGCGGTGAGCAGGGCGAGGTGGGTTCTCAGGGGCATGGCGTCACCGTAGGGCGGGCCGGTGACGCCGGGTAGGACGCGTGGTGAAGGGTCAGCTCGCGGCCAGGTCCTTGTGGATGACCTTGGCCACGGCCTGGATGGTCGCGATGCCGTAGTTCATGGTGCTGTTGCCGTGGGTGAGCACGGTCATCATGTAGTCGTGGCCGCCGCCCTTGAACGCGCCGACACTGTGCACCCGCCAGCCGTTCGTGGATCGTTGCAGCCAGCCGTTCTTCACGGCCACGGTGACGCCGGACGGCACTCCGTACGGCGTGCCCCAGCGCTGGGACGAGACGACCTGCCCCATCAACTTCAGGATGTAGGCGCGGGAGTTGTCGCTCAGGACCGTGTTCTTGGCCGTCAGGAGCTTCAGCAGCTTCTGCTCGTCGGTGACGGTGATCTGCGTCAGGCCCCAGTAGCCGTTCGCGCCGGGCTTGGTCTGGGTCATGCCGGCGGCGGCGAGGAAGCCCTTGATCTTCGTCATGCCGAGCTGCTTCCACAGGGTGGAGGTCGCGGCGTTGTCCGACTTGGTGATCATGGCCTTGGCGAGGGTGTTCTCGCGGTCGGTGAGATACCGGTTGTGCTTCTTCGCGTCCCACAGCAGCGTGGCGAGGACGGTGACCTTGACGACGCTGGCCGAGTCGTAGGCCGAACTCGCGCGCAGGGTGCACGTCGTGTTGGTGCTGCGGTCGTAGAGGCCGACGGCGACGGTGCCCTTGCGGGTGGCCAGCGCGGCGGTGATGTCCTTCTTCAGCTTGGCGGCCAGCCCGGCCTTGGCGGACGTACAGGTCACGGCAGGCGTGGCGGCGGCTGCGGGCGTGGCGGCGGCGACGAGCGGCACGAGCACACCCGTGCCCACGGCCACCGCCAGCACTCTCGCGCGGCGGGATATCCCAGAAGTCATGCATCCATGACTCATCGGTACGGGGGAAAGGTTGTGCGACTTGATGAAGACTTGTGCGAGTCGTTACCGGGGTGCCGTGCGGTTTCACAGGGTGGGCCCAATTTCGGCACATTCGGCGCAGTGGCCGCAAGTCGGGGTTGTTCGCCACGCCTCGACCCGGCGGTTCCGCTGACCCCTGCAGAAACTCTTGACGCCGCCTTTCCCGCCGGGATACTTGCGGTCGACAGCGCGCCAACTTCCCCACCGGTAAAGAGAGTTGGCTTCCGCTGTCCGAGATCCCGAACGTCGTACGAAGTTTCGCAAGCTTTCGACGGCCCCCCACAGGAGGATCCTCAATGAGCCCACGCAAGGCCCTCATAGCCGCCCTGACGGCCGCACTCCTGGCCGGCCCGGGCGCCGCCCAGGCCGCCACCACCCCTCAGACCACGTCCCAGGTCACCTCTGCAACCGCCCCCGCCCCCGCCCGCGAACGCGCCGCCGCGGCGACCATCACCTGGTCCCTCGTGCGGGCGAGCAACCCCACCGAGGACCAGCGCACCGCCTACGACGCCATCACCCGGGCCATGAACGCGGCGGTGGCCCGCTACAACAACCTCAGTGACCTGGGCAAGACCATCACCGTCCGCTACGAGCCGGGTGTCCCCACCGCCGACGGCAACATCAACGGGACCATCCGCTTCGGCAGCAACCGCAGCTACATGACCGAGCGGACGGCCCTGCACGAGATCGCCCACACCATCGGCGTGGGCACCAGCTCGGGATGGTCCCGCCTCGGCGGCAGCGGCACCTGGACCGGTGGGCAGGCGACCGCGCTGGTCAAGCAGTACGACGGCTCCGGCGCGAAGATCTCCACCGGCGGCGGCCACTTCTGGCCCTACGGCCTGAACTTCGAGAACGAGATGTCGAACACGGCGGCCGACCGCCACGTCCACCTCGTCGCCGCGATGGTCCGCGACGGCCTGTAGGCCTTGTTCGACCCGTGTTTGAGAAGTACCTGGCGTGTGGGGTGGGCCGGCCGGAAAGTCGCGGGCGGCCCACCGCATCGTGTCTGTCGAGGAGGGTGCCGGGTACCCGGTTCATTCACGTGTGTGGGGCCGAGGGAGAGGAGGTCGGGGCCGTGGCGGTGAAGGCGATGGGATGGGCGCACTCGTTCCCCATGTCCGAGGGAGTACGCGCCGGGCGGGAGTGGACACGCAGGCGTCTCGAATCCCTGCCCTGGGCCGCCGCGGAGCCGGACACGGTGGACTCCATCGTGCTGGCCGTGTCCGAACTGATCACCAACGCGCACATCCACGCGCACAGCGACGCGCACCTGGTCCTCACGTGGGACGGCGACTGCCTTCATGTGAGCGTCCACGACGAGGACCCGACGCTGCCGCGCCAGCGCGAAGCGGAGCCGGGGGATGTCTCAGGCCGCGGAGTGGCGATCGTGCAGAAGCTCGCCGATGAGTGGGGGATGCGGTGCCGGCGGAACGGCAAGACGGTGACGGCGTGCTTCCGCCCCACCGATGCCGATGCCGATGCCGATACCGGCAACGGCCGGCATGACGGCAGCGGCAGCTGAGTGGGGCGACCGGCCGGCGCTCAGTCCAGGTGCGTCGGTGCGAACATCCTCAGCACGGCCGGGAGCAGGACCACCGAGGGCCCCGGCGACGCGAGGTGCTTCGCGAGGTCCTGCTCCAGGTTCTCCGGGGTCGTACGGACTCCGGGGACGCCGAAGGACTCCGCCAGTGCCACGTAGTCCGGCCGGGTCAGCTCCGTCGCCGTCGCCTCGCCGAACGCGTCGGTCATGTACTCGCGCAGGATGCCGTAGCCGCCGTCGTCGACGATCAGCCAGGTGACGTTCAGGCCGTACTGGCGGGCCGTCGCCAGCTCGGCGATCGAGTACAGGGCGCCGCCGTCGCCGGAGACGGCGAGGACCGGCCGGGTCGGGTCGGCCACCGCCGCGCCGAGTGCCGCCGGGAAGGCGTAGCCGAGGCCGCCCGCGCCCTGGGCGGAGTGCATGTGGTTGGGACCCTTGGCGTCGAAGGCCGACCAGGCCCAGTACGCGAGGATCGTCATGTCCCAGAAGGACGGGGAGCCGGCGGGGAGGGCCCGGCGGACGGACGCCAACACCTCCTGCTCCAGGGTGAGTTCCTGGGCGGCGATGCGCTCGGCGACCTTCGCGAGAAGTGCGCGCACGCGCTCCGGCGCCGTCGGGTCCTCCCGCTCGGAGACCGTCTCCAGCAGTGCCTGCAGCGCGAGGCGGGCGTCCGCGTGGATGCCCAGGGCGGGGTGGTTGGACTCCAGCTTGCCGAGGTCGGCCTCGATCTGGATGACCCGGCCGCGCGGCTTGAAGGTGTGGTAGTTCGAGGAGAGTTCGCCCAGTCCCGAGCCGACGACGAGGAGGACGTCCGCGTCCTCCAGGAAGTCCGTGGTGTGGCGGTCCTCGATCCAGGACTGGAGCGACAGCGGATGCGTCCAGGGGAACGCGCCCTTGCCGCCGGGCGTCGTGGCGACCGGCGCCTGAAGCGTCTCGGCCAGCCGGCGCAGCTTCTTCGACGCGTCCGCCCGGATCACCCCGCCGCCCGCGATGATCGCCGGGCGGGCCGCCTTCGACAGCAGGTCGGCGGCCACGGCGGTCAGTTCGGGGCGCGGCGGCAGTTCCTCGGGGAAGGCGTCGCCGCCGGTCACCACCGGGATCACCGTCTCGGCGAGCAGCACGTCCTGCGGGATCTCCACCCACACCGGCCCGTGCGGGGCGCTCAGCGCCGACGTCCAGGCCGCCTCGATGGCGGACGGGATCTGCGACGGGGTGCGGACGGTGTGGACCGACTTCACCACGCCCCGGAACGAGGCCGCCTGGTCGGGCAGTTCGTGCAGATAGCCGTGACGGCCGCCGCCGAGCCCCGCCGTCGGGACCTGGCTGCTGATCGCCAGGACGGGGGCGCTGGCCGCCGCCGCCTCCTGGAGCGCCGCCAGCGAGGTCAGCGCTCCCGGCCCCGTCGACAGCAGCAGTGGCGCCGCCTCACCCGTGATCCGGCCGTACGCGTCCGCCGCGAACCCGGCGTTGTTCTCCACCCGCAGGCCGATGTACCTGAGATCGGAGCGGCGCAGCGCGTCGAACATGCCGAGGGCGTGCTGGCCGGGCAGGCCGAAGACGGTCGTGGCGCCCAGCCCGGCCAGCGTCTCCACGACCAGGTCTCCGCCGGTGCGGCCGGGGGGAGGGTTCAGGGCCGCCTCCGTCTGGGCGGGCGTCGGGCGGAGCACCAGGTCGTGGTCGTGAGTCACTGCGCTTCCGAGTCCTTCCGGGCCGCGGCGATCTGGCGCGACATGATCGTGGTCAGTTCGTACGCCGTGTGGGACGCGGCCACCGACGTGATCTCCGCGTGATCGTACGCGGGGGCCACCTCGACGACGTCCGCCGAGACCAGGTTGCAGGACGCCAGCCCGCGCAGGATCTCGAGCAGCTCGCGCGAGGTCATGCCGCCGGCCTCGGGCGTGCCCGTGCCGGGCGCGTGGGCCGGGTCGAGGCAGTCGATGTCGATGGAGATGTACAGCGGCCGGTCGCCGATGCGCTGGCGGAGCTGGTCGGCGACCTCGTCGGCGCCGCGCCGGTAGACGTCCGCCGAGGTGACGATGCCGAAGCCCATCTTCTCGTCGTCGGTCAGGTCCTGCTTGCCGTAGAGCGGGCCGCGCGTGCCCACGTGGGAGAGGGCGGAGGTGTCGAGGATGCCTTCCTCGACCGCGCGGCGGAACGGGGTGCCGTGCGTGTACTCGGCGCCGAAGTAGGTGTCCCAGGTGTCGAGGTGGGCGTCGAAGTGCAGCAGGGCCACCGGGCCGTGCTTCTTCGCCACCGAGCGCAGGAGCGGCAGCGCGATGGTGTGGTCGCCGCCGAGGGTCATCAGGCGGGCGCCCGTGCCGAGCAGGTCGTCCGCGGCGGCCTCGACGGTCTCGACGGCCTCGTTGATGTTGAACGGGTTCGCGGCGATGTCCCCGCCGTCCGCGACCTGGGCGAGGGCGAACGGGGAGGCGTCCTGCGCCGGGTTGTACGGGCGCAGCAGCCGCGACGCCTCACGGATCGCGTTGCCGCCGAAGCGGGCACCCGGCCGGTACGAGACGCCCGAGTCGAACGGCACGCCCACCACGGCGACATCGGCCCGTCCGCCGACCTCGTCGAGCCGGGGCAGCCGGGCGAAGGTCGCGGGGCCCGCGTACCGCGGAACGCGGGAGGAATCGACGGGCCCGCGGGGAGTCTCGTTGCTGCTCATGGAGAAATGCCTTCTTTCCTACGCTTCATCGCGTATGTACTGCTTGCCCTATGACTTTACTGGGAAGCCGGGACCGGTTCGGACGGGAGTTCGGGGGAGTGCCCGGCGAGCCGCTCGCGCCAGGCGGCCAGGACGGCGGCGTCGGTCGCGGGGGTGGCCAAGGAGACGATCACGTACGCGGCGAGCGAGGCGAGCAGGCCGTAGTACACGGGCTCGTTGGCGAGGATGCCGTGCGTCGCCATCAGCACGATGACCGCGACTCCGCCGACCGCGACGGAGGCCAGGGCGCCGTACACCGTGCCCCGCTTCCACACCAGCCCGCCGAGGATCGGCACGAGCAGTCCGCCGACGAGGAGGTTGTAGGCGACGGTCAGCGCCTGCACGACGTCGTCGATCGCGATGGCCGTGGCGATCACCGCGACGCCCATGAGCAGGATGAAGGCCCGGTTGCCCTTGACCTCGTCGTGGTCGTCGGTCGGCGCGCCCTTGCCGATGCCCCGCAGCCGGGACCAGATGTCGTTGTTGGCGACGGTGGCGCAGGCGATCAGCGCGCCGGAGGACGTGGACATCACGGCGGCCAGGGCGGCGGCCAGCACCAGTCCCCGGACTCCGACGGGCAGTTCCTCCTTCACGATGGTCGCGAAGGCGTCGTCCGCGCTGCCGAGGTTCGGGTACAGCACCTTGGCCGCCGTACCGATGACGGCACCGGCGAGGGCGTACGCGAGGCAGTAGGTGCCGGCGACGGTCCCGCCCCACTTGGCGGTCCGGTCGCTGCGGGCGGTGAACACGCGCTGCCAGATGTCCTGCCCGATGAGCATGCCGAAGGTGTAGATCAGCACGTAGGTGAAGATCGTCTCGCCGCCGATGCCGAGCGGGTCGAAGTAGTTGGTGGGCAGCTGGGCCTTCATCTCGCCGAACCCGCCCGCCTTCACGACGGCGATCGGCAGCAGCAGGAGCAGCACGCCGATGGTCTTCACGACGAACTGCACCATGTCCGTCAGGGTGATCGACCACATCCCGCCGAGGGTGGAGTACGCGACGACGATCGAGCCGCCGAGGACGATCGCGAGCGAGCGGTTCATGTCGAACAGGACGTCGAAGATCGTGGCGTAGGCGATGGTCGAGGTCACCGCGAGCATGAGGGTGTACGCCCACATGACGACCCCGGAGATGATGCCGGCCCGGCCGCCTCCGTAGCGCAGGTCGAGCATCTCGGAGACGGTGTACACCTTCAGCCGGGCGATGCGGGCGGAGAAGAAGACGGAGAGGGCGAGCAGGCCGAGGCCGATGGTGAAGACCATCCAGGCGCCGGACAGGCCGTACTGGTAGCCGAGGCCCACACCGCCGATGGTGGAGGCGCCGCCGAGGACGATCGCCGCCATGGTGCCGGAGTACATGGCCGGGCCGAGGCGGCGGCCGGCGACCAGGAACTCGCTCTTGGAGCGGGCGCGGCGCATGCCCCACCAGCCCATGGCGAGCATTCCGGCCAGGTAGACGACGATCACGAGGTAGTCGACGGCCATGGGGCCTCCTTCGCACACGCTCGCTCGTGGGGACGAGGTTGACGAGGACTGACCCTAGGTGGCCGGAAAGCGACTGCGAAGTGTACGTTTCATCCACTGGAGCGGTGCTGGCTGGAGGAAACGCACACATGCCGGATTCGACGGTTCCCCCCACGCCCCCCGTTGCGCTGTCCGCTCTCCTGGCCCGCGAGGACCTGGCCCTGCGCCGGATCGCCGGCCCGGACGACCCCGGCACCGCCGTCCACTGGGTGCACACCTCCGAGATGGCCGACCCGTATCCGTATCTACTGGGCGGGGAACTGCTGCTCACGGCCGGCGTGCACATCCCTGAGGCGGCGGGGTCGGGCACGTACTTCGACGACTACGTGGCCCGGATCGTGGCGGCGGGCGGCGCGGCCCTCGGCTTCGGGGTGGCGCCGGTGCACGACACGGTGCCGAGGGCGCTGGTCGCGGCGTGCGAGAGATACGGCCTGCCGCTGCTGGAGGTGCCGCCGCAGACCACCTTCTCGGGCGTGGCCCGCGCGGTCTGGCAGCTGATGGCCCAGGCCCGCCTGGCCGAACTCCGCCGTGTCACGGAGGCCCAGCAGAGCCTCGCCTCGGCAGCCTCCCGCCCCGACCCGGTCCCGTCGGTCCTCCGGCAGCTCGCCCAGCGGCTGGGGGGCTGGGCGGTGCTGTACGGGCCGGAGGGGGCGGAGATCGCGGGGGCGGGCCGGGAGCCCGGGGGCGAGGCGCGCGCGGTGCTGGCGCGGCTGGCGGAGGTCGTACGGCCGGACCGTCCGGCGCCTCCGGCAGGTGCGGCATCGCCGACCGGCTCCGCATCACGCGCGCACTCGACCGGGCCGCGGTCGGGTGCGTCGGAGGCGGCACCCTCCCGCTCGGCCCTCCCGACGGGGCCCCGGTCGGGTGAGCCCGCGGCGGCACGCTCCCGCTCGGCCCACCGGCCCGGCTCGGTCTCGCCTGCCGGCCCTCAGCCACCCACCGAGCCCAGCCGCCCCGCACCCACCTCCGCCACCGACACCACCGCCGGTCTCCACCTCGCCGCCTACGCCCTCGGTGCCGGGCGGCGCGGTTTCGTGCTCGGGGTGGCCGCCCCGGGACGCGCCCCGGGGGACCACACCATCGCCTCCGTCGCCGCCGTGCTGCTGGCCCTCCTCACCGGGGAGCAGCAGAGCGGCACCGGTGCCGCCCGCTCCTCCGCGCTGGTGCGGCTGCTGCTGGGGGCCGCGCCCGAGGACGTCGCGCCGCTGCTCGGCGACGGGCGGCGCTGGGTCGTCGTGCACGCCCGTCCCGACGGGGAGGGCGTCCCCGACGCCGTCGCGGCCTCCGCGCTGGGTGCCGCGCTCGGGTCCGCCCTGGTCGACCCGGCGGGCGACGTCGTCCGGGTCCTGGTCCCGGCCGGCCGGGCACCGGAGCCGCTGCCCGGCTGGACCCTGGGCGTCAGCGCCGACGTCACCCCGGAGGACTGGCCCACCGCCGACACCCAGGCGGCCCGCGCCCTGGCCCGGGCCCGCGCCACCCGCGCCCCGCTGCTCCGGCACGGCCCGCGCCCCGCCCTCGCCGACCTGGTGCCGCCCGGCGAGGCGGCGGCCCACGCCCGCACCCTGCTCGCGCCCGTCACGGCCCACCCCGCGCTCCCCGAGACCCTGCGCACCTGGCTCTCCCTGCACGGCAGTTGGGACCGCACGGCCGTCGCCCTGTCCGTGCACCGCAACACCGTGCGGCAGCGCATCGCCCGCTGCGCGGCCCTGCTGGAGGCGGACCTCGACGACCCGGACATCCGCATGGAACTCTGGTTCGCGCTGCGGCACATCTGAGTAGGTGAGCGGGGTCCCGCTGAGTACGTGACGCACATCCCAGCGTGCGATACGCCAGGGCCGCCCCCAGTCGGCTGCTCCACAATGGTTGTCATGCCGATACCCGGGACACCCAGCCGCGCCGAACTCGTCGACCACCTCGTCAGGACGCGCATCGCGGGCGATGTCGCCACCCCCCGCGAGAACAACCTCTCCCACTACCGCAAGCTGGCGAACGCCGACCGTCACTACTGGTTCGGCCTGGAACTCGGCGACCGCTGGAGCGACGAGCAGGACGTCCTCGCGGTGATGGCGGAACGGGTCGGCGTGAACGACGACCCCGAGTACCGGTACGGCCAGGACACCATCGACCCGGAGCTGACCGTCGCCGGCCTGGAACGGCTCGCCGGCCGGCTGCGCAAGGCGGCGGACGGGCAGCAGCGGGTCCTGTTCGCCACCGGCCACCCCGGCGGCCTGCTCGACGTGCACCGCGCGACCGCGGCGGCCCTGCGCGCGGCCGGCTGCGAGATCGTGGTCATCCCCGAGGGGCTGACGACGGAGGAGGGCTACGTCATGCAGTTCGCGGACGTGGCGGTGCTGGAGCACGGCGCCACCCTGTGGCACACGCACTCGGGCGAGCCGATGAAGGCCATCCTGACCGCCATGGAGCGCGAGGGCCGCCCGCTGCCCGACCTGGTCGTCGCCGACCACGGCTGGGCGGGCTACGCGGGACAGCACGGCGTGGACTCCGTGGGCTACGCCGACTCCAACGACCCGGCCCTCTTCCTCGCCGAGGCCGAGGGCACCGTACAGGTGACGGTGCCCCTCGACGACCACGTGGTCAGCCCCCGCCACTACGACCCGATGACGGCGTACCTGCTGGCGGAGGCGGGCCTCAGCTAGTGCCCGTGGTGCCCGGCTCGCGCGGGACGCGGACCACGCCCTCCTGGATCACCGTGATGGCCAGCCGCCCGTCCTGCGTGTAGATCCGGGCCTGCCCCAGTCCCCGGCCGCCGTACGCGGACGGGGACTCCTGGTCGTAGAGCAGCCACTCATCGGCGCGGAACGGCCGGTGGAACCACATCGCGTGGTCGAGGGAGGCCCCGACGACGTCCCCGACGGCCCAGCCGCCCCGCCCGTGGGCGAGCAGCACGGAGTCGAGGAGGGTCATGTCGGAGACGTAGGTGGCGAGGACGACGTGCAGCAGCGGGTCGTCGGCCAGCTTGCCGTTGGTCCGGAACCACACCTGGGAGTGCGGCTCGCGAGGCTCGCCGAACTTCCCGTACGGCGGCTCGTCGGCGTAGCGCAGATCGACGGCGGCCCGGGCCTCCAGGAACTTCTCCACGACCGCCGGGTCGAGATGGCCGTATCCGCGCAGCCGCTCCTCACCGGTGGGCAGCGTGGCGGGATCGGGCGCGTCCGGCATGCGCTCCTGGTGGTCCAGCCCGTCCTCGTACACCTGGAAGGACGCCGAGAGATGGAAGATCGGCTTGCCGTGCTGGACGGCGACGACCCGGCGGGTGGTGAAGGAGCGGCCGTCGCGGATCCGGTCGACGGTGTAGACGATGGGCGCGCCGGGATCGCCGGGGCGCAGGAAGTACGCGTGGAGGGAGTGCGCGGGCCGGTCCTCGGGGACCGTGCGCCCGGCGGCGACGAGCGCCTGGGCGGCGACCTGCCCGCCGAAGACCCGGGGGACGACGGCGGACCGGGACCGGCCACGGAAGATGTCCTCCTCGATCTGCTCCAGGTCGAGCAGATCGAGGAGGTCCTGTAGTGCCTGACTCATGGGGTAGTTGTACCGGCCAGTGATCGCGTACCGGTGTCGGGGGCCTTACAGGCCCATGTCCTTGGCGATGATCGACTTCATGATCTCGCTGGTGCCGCCGTAGATGCGGTTGACGCGGTTGTCCGCGTACAGGCGGGCGATCGGGTACTCGTTCATGTAGCCGTAGCCGCCGTGCAGCTGGAGGCAGCGGTCGATGACGCGGTGGGCGACCTCGGTGCAGAACAGCTTCGCGGAGGCGGCCTCGGCGGGCGTGAGCTCACCGGCGTCGAGGGCCTCGGTCGCGCGGTCGGCGACGGCCTCGGCCGCGTCCACCTCGGCCTGGCAGGCGGCCAGCTCGAACTTGGTGTTCTGGAAGTGGGCGACGGGCTTGCCGAAGACCGTGCGCTCCTGCACGTACTGCTTGGCGAACCGGACGGCGGCCTTGGCCTGTGCGTAGGCGCCGAAGGCGATGCCCCAGCGCTCGGAGGCCAGGTTGTGGCCGAGGTAGTAGAAGCCCTTGTTCTCCTCGCCGAGGAGGTCCTCGACGGGCACCTTGACGTCGACGAACGCCAGCTCGGCGGTGTCGGAGGTCTTCAGGCCGAGCTTGTCGAGCTTGCGGCCGACCGAGTAGCCCTCGGACTTGGTGTCGACGGCGAAGAGGGAGATGCCGTGGCGGCGGTCCTCGGCGGTCGGGGCGGCGGTCCGGGCGCAGACGATCACACGGTCGGCGTGCACACCGCCGGTGATGAAGGTCTTGGCGCCGTTGAGGACGTAGTGCGTGCCGTCCTCGCTCAGCTTGGCGGTGGACTTCATGCCCGCGAGGTCGGAACCGGTGCCCGGCTCCGTCATCGCGATGGCCCACATCTCCTCGCCGGAGACGAACTTCGGCAGGAACCGCTTCTTCTGCTCGTCGGTGGCGAGCATCTTGATGTAGGGCAGGGCGAGCAGCACGTGCACGCCGGAGCCGCCGAACTGGACACCGGCGCGAGCGGTCTCCTCGTAGAGCACGGCCTCGAACTTGTGGCTCTCCATGCCCGCGCCGCCGAACTCCTCGGGCACGTTGATGCCGAAGATGCCCAGCTCACCGAGCTTGTAGTAGAAGTCGCGCGGCGCCTGACCCGCCGCGAACCACTCGTCGTACACCGGTACGACCTCGGCCTCGATGAAGGCGCGGATGGTCTCCCGGAACGCCTCGTGATCCTCGTTGAACACCGTACGGCGCACGCCGCCACCTCCAGGGACCTAGCTGTCTAAGCGCTTGCTCAGACAAAGATACCGGCGAGTATCAACGACCGTCCAGGGTGGGGGCGGGGTAACGCTCGTCACGCCACGGGATGAAAACAGCCTCCCACGGCGTTGGTGCCTTCCGGCAGACCAGGACGATCGGAGGGCGACCGCGTGACACCGCAACGGGGATGGGCACGACGACTGTGGGCCTATGCGTGGCGCCACCCGAAGGACGTCGTACTCGCCCTCGGCTCCTCGCTGGGCGGCATGGCCGTCATGGCGCTGGTCCCGCTGATCACCAAGGTGATCATCGACGACGTCATCAGCGACCACACCCGCTCGATGACCACCTGGGCCGGCCTCCTCGTCGCCGCCGCACTGGTCGTCTACGTCCTCACCTACATCCGCCGCTACTACGGCGGCCGCCTCGCCCTCGACGTCCAGCACGACCTGCGGACGGAGATGTACGGCACGATCACCCGGCTCGACGGCCGCCGCCAGGACGAGCTGTCCACCGGCCAGGTCGTCGGCCGGGCCACCAGCGACCTCCAGCTGATCCAGGGCCTGCTGTTCATGCTCCCGATGACCATCGGGAACATCCTGCTCTTCCTGATCTCCCTGGGGATCATGGCGTCGCTGTCGCTGCCCCTCACCCTCGTCGCCCTGGCCGTCGCCCCCGCCCTGTGGTGGATCGCCAAGCGCAGCCGCACCCGGCTGCACCCTTCCACCTGGTACGCCCAGGCGCAGGCCGCCGCCGTCGCCGGCGTGGTCGACGGCGCCGTCAGCGGTGTCCGCGTGGTGAAGGGCTTCGGGCAGGAGGACCAGGAGACCGGCAAGCTCAGGGCCGTCAGCCGCCGCCTCTTCGCCGGGCGGCTGCGCACCATCCGCCTGAACTCCGTCTACACCCCGGCCCTGCAGGCCGTCCCCGCCCTCGGCCAGGTCGCGATGCTGGCGCTCGGCGGCTGGCTCGCGGTCGGCGGGCACATCACGCTCGGCACGTTCGTCGCCTTCTCCACCTACCTCGCCCAGCTCGTCGGCCCGGTCCGCATGCTCGCCATGGTGCTCACCGTCGGCCAGCAGGCCCGCGCCGGCACCGAGCGCGTCCTGGAGCTGATCGACACCGAGCCGTCCCTCGAGGACGGCCGCAAGGACCTGCCCGCCGACGCCCCCGCGACCGTCGAGTTCGACGACGTCTCCTTCGGCTACGACGAAGACCGCCCCGTCCTCGACGGCCTCTCCTTCGAGATCCGCCCCGGTGAGACCCTCGCCGTCGTCGGCTCCTCCGGCTCCGGCAAGTCCACGGTCTCCCTGCTGCTGCCGCGCTTCTACGACGTCACCCGCGGTGCCGTCCTCGTCGGTGGCCACGACGTGCGCGAACTGACCCTGGAATCACTCCGGGCCGCGATCGGGCTGGTCCCGGAGGACTCCTTCCTCTTCTCCGACACGGTCCGCAGCAACATCGCCTACGGCCGCCCGGACGCCACCCAGGAGGAGATCGAGCAGGCCGCCCGCGCCGCCCAGGCGCACCGGTTCATCAGCGAGCTGCCCGACGGCTACGACACCACCGTCGGCGAGCACGGCCTCACCCTCTCCGGCGGCCAGCGCCAGCGCGTCGCCCTCGCCCGCGCCATCCTCAGCGACCCGCGCCTGCTGGTCTTGGACGACGCCACCTCCGCCGTGGACGCCCGGGTCGAGCACGAGATCCACGAGGCGCTGAAGGAGGTCATGCGGGGCCGCACCACCCTGCTGATCGCCCACCGCCGCTCCACCCTGAACCTCGCCGACCGCATCGCCGTCCTGGACGGCGGCCGCCTCGCCGACATCGGCACCCACGACGAACTCCAGCGGCGCTCCGCCCTCTACCGGCGCCTGCTCACCGACCCCGACGAGCTGGGCGCGGTCTCCCCGGGCCACACCCAGCCGGCCTGCCCCCAGGAGGACACCTCCGTCCGGGACGAGCTGGACGCCGAGTTCGACGCCGAGCGCGGGGTCACCCCACGGCTGTGGACCGGCGACCGCGAGCGCAAGGACCTCGCCCTCGCCGAGAGCCCGGCCACCCCCGAGCTGCTCGCCCAGGTGGAGGCGCTGCCCCCGGCCACCGACGCCCCCGACGTCGACGAGAAGCAGGCCGTTCAGCCGGAGGAGTCCTACGGACTGCGCCGGCTGCTGCGCGGCTTCGGACTGCCGCTGCTGGTCAGCCTCGGGCTGGTCGCCGTCGACGCGGGCATGGGCCTGCTGCTGCCGATCATGATCAGGCACGGCATCGACTCGGGCGTCACCCAGGTCGCGATCGGCGCCGTGTGGGCGGCGTCCCTGCTCGCGCTGCTGACGGTGGCCGTGCAGTGGGCGGCCCAGGTCGGCGAGATCCGGATGACGGGACGCACCGGCGAGCGGGTGCTGTACTCGCTCCGGCTGAAGATCTTCTCCCAGCTCCAGCGCCTCGGGCTCGACTACTACGAGCGGGAGCTCACCGGCCGGATCATGACCCGGATGACGACCGACGTAGACGCGCTGTCGACGTTCCTCCAGACGGGCCTGGTCACCGCCTTCGTCTCGGTCGTCACCTTCTTCGGCATCATGGTCGCCCTGCTGGTGCTCGACGTGGAGCTGGCACTGGTCGTCTTCGCGACACTGCCGCCGCTGATCATCGCCACGTTCTTCTTCCGCCGGGCGAGCGTGAAGGCGTACGAACTGGCCCGTGAACGCGTCTCGGTGGTCAACGCCGACCTCCAGGAGTCGGTGTCCGGGCTGCGGATCGTGCAGGCCTTCCGGCGCGAGCGGGACGGCGGGCGGCGGTTCGCCGGGCACAGCGACAGCTACCGCCAGGCGCGCATCCGGGGCCAGTGGCTGATCTCCGTGTACTTCCCCTTCGTGCAGTTCCTGTCGTCGGTGGCGGCGGCGGCCGTGCTGATCGTGGGCGGCGCGCGGGTCGACGACGGGACGCTGGCGATCGGCTCGCTGGTGGCCTACCTGCTCTACATCGACCTGTTCTTCGCGCCCGTGCAGCAGCTCTCCCAGGTCTTCGACGGCTACCAGCAGGCGTCCGTCTCGCTGGGCCGCATCCAGGAGCTCCTCCAGGAGCCGACGTCGACGAAGTCCGCCGACGAACCCCGCGAGGTGCTGTCCCTGCGCGGCGACATCGCCTTCGAGGACGTGCACTTCGCGTACGGCGACGACGAAGAGGCCCTCGGCGGGGTCGACCTGCGCATCCCCGCCGGGCAGACGGTGGCGTTCGTCGGCGAGACCGGCGCGGGCAAGTCGACCGTCGTCAAGCTCGTGGCCCGCTTCTACGACCCGACCGGCGGCCGGGTCACCGTCGACGGCACCGACCTGCGCGCCCTCGACATCACCTCGTACCGGCACCGTCTGGGGGTCGTCCCGCAGGAGGCGTACCTCTTCCAGGGCACCGTCCGCGACGCCATCGCCTACGGCCGCCCCGACGCCACCGACGCCGAGGTCGAGGCGGCGGCCCGCGCGGTCGGCGCGCACGAGATGATCGCCACGCTGGAGGGCGGCTACCTCCACGAGGTCGCCGAGCGGGGCCGCAACCTCTCCGCCGGACAGCGCCAGCTCATCGCCCTGGCCCGCGCCGAGCTGGTCGACCCGGACGTCCTGCTCCTCGACGAGGCGACGGCCGCCCTCGACCTGGCCACCGAGGCCCAGGTCAACCAGGCCACCGACCGCCTGGCGGGCCGCCGCACCACCCTCGTCGTGGCCCACCGCCTCACCACCGCCGCCCGCGCCGACCGGGTCGTCGTCATGGACCACGGCCGGGTCGCCGAGGACGGCACGCACGAGGAGCTGCTCGCGCGCGGCGGGCGCTACGCCGAGCTGTGGCGGACGTTCATCGGCGCCGCGGAGCCGGAGGAGCCGGTCGGCGCGTCCCGGTGAGGCCCGCGACCGGCGTTTTCGTAACGCTCGTGCAACCGTCCGACATACGTCATGCGTCCGTACACCTGTACGCCGATGGTCGCGCACGACGCGGTACGGGAGGACGACAGTGGACAGTGGAGCGATACGCCGGCGGCTCGCGCTAGGCCTGGCCGTGCTGACCGCCTCCGGCCTGCTGGCCGTCGCGGCGCCGGGCGAGGCGCAGGCCGCCGCATCCGCCTCGTGTCCCGGCCGCAAGGTCCGCACCCTGCCCTTCTCCACCGGAACCGTGCTCGTCTACAAACGCGGCGGCTACGTCTGCGCCGTGACCGTCACCAAGAAGCCCGGTGTGAAGCGGAAGATGTCGGTGAGCGTGCAGGCACGCGGCAACCGCCCGGTCGTCGACGAAGGTCGGTACTCCTACCACGCCGGCCCGGTGATGGTGCACGCCGGGCGCCGCTGCGTATGGCTGAAGGGCAGGGTGGGGCAGGGCTCGGTCAGCTCCGGCTGGATCCTGTGCTGACACCCGGCGCATAGAGGGTTATCCCCATGTCCCCTGGTGCTGAGGGGAGTTGGTCCGCTAGCTTCCGGCGCACATCTGTCTCACAGGGGAGTGCGCATGCGCAAGGCGCTCAGATGGCTGCTGGCGCTCACGGTGCTCATAGGCACACTGGGCACGGCGGGAGCGGCCACCGCCGCCGACGCCACCGGCACCGACGGCACCACCGACATCAAGGAAAGGCTGCTCTCCATACCGGGCATGAGCCTGGTCGAGGAGAAGCCGTACACCGGCTACCGCTTCTTCGTCCTGAACTACACCCAGCCGGTCGACCACCGGAAGCCGTCGAAGGGCACGTTCCAGCAGCGCATCACCGTGCTGCACAAGGACGTCGCGCGCCCGACGGTCTTCTTCACCAGCGGCTACAACGTCTCCACGACGCCCCGCCGCAGCGAGCCGACCCAGATCGTGGACGGCAACCAGGTCTCCCTGGAGTACCGCTTCTTCACCCCGTCCCGGCCCTCCCCGGCCGACTGGACCAAGCTGGACATCTGGCAGGCGGCCAGCGACCAGCACCGCGTCTTCAAGGCGCTGAAGGGCGTCTACGCCAAGAAGTGGATCTCCACGGGCGGCTCGAAGGGCGGCATGACCGCCACCTACTACGAGCGCTTCTACCCGCGTGACATGGACGGCGTGGTCGCCTACGTCGCCCCCAACGACGTGGTGAACAAGGAGGACTCCGCCTACGACCGCTTCTTCGCCCGCGTCGGCAGCAAGGAGTGCCGCGACCGGCTGAACGGCGTGCAGCGCGAGGCACTGGTGCGCCGCGAGCCGCTGGAGAAGAAGTACGCGGCCTACGCGCAGGACAACGGCCTCACCTTCAACACCATCGGCAGCTTGGACAAGGCCTTCGAGGCGACCGTCCTCGACTATGTGTGGGGCTTCTGGCAGTACAGCCTGCTCAAGGACTGCGACCAGATCCCGGCCGACGCGAAGAACGCCACCGACGACGAGATCTGGAACTCCGTCGACACGATCTCCGGCTTCTCCGCCTACGCCGACCAGGGCCTGACGACCTACACGCCGTACTACTACCAGGCCGGCACGCAGCTCGGCGCGCCGACCATCGGCTTCCCGCACATCGAGAAGCAGTACATCCGCTACGGCTACCAGCCGCCGCGCAACTTCGTCCCCCGGGACATCCCGATGAAGTTCCAGCCGTCGGCGATGCGGGACATCGACACCTGGGTCCGGCACAACGCCCGCCACATGCTGTTCGTCAACGGGCAGAACGACCCGTGGAGCGCGGAACCCTTCCGCGTCGGCAAGGGCGCGAAGGACTCCTACGTCATGACCGCCCCCGGCATGAACCACGGCGCCAACGTCGCGGGCCTCGTGCCCGAGCAGAAGGCGCTCGCCACCGCCCGCATCCTCGACTGGGCCGGTGTCGCCACCAGCTCGGTGCAGGCGAACCCGCAGGCGGCCAAGCCGCTGGCGAAGTTCGACGCCAAGCTCGACAAGCGGGACATGCACCGCGAGCAGATGCTGCGGCCGTGACCCCGTAGAAGTCCGTAACGCTCGTATCGCGCCCGGTCGTTGCTCACAGCGGCCGGGCGCACCCCACGGGCCGTTCGCCCCCGAGCCGGACGTACAGGGCGGTCGAGGCCGGGCAGTCGGCGCGCCGGACGACCGCCTCGGTCACCTTGTACTCCGGCTCCTGCCCGCCCTTCCCGTCGCACGAGGCCTCGCGGACCTGCCCGTCGCCGGAGCTGTAGACGCAGTCACCGACGATGGTGCGCGGCCCGCCCCCGCCGCCCGGGTCGCCCGGGTGCGGCGGCTGGAGGTTGCGCATACAGGCGTAACCCTGCGGCACGGCCCCGTCGCCGTCCTCGTCGGAGGCGGGCCGCTGCTCGCTGATGTGCAGCACAAAGTCAGTGGTTCCCGGGCAGCGCGGCCCGTCCCGGACCGTGCCGTCGTGCCGCGCCACGACCCGGGCCGCCGCCCGCTCTCCGGCGCACGGCACCTCGGTGAAGCTCGTCGTGCCGAACGAACTGCACTCGTCGACCGCGAGGAACACCGCCCCGTACCCGGACGGCCGGGTCACCGGCGCCGACCCGGCAGCCGTGGTCCCCGACTCCGGCCCGCCCAGCCGCCCGTCCTCCACGACACCCGCCGAGGGACTCTGACACCCGGTCAGCAGCACACCGACCAGCACCAGTAGCCCCCACACCACCCCCGCCGAACTCTTCGTACGCATTGCCGTCCCCCCAGTGCCCTGGCCCAGCGTGGCCCGCTCCGAGGGGCGCACGCCAGGCACCTGGGTGGGTTTGCGCACCTTGGGGGTGGTGCGCCCGGTCCGTGGCGTACGTCTAGTACGTCAGCCCGTGCCCGATCGGGTACAGCACCTGCTCCGGATCATCCGCCCGCTGCACCGGCACGGGCAGTTTCCCGCGGGGAGCCACCCGTCCCGCGATCACCCGTGCGGCGGCCCGCAGTTCGACGTCGGTCCAGGAGTACGCCGCGAGGCACGCCGGGACGGAGGGCAGCTGGGCCACGTCGTACGGATTGCGGATCGCGACCGCCACGACCGGCCTCCCCGTCGCCACGAGCTGCTCGACCAGCGTCTTCTGGCCGCTGCCCGCCGTGACGTTGTACGTCGCCGCCACCACCGCGTCGGCGTCCCGCGCCGCCGCGACCGCACGGGCGATGACCGCCGCGGACGGGGACGTGCCCGTCGGCAGGGCGGTGGCGGTGAAGCCGAGTTCGGTCAGCGCGGCGGCGAGCACTCCCGTCGGCGGTCCGGTCGTCCCCGAGGGGGATGCCGGATCGGCCCCGACCACCAGCACCTTGGGGTACCGGCGCCGGGGCAGCGGCAGCAGCCGCCCCTCGTTGACGAGCAGGGTGGTCGTCCGCTCGGCGATCCGGTCGGCCGCCGCCAGGTGCGCCCGGGTGCCGACGGTGCGGTCGACGCCCTCCTGACCGACGTACGGCGTGCGGAACAGGCCCAGTTTCGTCTTCAGCCGCAGGATCCGCAGGAGCGACTCGTCGAGCCGCGCCTCGGTCAGCTCGCCGCCGCGCACGGCCGTGAGGACCGCGTTCCAGGCGAGGTCCAGGTTGGGCGGGTTGAGGAGCTGGTCCACGCCCGCCTTCAGCGCGAGCACCGGCACCCGGTCGTCGCCGTACTTGGTCCGCACCCCCTCCATGCCGAGGGAGTCCGTGACCACGACCCCGTCGTAGCCGAGCCGTTCGCGGAGGATGCCGGTGAGGATCGGGCGCGAGAGGGTGGCCGGGTCGCCGGAGTCGTCCAGGGCCGGGACCATCAGATGCGCCGTCATGATCGAGTCGATGCCCGCGGCGATCGCCGCCCGGAACGGCGGTGCGTCCAGCTTCTCCCACAGCTCCCGGCTGTGCGTGATGGTCGGGAAGCCGGTGTGGCTGTCGACGTTGGTGTCCCCGTGCCCGGGGAAGTGCTTGGCGGTCGCGGCCACCCCGGACCCCTGGTACCCGGCGACCTCGGCGGCCACCAGCGCGGCCACCGCCTTCGGATCGGCCCCGAAGGACCGTACGCCGATGACCGGGTTGGCCGGGTTGACGTTCACGTCGGCCACGGGGGAGTAGTCCTGCCGGATGCCCATCGCCCGCAGCTCACGCCCCGCGATCCGCCCGAGGCCGCGGGCGTCGGACCGCGACCCGCCCGCGCCGACGGCCATGGCGCCCGGGAAGAGCGTCGCCGGCTTGCCCACCCGGGCGACGATCCCGTGCTCCTGGTCGGTGGAGACGATCACGGGCAGTCCGCGCGGCAGTTCCAGGGAGGCCCGCTGGATGCCGTCGGACAGAGCGGCGATCTGGTGCGGCTCGCGGGTGTTGTGGGCCCAGGCGAAGTAGATGATGCCGCCGACCCGGTACTTCGCGACGAGCTCGGCGGCGGTGCGGACCCCGATCTCCTTGAGGTTGGCGTCGATGTCGGCCTGGTCGGGGGCGGTGGCGGAGTGGCCGTACACCCGCATCACGAAGAGCTGGCCGACCTTCTCCTCCAGCGTCATGCGGGAGACGAGGGCGCGCAGTCGCCTGTCGTCGATGGCGTCGGCGGCGTACGCGGGCCCGGCGGCCGCGAGGGCGCCGGCGGCGCCGGCCGTGGCGGCGAGGACGGTGCGTCTGGAGGGCTGTGCGGTGTTTCCCGTGCTTCCCGTGTTTCCCGTGCCGGTGTCGTGCACGTGCGCTCCTTCCGGAGGTGATCCGCTGGGATCCGCTGAAGGAAACTTCCAACGGCACACCACTAACCGGGAAGTTTCTGCCAGTCAAGGGAACGCACACTAACCGCGCAGGGGCCGCCACCGGCGCGGTTGGAGGGGGACGCGCCGATGGCGGCGGTGCCGCCGGCCGCGGTACGGCGGAGAGGGTGGTCAGCGATCGCAGCCAGCAGCGAGGGCCGACACCGCACCGTGGTGACTCTCCGGCGGCCTGCGATTGGACGACGGGAGTCCGGACCGGGTTCCCGGCGCGGGCCGGATTTCCGGAAGTCGGTACGTGAGGGGAACCAGGGTTCCGCGGGGCGGATGAGCCATACGGCCGCTGCTCCGCCCGGATCTTCGGGGCGGGGCAGCGAGGGCGCTTCAGGGCCGGATCACAACGTGTGTTCGACGAACCGCGCCGCCGTCTCGGCCAGCACCTCCCGTCCGTCCCTCGCCCACAGCCCGTCGTTGAACAGCTCCACCTCGATCGCGCCGGTGTAGCCCGCGGCCTCCACGTACCGCTGCCACTCCCGCATGTCGATCGAGCCGTCGCCGATCTGGCCCCGGCCGGTCAGCACGCCCTCCGGGAGGGGAGTCGTCCAGTCGGCGAGCTGGAAGGTGTGGATCCGGCCGCCCGCACCCGCCCGGGCGATCTGTGCGGGAGCCGTGTCGTCCCACCAGATGTGGTACGTGTCGACCGTGACCCCGACCTGGTGCGCAGGGAAGCGTTCGGCCAGGTCCAGGGCCTGGGCCAGTGTCGACACCACGCAGCGGTCGGAGGCGTACATCGGGTGCAGCGGCTCGATGGCCAGGCGGACGCCGTGACGTTCCGCGTAGGGGCCCAGTTCCGACAGGGCGTCCGCGATGCGCTCGCGTGCCCCGTGCAGGTCCTTCGAGCCCGCCGGGAGTCCGCCCGAGACCAGGACCAGGGTGTCGGTGCCCAGCGTCGCCGCCTCGTCGATCGCCCGGCGGTTGTCGGCCAGGGCCTCGGCGCGCTCGCCCGGGTCGATCGCCGTGAAGAAGCCGCCCCGGCACAACGTTGTCACCGTCAGGCCCGCGTCCCGGACCAGCTTGGCCGTGGCCTCCAGCCCGTACGCCTGGACCGGCTCGCGCCACAGGCCCACGTTCGTGATGCCCAGGTCGCCGCAGGACTCGACCAGTTCCGGCAGCGGCAGCTGCTTCACCGTCATCTGGTTGATGGAGAAGCGCTCCAGTCCTTCGCTCACTGGTCCACCCCGTACACGCTCAGCAGGTTCTTCATCCGCTCCTCCGCCAGCTTCGGGTCGGGGAACAGGCCCAGGCCGTCGGCGAGTTCGTAGGCCTTCGCGAGGTGCGGCAGCGAACGGGCCGACTGGAGGCCGCCGACCATCGTGAAGTGGGACTGGTGGCCGGCCAGCCAGGCCAGGAACACCACGCCCGTCTTGTAGAAGCGGGTCGGGGTCTGGAAGAGGTGCCGGGAGAGTCCGACCGTGGGGTCCAGCAGGTCGCGGAAGCCCTGCGTGTTCCCCGTGTCGAGCACCCGGACCGCCTCCGCCGCCAGCGGGCCCAGCGGGTCGAAGATGCCCAGCAGGGCGTGGCTGAAGCCCTGTTCGTCGCCGGCGATCAGCTCGGGGTAGTTGAAGTCGTCGCCCGTGTAGCAGCGCACGCCCTGCGGCAGGCGGCGGCGGATGTCGATCTCGCGCTGCGCGTCCAGCAGCGAGACCTTGATGCCGTCGACCTTGTCCGGGTGGGCGGCGATGACGTCCAGGAAGGTGCGGGTGGCGGCGTCCAGGTCAGTCGCCCCCCAGTAGCCCTCCAGCGCCGGGTCGAACATCGGGCCGAGCCAGTGCAGGACGACCGGCTCGGACGCCTGGCGCAGCAGGTGGCCGTACACCTCCAGGTAGTCCTCCGGCCCCTTGGCGACCGCCGCCAGGGCCCGGGAGGCCATCAGGATCGCCCGCGCGCCGGACTCCTCGACGACCGCGAGCTGCTCCTCGTACGCGGCGCGGATCTCCGCCAGGCTGTACGGGTAGCCGATCTCGGTGGCCGACAGCTGGTCGGTGCCCACGCCGCAGGCGATGAGACCGCCGACCGACTTCGCCTCCGCCGCCGACCGGCGGATCAGCTCCGCCGCGCCCGCCCAGTCCAGGCCCATACCGCGCTGGGCGGTGTCCATCGCCTCGGCGACGCCCAGGCCGTGCGACCACAGGTGCCGGCGGAAGGCCAGGGTGGCGTCCCAGTCGACGGCGGCGGGCGAGTCGGGCGACACGTCCGCGTACGGGTCGGCGACGACGTGCGCCGCCGAGTAGACCGTGCGGGAGGTGAAGGGCGTGCCGGGGCTCACCAGGAGCGGTTCGGTGCGCGGCTCGTACGTCCGCGACGCCCCGTTGCTGTCCGGGAGTCGGATGGTCACGGCTGGATCTCCGGAACGTCGATACGGCGGCCCTCGGCCGAGGACTTCAGGCCCAGCTCGGCGAGCTGGACACCACGGGCGCCGGCCAGCAGGTCCCAGTGGTAGGGGGCGTCGGCGTAGACGTGCTTGAGGAACAGCTCCCACTGGGCCTTGAAGCCGTTGTCGAACTCGGCGTTGTCCGGGATCTCCTGCCACTGGTCGCGGAAGACCTCGGTGGCGGGGATGTCCGGGTTCCAGACGGGCTTGGGCGTGGCCGAGCGGTGCTGGACGCGGCAGTTGCGCAGGCCGGCGACGGCCGAGCCCTCGGTGCCGTCCACCTGGAACTCGACGAGCTCGTCGCGGTTGACGCGCACGGCCCAGCTGGAGTTGATCTGGGCGATGGCACCGCCCTCCAGCTCGAAGATGCCGTACGCGGCGTCGTCGGCGGTGGCGTCGTAGGGCTTGCCGTTCTCGTCCCAGCGCTGCGGGATGTGGGTGGTGGCGATGGCCTGGACGGACTTCACGCGGCCGAACAGCTCGTGCAGGACGTACTCCCAGTGCGGGAACATGTCGACGACGATGCCACCGCCGTCCTCGGCGCGGTAGTTCCAGGACGGGCGCTGGGCGGCCTGCCAGTCGCCCTCGAAGACCCAGTAGCCGAACTCGCCGCGCACGGACAGGATCCGGCCGAAGAAGCCGCCGTCGATGAGGCGCTTCAGCTTCAGCAGGCCGGGGAGGAAGAGCTTGTCCTGGACGACGCCGTGCTTGATGCCGGCCTCGTTCGCCAGGCGGGCCAGGGCCAGGGCGCCGTCGAGGCCGGTGGCCGTGGGCTTCTCGGTGTAGATGTGCTTGCCGGCCGCGATGGCCTTCTTGAGGGCCTCCTCGCGGGCGGAGGTGACCTGGGAGTCGAAGTAGATGTCCACCGTCTCGTCGGCGAGGACCGCGTCCAGGTCGGTCGAGACGTGCTCCAGCCCGTGCCGCTCGGCCAGCGCCTTGAGCGCGTGCTCACGGCGGCCGACCAGGATCGGCTCGGGCCACAGCACGGTGCCGTCGCCGAGGTCGAGGCCGCCCTGCTCACGGAGGGCGAGGATGGAGCGGACCAGGTGCTGGCGGTAGCCCATGCGCCCGGTCACGCCGTTCATGGCGATACGCACCGTCTTGCGTGTCACGTCGTTCCCTTCGTACGCGGTCGTCGCGCCGCGTACGCCCCACTGATGAGCGTTACAGCAAGCGCTTTCTATATGTGAAGAAGCTAGCCTCTGAACCGCGGTCCGGACAAGACCGTGACCAGGACGAGTTGTTCGAGGGGGCGAACAACCAAGGGTCGGGGGCTTAAGGTCTGCTCGGAACCATGGCCACAGGTCTGTCGGAACCAAGGCCGGCAGGTCTGTCGGAACCAAGGCCACAGGTCTGTATGTGTACGAGGGCGACTCTGCATGTGTACGAGGGCGGACGACGAGATGCGCGACCGGAGGACGACGAGATGACGGTGACCCTGGCGGACGTGGCGGCCCGCGCGCAGGTCTCGCCCGCGACGGTGTCGCGCGTGCTGAACGGGAACTACCCCGTGGCCGCATCCACCCGGGAGCGGGTGCTGAAGGCCGTGGACGAGCTGGACTACGTGCTCAACGGGCCCGCGAGCGCCCTGGCCGCCGCCACCTCCGACCTGGTCGGGATCCTGGTGAACGACATCGCCGACCCGTTCTTCGGGATCATGGCGAGCGCGATCCAGGCCGAGATCGGCGGGCCGGGCGGCCGCGCGGGCGGGGAGAGACTCGCGGTGGTCTGCAACACGGGGGGCTCTCCCGAGCGGGAGCTGACGTATCTCACCCTGTTGCAGCGCCAGCGGGCGGCGGCCGTGGTGCTCACCGGCGGGGCGATCGAGGACGCGGCGCACCAGGCGGCCATGGACACCAAGGTGCGGAAGCTGGCCGACGCCGGGACGCGGGTCGTGCTGTGCGGACGCCCGCCGGCGCCGGAGACCGGGGCGATCGCGCTGACCTTCGACAACCGCGGGGGCGGGCAGGAACTCACCGAGCACCTGATCGGGCTCGGGCACCGGCGGCTCGGCTACATCGCGGGCCCGGAGGAACGGACCACCACCCGGCACCGGCTGGAGGGGCACCGGGCCGCGCTCGCCGCGCACGGCATCGAGGAGGACCCCCGGTGGACGGTGCACGGGCGCTACGACCGGCGGTCCGGCTACGAGGCGACGCTGGAGCTGCTGCGGCGCGACCCGTCACTGACGGCGGTCGTCGCCGCGAACGACTCCGTCGCGCTGGGGGCGTGCGCCGCGCTGCGGGACTCCGGGCTGCGGATTCCGGAGGACGTGTCGGTGGCCGGGTTCGACGATCTGCCGTTCAGCATCGACGCGGTGCCCGCGCTGACGACGGTGCGGTTGCCGCTGGCGGAGGCCGGGGCGCGGGCCGGTCGGATCGCGATGGGGCGGGAGGAGGCACCGCCTGGAGGGATCGCTTCGGTGCGGGGGGAGTTGATGGTGCGGGGGTCTTCCGGGGTGCCGCGGGTTTCCTGACCTCGGCGGTCCGGCCCGGGCCTGCCGGAGGCTGCCGCCCCCGGGCCGGGCGGGCGCGGACGCCGGTGTTTGTTCCAGGAGTCGAAACCGACCTGAGCCGTGTCGGTGGACGCCATGATCGTGCGCGTCACCAGCACGCGGCCGGGGCCCGCAGGCGACCCGGCCGGTGACGGGGCCGGCCACGCCATCGGCCGGTCCTGCGGTGGGCCGGCCAGCGGGATCCCCCTCGCAGCCGATGCCCGCCGCCGACCCCTCGCGTTCTTTCTCACCGCCGGACAGGCCGGTGACGCGCCCGCCTTCGCCGACGTCATGGCCCGCAGTCCCGGCGGATTCAGCGCGACCACCTGCACGCGGCGGCAGGGCGAGTACAGGGAGCCTCGTCAGCGGACGACGTCGAAGACGTTCTTCTGCAGACCGTTGGCGTAGACCTCGTGCTCGACGAGCTTCAGCTTCTGGGTGTCCTTGTCCGTGGCGCTGAAGAGCCGCTTGCCCGCGCCGAGCAGGAGCGGGAAGACCAGCAGGTGGTAACGGTCGATCAGGCCGGCGTCCGAAAGGCCCTGGTTCAGGGAGGCGCTGCCGTGGACGATGATCGGGCCGCCCTCGGTCTCCTTCAGCGCGGCGACGTCGTCGAGCGAGCGCAGGATCGTCGTCTCGCCCCAGTTCGACACCAGGTCGTCCTCGGTGAGGGTGGTGGAGACGACGTACTTCGGCATCACCTTGTAGTCGGCGAAGTCCTCCATGTCGGGCCACACCGGGCTGAACGCCTCGTAGCTGGTCCGGCCCAGCAGCATGGCGGTGGCTTCCCGCTGTTCCCGGCCCTTGATCTCGTATGCCTCGGGGAGGAACTCGACGTCCTTGAAGGTCCACCCGGAGTTCCGGTAACCGGGCTCGCCGCCCGGGGCCTCCATGACGCCGTCGAGCGAGATGAAAGCGGTGCTGATCAGGGTGCGCATCTAAGGTTCCTCGGTGTCTCGTGTCCGGTTCTCAGCGGATTCAGTCGGTGCACGCTTCCGCCACGCTCGCGGCTGCGGCCCACCACCCATGATCTGTGACTGCGGATCACGCAGAAACTCATCGGCCGTCACGCTGTCTAGCCCCGGCCGTCCTGGACGTCTAGGCTCGACCCACGGGAATCTCTGACTGAGTCAAGCATCGGGGGTCGTGGTCATGACCGTCCAGGACATCCGCTCCTTCAACCGCTTCTACACGAACGTCATCGGCGCGCTCGACTACGGCCGTCACCTCTACGCGCCCTACACCCTCACCGAGTCCCGCGTGCTCTACGAACTCGCGCACGCGCCGCGTACGGACGCCGCCGACCTGCGGACCCAGCTGCACCTGGACGCCGGGTACCTGAGCCGCATCCTGAACAAGTTCGAGGAGGACGGGCTGGTCGAGCGCGGACCGTCCGAGACGGATCCGCGCCGCCGCAGCGTCACCCTCACCGAACGCGGCCGGGAAGCCGCCGCGCTCCTCGATGAGCGGGCGCGCGAGACGGTCGGAGCGCTCCTGGACACCGTGCGCGCCGAGGACCGGCCGCGGCTGGCGGAGGCGATGCGGACCGTCCGGACGATCCTGGGCGAGGGCCGGGCGCCACGCCCCGAGGACGTCGTCCTGCGCGAGCCCGCCCCCGGCGACCTCGGCTGGATCGTGCAGCGCAACGCCGCGCTGTACGCCGCCGAGTACGGCTTCAACCTCGACTACGAGGGCCTGGTCGCCCGGATCGTCGCCGACTACGCCGAGGACCACGACCCGCATCTGGAGCGGACGTGGATCGCCGAGCTGGACGGCCGGCCGGTGGGGTGCGTCATGGTCGTACGGGACGACGCGCCGGGGGCCGCCCGGCTCCGGCTGCTGCTCGTCGAGCCGGACGCGCGCGGCCTGGGCATCGGGGACCGGCTGGTCGGGGCCGTCGTCGCCTTCGCGCGCGAGGCCGGTTACCGCGAGGTCGTCCTGTGGACCAACGACATCCTCACCGCGGCCCGCCGCATCTACCAGCGCCACGGCTTCGTGCTGGTCGCGGAGAAACCGCACCGCTCCTTCGGCCAGGACCTGGTCGGCCAGGACTGGCGACTGGATCTTCACGCAACACCCGAGTGACGAAGGGGAGTCGCCGGCAGGGGTGCCGGGTAGGGTCCGTCCACATGAAGCTGGCGTTCTCCACCCTCGGTGTCCCCGGCCTGCCCCTGCCCGACGTCCTGCGGCTCGCGACCGTGCACGGCTACCACGGTGTGGAGCTGCGCGCCCACCCCGAGGAACCGGTCCACCCCGGCCTCGGCTCCGCCGAACGGGCCGATGTCGCGGCAGAGTTCAAGGGGTCGGGCGTAGAGCTCCTGGGCCTGGCGGGCTACGCGCGCGTCGCCGCGCCGGGCGACGACGAACCCGTCCTGGCCGAGATCCGCTCCCTCCTCGACCTGGCCCGCGACCTCGGCGCCCCGTACATCCGGGTCTTCCCCGGCGGCGACCTGGACGTCCAGACCCCCGAGGAGGCCGACGCGACGGCCGCCCGGCGGCTGGGCACGGCCGCCGAGTACGCGAACGACCTGGGCGTCCGCATCCTCCTGGAGACCCACGACTCGCACCGCACCGCCGCCGACGCGATGCGCGTCCTCGGGCTGGTCGGCCACCGCCAGGTCGGCGCGCTGTGGGACGTGATGCACACCTGGCTGGGCGGCGAACAGCCCTCGGAGACTTACGCGGCGCTCTCCCCGCACCTCGGCTACGTCCAGGTCAAGGACATCGCCTCCGCCGAGGACACGACCCCGTTGCCGCTCGGCGCGGGCGTCCTGCCGCTGGCCGAGTGCGTGGAGGTGCTCTCCCGGCACGGCTGGGACGGCTGGCTGTGCTGGGAGTACGAGAAGCGCTGGTACGAATCGGTCCCCGAACTGCCCGGCCTGCTGAAGGCGGGCCACGAGCACCTGAACCGGCTGCTGAACGAATCGGCGTGACGGGGCGCGGGGCGCCGGTCCGGGGCACCTGACCGGGCCCGGGCGCCGGCGCTCGGCTGCCTCGCAGGGCCGGAGGAACGGACGACGGCCCGGCCCCGTACGCGCTCCCGGCGCGTCAGATCACGCGGAACAGGTCGGCGGCCGCGTGTACGTCGGTGAGGTCCTCGACGGAGCGGAGGTTGTCGCACAGCGCCTCCAGCACCGAGCCGGCCTCGCCGACGCGCGGGGCGCCGACGACCACGCCGAACACCCGGAAGCCGAGCCGGCGCTTGGCGTCGTTCCAGCCGCGCATCCACTCCTCCGTGACGCCGCAGTCGTCATCGGTGATCATCACGATGTCGCCGCGCCTGCGGGCCGTGTCGCCGAACTCCTCCTCCAGCAGCTCGCCGGCCGCCGACAGCGGCGTCTGGTAGCTGGTGCCGCCGCCGAGGAAGGTCTCCGCGAAGTCGACGACCCGGTCCGTGCCAGCGGACCGGCCGGCCGGGAAGCGGAAGACCTGGAGCCGGCCGGGGGCGGAGAACAGGATGCCGACGAAATCGCGCCCCGCCTCGCGCGCCTGGTCCAGCAGCGCCAGGGCGCACCCCTTGGCCCACGCCTCCCGCGTGATCCCGCCGGGCCCGGCCTCGTACATCGAGTGCGAGGTGTCCACGCACGCGATGATCGCGCCCTGGCCGGTGGACTGCTCCCCCTGACTGTCGTAGAGCATCAGCTCCCCGGCGGCGTACCGCACGGCGAACACCGCACGCAGCTCGGGCACACCGAGGCCTGCCAGCTCCGAGGGGATGACCCGGGAGAGGTCGTCGCCGAGCGTCACACCGACCAGCTCCCCGGTGGCGTTCTCCACCTTGCGGGCGCGCTCTCCCCTGGCCATCTGCCGGAAGCGGCCGATCAGCTCGGCCCACCGCGCGAGCCGGCCGGTGCGCAACCGCTCGGCGAGCCGGGCGCGCTCGTCGAACGGCATCCGCTCCAGCTCACCGGGGCCGACGCCCCACGCCCGCAGCAGCGCGGACTCCTGCCGCACGGCCTGCGCGGCCGTCGCCGCCGCGCTCCGCGCACCCGCCCGGACGCCGGGGGCCGCCACCCCGAGGGCCCGCGCGGCGTCCCGGGCGGCCTGCCGCGCGGCGGTCTCGGCGGCTTGGGCGGTCTCGACCGCCTGCCGTACGGCGTCGGCGGCCGGAGCGGGCACGCTGCCGTCCTGCCCGGCCTCCTCGGCGGCCTGCCGCAGTGCCTCGGCCACGGCGGTCGCCGCGTCTTCGGCGGCCTGCCGTCCCTGTTCCGCCTGCCCTGCCCGTTCCCGGGCCTCCTGGGTGCGCTCCAGCAACCCCCGCAGCGCGGTGGCCTGGGCGAGTACGGCCATGGCGGCGGCGTAGGGGTCACCGGCCGTCTCCCGGCGCAGCTCGGTGAAACCCGGTGACTCCACCAGCGCGGTCACGACTTGGTGGTCGGCCAGCCGGGAGGGAGCCATCTCCACGGGCTCGCGCAACTGCGGGGCGGCCTTGTAGGCGGCCAGGAACACATCCGTCAGCAGGTCGGTGGCGTGGGCGTGGCGCACGTCGAGCTCCTCGGCCAGCTCGCGCAGTGCGGCCGACTGCTCGTAGGTGTCGCGCCAGGTCATCCGGTCGAACCGGTCCGCGACCACGACCGCGGTGTGCCGCCCGGGCACGGCGGAGGACAGCCCCATCCACTTCCCGGCCAGGCTCGCCAGTTCATCCGGCCCGCCCAACTCTTCAGGCCCGCCCAACTCTTCAGGCCCGCCCAGGTCCTCCGGCCCGTCCGGCCCGCCCACCTTGTCCGGCCCGTCCGGCTCCTTCGGCCCGCCGACCTCGTCAGGCCCGTCCAGCCCGTCCACCTCGTTCAGCTCCTCCGGCCCGCCAGAAGCCCCGTCCACGGTCACCCGTCACTCACTCCCGGATTCAGAGCTGCGCCTGCACCATGCTCGCGTCCACCCCGAGGGCCTCGGTGAGAACCCGGGCGCGGACGGCGCGCTGGCGGTCGGTGACCCGGTCGATGGCGGCGGTGGAGCGGCCCGCTGCCACGGCCTCCTCGCGGAGCTTCTCCAGCCGCTTGCCCGCCGTGGCGAGCCTGTTGTGGGCCTTCTTGATGACCCAGTCGCTCAGCGCCTCGCGGGACTGCCCGGCCATGGCGTCGAGCTGCGCCTCCAGTTCGTCGATGGTGTCGGCCAGGTCGAGCGCCTCCTTGGCGTCGGGGTTGACCAGGTGCAGCACCTCGCGCTCGACGGTGGGGCGGTCGGCGGGGGAGTCCCACAGCACGTGCGTCAGCAGCGACAGGTCCGTCTCGTCGACCGCCGGGCGGCCGTCGAGGTAGGCGGAGGCCTGGAGCAGCCCCACCGACTGCCGCCAGCGGCGGTCGGAGGCGACGAGTTCCTTGCGGCGCAGGGCGGCGCGCAGCGTGCACACCGCGTCGACGATCGCGTCCGGGACGTCCACGGCCGGGACGGCTTCGTACACCGCGTGCTGCAACGCGGCCAGTTCGACGGTGGTCCTGGCCGGTGCCGCCGGCCGCCGGACGGCGGACCGTACGAGCGCGGCGAAGTTCGAGGGGTTCTCCAGGTAGCCGACCTCGATCCGCACCAGCAGCCGGTCGTAGATCGCCGCCGCGTCGTCCTCACTCGGCAGTTCGTTGCTCGCCGTGATGGCACCGATGAGCGGGCAGCGGATCGGCTCGCCGCCGTTCTCGGGGTGGTAGATCCGCTCGTTGAGATAGCCCAGCGTCTCGTTCAGCGCCGCGGTGGAGCATTTGAAGATCTCGTCGATGAACGCGACGTGCGCGGTGGTGGCGCGGCCGTCGTAGACCTGGCGGTACTCGCCCCGGGCCAGCGCGGCGACGTCGATGGGGCCGAACATCCTCGTCGGCGCGGTGAACTTCGACAGCAGGATCTCCCAGTAGGCCGCGCCCTCGATCCGGCCCGTGAGCTCCCGCGCCATCTCGGACTTCGCCGTCCCGGGCGGCCCGAGCACCAGCGAGTGCTGCCCGGCCAGCAGCGTCACCAGCAGCGTCCGCACGACATCGGCCCGCTCGTAGAACCGCTCCGCCATCTCGTCGCCGATCAACCGCAGTCGCCTGGCGGTGTCCTGCGCGTCCACGTTCAACTCCCTTACGGTGTCGGTCCGGCGAGACGGGCCCTGCGCCCCGAACTCCCGACGAACTGAAAGGTAGCCTGGTTCACGATGACGAACGGCGACAGCGGTGACACCACGGCACTCGACGACCCGGTGGGCGAGTCGCTGCGAGGCCGCCACGCGGAGCTCGGTCGCCGGGCCGGCCGGGCCGCCACCTATCTGCCGCAGGTCGCGACCTTCTCGGCGGTTCCCGCCGAAGCCGACGCGGCGGACTGGGCCGATCTCGCACGGCTCCTCGGCCGGGACGCGTTCGCCGACATGTTCAGCTGCCCGGCGACCCCACCGCCGGACTGGGAGCCGGTCTTCGTCCTCGAAGGCCGCCAGATGATCTGGCCCGCCGGCGGCCGGCCCGCTCGGACACATCCCGCGACCGGCCCCGACGTGGTCGAACTCGGCGAAGCCGATGTGCCCGAGATGCTCGACCTGGCCGCACGAACCCGCCCCGGGCCGTTCTGGCCGCGGACCCGGGACCTCGGCACCTACCTCGGCGTCCGCGAAGGCGGCGCGCTGGTCGCCATGGCGGGCGAGCGGCTCCGGCCGCCGGGATGGACCGAGATCAGCGCCGTCTGCACGGCCCCCGAGGCACGCGGGCGAGGCCACGCCAACCGCCTGGTCACCGCCCTCGTCACCCGCGTCCTGGCCCAAGGCCGACGCCCCTTCCTGCACGTGGCCGAGACGAACACCGAAGCGATCGCCCTCTACGAACGACTCGGCTTCACCAGCCGGAAGCACGTGACGTTCCGCGGCTTCCGCACCCCGTGACGATCTCGCGGAAAGTGTGTTGAACCTCCCTGTCCGCATGGCTAGCGTCACGTCCCATGCCTGCGACCCTGCGCACCGACCGCCTGCTCCTCGACGCCTACACCCCGAAGGACGAGGAGGACTTCGTCGCCCTGTTCCAGGACACCAGGGTCTCCCGGTGGATGGGGGACGGCCCCGCTGCCGAGGCGGACGACCGGGCCCTGTTCGGGCGGATCTTCACCAAGGTCTACGCCGAGGACCTGTTCGACGTGTGGGCGGTCCGGCGCGGCGGGCGACTGGTCGGGCACGCGGAGATCAAGCGGACGGACGCGGTCGACGGTCACGAGATCGTCTACGCCCTCGCCCCGGAGGTCTGGGGGAGCGGCCTCGGGACGGAGCTGGCGGAGGCGCTCGTGGGCTACGGCTTCGACGTGCTCGGGCTGACCGAGGTGCACGCCACCGTCGCCGCGCAGAACGAGGCCTCGCTGCGCCTGCTCGGCAGGATCGGGTTCAGGCACGTCAGGGACGTCGAGGAGGACGGCGGCGGCCTCACCCGTGTGCTGACCCGGCCGGCGCGGTGATCTTCCCAAGGATCCGGTAAGAATCCGGCAAGAAAATCTTGTCCGGCCGTGCAACCCTTTCTGTCCTCCGCGGGTCGTACATGGCGTCAGGACTTTCTGGGAGGGGATCTGGGGGGATCGCGGGGGTTCTGACGGGAGGGGAAAGCCGAGGGGGCCCGGTCGACAGACCGGGCCCCCTTGAAGAAGCTCAGAAGCAGCCTCAGAAGCAGCCTCAGAAACAGCCTCATAAGAGGAAGCCTCAGAAGAAGACGCCGCACCTCAGCAGCACGTTCGCGTACGGCCGTGCCTCGCCCGTGCGGACGATCAGCCGGGCCCCGGCCGACAGCTCCTTGAGCCGCTCGTGCGACACCAGGTCCAGCGACGGGAAGTGCCCGTCCAGGAGGTCCGAAGCCTCCTGGTTCGCTTCCCGTACCTCCGTCGCCGCCGTCGCTCCCTCGACGACCAGCTCCGCCAGCAGCCCCTCCAGCACCTCGGCGAACGCCGGCACCCCGGCCCGGAAGGCGAGGTCCACCACCCGGGGGCCGTCGGGAATGGGCATGCCCGCGTCGCACACCAGCACTCCGTCCCCGTGGCCCAGCTCGGCCAGCGCACCGGCGAGATGGCGGTTCAGTATCCCGTTCCGCTTCACAGTGCGGCGACCTCCGCCGCCGTCGGGAAGGACGCCTGCGCGCCCTCCTTCGTCACGGTCACCGCCCCGACCCGCGCCGCGTACGCGGCCGCCTCCGCGAGGGACTCACCCGCCCCCAGCCGGAAGGCCAGCGCGGCGGTGAAAGCGTCACCCGCGCCGGTCGTGTCCACGGCGCTCACCTTCACGGACGGCACCCGGGAGACACCCTCCGCCGAGGCGACCAGCGCTCCCTCCCCGCCCAGCGTCACGACCACCGACCGCGGGCCCTTCGCGAGCAGGATCCGCGCCCAGTCCTCCGGGCTGTCCCCCACGGCGGCCGAACCCAGGATCACCTTCGCCTCGTGCTCGTTGACGATCAGCGGGTCGCACGCCGCCAGCACCTCCCGGGGAAGGGGACGCGGCGGCGAGGGATTCAGCACGAAACGGCTCCCCGGCGCCAGGTTCCGTACGACCTCCACCACCGTCTCCAGCGGGATCTCCAGCTGCGCCGAGACCACCCGGGAGGCGTGGAAGAGGCTCCCGGCGGCGCCGACGTCCTCCGGGGTCAGCCGGCCGTTCGCGCCCGGCGAGACCACGATGCTGTTGTCCCCGGACGGGTCGACCGTGATCAGCGCGACGCCGGTCGGCGCGCCGCCCACCAGGACACCCACCGTGTCCACGCCGGCCGAGCGCTGCGAGTCGAGCAGCAGCCGGCCGTACGCGTCGTCGCCGACCCGGGCCAGCAGAGCCGTACGGGCTCCGAGCCGGGCGGCCGCGACCGCCTGGTTCGCGCCCTTGCCGCCCGGGTGGACGGCCAGGTCGGAGCCGAGCACGGTCTCGCCGGCACCGGGCCGGCGCTCGACACCGATCACCAGGTCGGCGTTGGCCGACCCCACGACCAGGAGGTCGTAGTCGTACATGAGTCGTCTCCCCACATGAGTGACATGGGCGGGCGGCCACCGTGGGTGACCGCCCGCCGTTCCCCGATGTCAGCCGCTGAACCCGGCCACGTTCTCCTTCGTGACCACCTTCACCGGCACCTTCACCGTCTCCTCGACCTTCTTCCCCTGGAGCGCCTTCAGCGCGTTGTCCACGGCGATCTTCCCGAGCTGGGACGGCTGCTGCGCCACGGACGCGTACAGCGTGCCGCCCTCGACCGCCTTCAGCCCGTCAGGCGTGCCGTCGAAGCCGACCACCGAGACCGACTTGCCGGCCTTGGAGCCCAGCGCCTTGATCGCGCCGAGCGCCATCTCGTCGTTGGCGGCGATGACGCCCTGGACGTCCGGGTGGGCCTGGAGCAGGTTCGACATCACGTCGAGGCCCTTGGTGCGGTCGAAGTCCGCGGGCTGCTGGGCGACGACCCGGATGCCCGGGTAGGCCTTGAGGCCGTTCGCGAAGCCCTGGGCGCGCTCACGGGCGGCGGAGGTGCCCGCCTGGCCCTGGAGGATCACGATCTTGCCCTTGCCGCCCAGCTTGTCGGCGATGCTCTTCGCGGCGAGTTCACCACCGGCGACGTTGTCGGAGGCGACCAGGGTGGCCGTCTTCGCGTCGTTGACGACGCGGTCGACGGCGATGACCGGGATCTTCGCCTTGTCGGCGGCCTGCACCGAGTTGCTCGCCGCGTCCGAGTCGACCGGGTTGACGATGATCGCGCCGAGTCCGGACGTGGTGAAGTTCTGGAGCTGGTTGGCCTGCTGGGAGGCGTCGTTCTGCGCGTCCGTGACGGTCAGGTCCACGCCCAGCTTTTTCGCTTCGGCCTGGGCGCCCGCCCGGATCTGCACGAAGAAGGGGTTGTTGAGGGTGGACAGCGACAGGCCCATCTTCGGGGTGCTCGCCGAGGAGGAGCCGTTGTGCAGGAAGGACGTGGCGCCGACGATCGCGACGGTGACGACGGCCGCGAGCGCGTAGGTCGTCGCCTGCTTGCCCTTGCCGCCGCCCGCGCCGCCCGCGACCGGTGTCACCCCGGCCTTGCGGCGCGCGGTGTCGAACAGCACGGCCAGCGCGATGACGACGCCGATGACGACCTGCTGCCAGAACGCGGACACGTTCAGCAGGTTCAGCCCGTTGCGCAGCACGGCAAGGATCAGTGCGCCGATCAGCGTGCCGGACGCCTTGCCCGTACCGCCCGCGAGGGACGCCCCGCCGATGACGACCGCGGCGATCGCGTCCAGCTCGTAGCCGTCGGCGGCCTGCGGCTGCGCGGAGGAGAGGCGGGCGGCGAGGACGACACCGGCGACGGCGGCGAAGACGCCCGAGAAGGCGTAGATCGCGAGCTTCTGCTTCTTCACGCGCAGGCCGGACAGCCGCGCGGCCTCCTCGTTGCCGCCGATCGCGTACATCGAGCGGCCGATGTACGTCCGGCCGAGCACGAACGCGGCGATCAGGCCCATCACGACCATGACGAGCAACGGCACCGGCAGCCAGCCGCCGAGCGTGTCCCCGAGGCGGGAGACGGAGTCGGGGAAGGCGATCGGGGTGCCCTCGGAGATGACGAGGGACAGGCCGCGGGCCGCGGACAGCATCGCCAGCGTCGCGATGAACGGCGGCAGCTTGCCGTAGGAGATCAGGATGCCGTTGACCAGGCCGCACGCGATACCGGTCGCTATGGCGAGCAGGACGGCGAGGAACACGGGGACGCCCGCCGAGGTGGCGCTCCAGGCGAGGACCGTGGCCGAGAGCGCGGCGACCGAGCCGACCGACAGGTCGATGCCCGCCGAGACGATCACGAAGGTGACGCCGAAGGCGAGGATGGCGGTGACGGCCGCCTGGATGCCGACGTTCAGGAGGTTGTCCGTCGTCAGGAAGTCGCCGGACAGCGCCGACATCGCGACGACGAGGACGATGAGCGCGGTGAGCGCGCCGTTGTCGAGCAGGAGACGGCGCAGGCCGCCCGAGGCGGCACTCGCGCCCGTCGTGCTCTTGAGCGTGTCAGTGGCCACGGGAGGCCTCCGTTCCGGTCGTGGTCGTGCTTGTGCTCGTGGTGGTCGGAGTGCTGACGGCGAGTGCCATCACGGCGTCCTGGGTCGCCTCGTCGGCGGAGAGTTCGCCGGCGATCCGGCCCTGCGCCATCACCAGCACCCGGTCGCTCATGCCGAGCACCTCGGGCAGATCGCTGGAGATCATCAGGACGGCCGCGCCGGCGGCGGTGAGTTCGTTGACCAGCTGGTAGATCTCGACCTTGGCGCCGACGTCGATGCCGCGCGTCGGCTCGTCGAGGATCAGCACCTTGGTGTCGGCGAGCAGCCACTTGCCGATGACGACCTTCTGCTGGTTGCCGCCGGAGAGCGTGCGCACGTGCTGGCCGAGTCCGGCCATCCGTACCCCGAGCTGCCCCGCGATCCGCTCGGCGGCCTCGCGCTGCCCCTTGAGGTCGACGAGCCCCGCCCGCGTGGCCGAGCGCAGCGTCACCAGACCGAGGTTCTCCTCGACCGACGCGTCCAGCACCAGGCCCTGGCCCTTGCGGTCCTCGGGGATGAGCCCGATGCCCGCGGTCATCGCCGCGTTGACGTCGTCCTTGCGGATCGCGGAACCGGCGACCTTCACGGCCCCCTTGTCGTACGGGTCCGCCCCGAACACGGCCCGTACGACCTCCGTACGGCCGGCGCCGACCAGGCCCGCGATGCCGACCACCTCACCGGCGTGCACCTCGAAGCTGACGTCGTGGAAGACACCGTCGCGGGTGAGTCCCTCGACGGACAGCAACGCGGGGCCGCGCTCGGCCCGTTCGCGCGGATACTGCTGCTCGATCGAGCGCCCCACCATGAGCCGGACGAGTTCGTCCTCGGGCGTGGCGGCGGGCACCTGCCCGACGCTCCTGCCGTCCCGGAGGACCGTCACCCGGTCACCCAGGGCGGCGATCTCCTCCAGGTGGTGCGTGATGAAGACGATTCCGACGCCGTCCTCGCGCAGCGTGCGCACGATCGCGAAGAGCTTGTCGACCTCCTCGGAGGTGAGCACGGCGGTCGGCTCGTCCATGATGAGCACCCGCGCGTCCAGGCTGAGGGCCTTGGCGATCTCGACCATCTGCAGCCGCGCGATACCGAGTTCGCGCACCCGCGCGCGGGGCGACACCTTCACGCCCACGCGCGCGAGGAGCGCCTCGGCGTCGGCCTCCATCCGCTTCCGGTCGATCACCCCGAACCGGCGCGGCTGCCGCCCCAGGAAGAGGTTCTCGGCGACCGTCAGATCCGGAACGAGGTTGAACTCCTGGTAGATGGTGGCGATCCCGAGCCGCTCGGAGTCCTGCGCACCGTGGATGCGCACCTCCTCGCCGCCGACCAGGATCCGCCCGGCGTCGGGAGTGTAGGCGCCGGAGAGCATCTTGATGAGGGTGCTCTTGCCCGCGCCGTTCTCACCGAGCAGCACATGCACCTCGCCCCGGCGCAGGTCGAAGTCCACGCCGTCCAGCGCGACCACACCCGGGAAGGTCTTGCGTATGCCCTCGATGCGCAGCAACTCGTCCGCGTTGCTCACGAATGGCTCCTGTTCTCTGCGGGGGGCTGCACAGCGGGGGCCTGTGCAGAGTCCGGCTCCGGGGAGGCCGGATACGGCTCGCCGCACGAGCGGCGTACGACGAGCCGGGCGGGGAGGGTGACGGACTCGCCGGGCCGCCCCTCGATCCGGTCGACCAGCGCGCGCACGGCGGCCCGCCCCAGCTCACCGGTCGGCTGGGCGATCGCCGTGATCGGCGGATCGGTGTGCACGAACCAGGGGATGTCGTCGAACGCGGCCAGCGCGATGTCGTCCGGCACGCGCAGACCACGCGCGCGTACGGCGTCCAGCGCGCCGAGCGCCATCAGGTTGTCGGCCGCGAAGACGACCTCGGGCGGCTCGGCCAGGTCGAGGAACCCCTCGGTGACCCGGCGCCCGCTCTCGGCCTGGAAGTCGCCCTGCCCTATGTAGGCGTCGGGCAGGCCGAGCCCGTACTCCTGGAGGGCCTCCCGGAAGGCCTCCACGCGCTCGCGTCCGGTCGTGGTCGCCGCCGGGCCCGCGATGATCGCGACCCGCCGGTGCCCGAGCCCGTGCAGATGCGCCACGAGGTCCCGGACGGCGGCCTGTCCGTCCGCCCGGACCACCGGCACGTCCACGCCCGGGATCCACCGGTCCACGAACACCATGGGCGTCCCGGCCCGGACCGCGTCCAGCATCAGCGGCGAGCCGCCGTCCGTCGGGGAGACGAGCAGCCCGTCGATCCGCCGGTCCAGCAGGTTGCGGACGTGGTGGTCCTGGAGGTCGGGCCGCTCGTCGGCGTTGCCGATGATGACGCTGTAGCCGAGCGCGCGGGCCTCCTCCTCGACGGAGCGGGCCAGTTCGGTGAAGTAGGGGTTCAGTACGTCGCTGATGACCAGGCCGAGGGTGTGGGTCTGGTCGGTGCGCAGGGAGCGGGCGACGGCGTTCGGGCGGTAGCCCAGGGACTCGACGGCGGCCAGCACGCGGGTGCGTGCGTCGGCGCTGACCGACGGGTGGTCGTTCAGGACGCGCGAGACCGTGGCGACGGATACGCCGGCCTCGGCAGCGACGTCCTTGATGCTGGCCACCGCCGCTCCACCTCCTCGTGGAATCGATTACATCGACGGGTGGATGGAATCGATTACACGCCGGTAAATCAAGACCCCGAGGGGACCTCTTGACCGGATCGTGATGTCGCGGGCCGCTCCGTGGCGGTTCAGGGTGGAGGGAGGAGATCCGTTGTCGCGAGGCCCGGGCGGGCCGGAGCGGAGGAGACATGACGGCGGCGACTCGGAACGACGTGCCCGTGGCCATCGAGGGCAACGGCGTGGAACTGCGCCTCATGCCGATCGGGGGCGGCATGTCGGTGGGCTACATCAGCCTGCCCCAGGGCACGGACATGGGCCCGGCCCTCAAGGGCCTGCCCGACGACGCGTGCCAGGTCCCCCACTGGGGCTATCTGCTGAAGGGCCGGATCAGGATGCGCACGGCCTCCGGCGAGGAGGAGGAGTACGAGGCGGGCCAGGCGTACTACTGGGGCCCCGGCCATGTCCCGGTCGCCCTGGAGGACAGCGAGTTCGTGGAGTTCTCGCCGACCGAGGACTTCCAGCAGGTGATCGAGCACGTGGTCGCGCAGGCCGGGTGAGGGCGGGGCCCCGGCGGGCCGGGAGGGAGATCTCCGGGCCGCCGATGAGTTTCGCCGCCCCGGGCGGTCCATCCCTCGACGACCACAGGCATCGCCCACCACAGGAGGAGCGCCGTGCCTCAGCCGCAGCTACTGCGCGTGCAGAACTTCAACGTCTCGAGTGACGGATTCGGTGCCGGTGAGCACCAGAGCTTGGAGCGGCCCTTCGGGCACGCCGACCCGGGGCAGATGTTCGCCTGGGCCGGTGCCACGGCGAGCTGGCCCAACCGCACCGACCCCGGCGGGAGCCGCGGTCTCGACGACTACTTGACGCGCGACTTCGCCAACAACATCGGCGCCGAGATCATGGGCCGCAACAAGTTCAGCCCCCATCGCGGGCCGTGGCAGGACCACGAGTGGAAGGGCTGGTGGGGTGACGAACCCCCGTTCCACACGCCCGTGTTCGTCATGACCCACCACGAGCGCCCGTCGTTCACGCTGTCCGACACCACGTTCCACTTCGTCGGCGGGGACCCGGCCGACGTCCTGGAGCGGGCGCGCGAGGCGGCCGGCGGCAAGGATGTCCGGCTCGGCGGCGGGGCGGCCACCATCCGGGAGTTCCTCGACGCCGACCTGGTCGACACGCTGCACGTGGCGGTCTCGCCCGACGTGGTCATCGGGTCCGGCTCACGGCTCTGGGAGTCCCCGGAGGAGCTGTTCGACCGCTTCCACTGCGATGTGGTGCCGAGCCCCAGCGGGGTGGTCCATCACCTGTTCTGGAGGAAGTGACGGCAGGTCAGGCGCCCTTGCCCCAGTCCAGCCGGTCGGCGAGCCCGGCGGCGGCGAAGGCGGCCTCCAACGCGTCGCGCCCCTCGGTGAAGTGGGCCCAGCTGTCGTAGTGGACGGGCACGACCCGGCGGGCACCGAGGATCCGCGTGGCCTCGGCGGCCATGGCGCTGTCCAGGACGATGACCTGGTTGTCGAAGAGGCCGGCGAAGCGGGGGGCGCCCGCGAAGAGCACGGCGGTGTCGACGGGCCCGAACCGGCGGGCGATCTCGCGGACCGCGTCGAGTGAGGCGTTGTCGCCGCTGACGTAGACGGTGGGCAGTCCCTCGCCGGTCAGGACGAAGCCGACGACCTGGCCGGCGATCGGCTCGACCTCCTCGCGGGGGCCGGGGCCGTGCACGGCCGGGACGCCGGTCACGGTGACCGTGCCGCCGCCGGGGCGCTCCACTTCGACGGACGCCCAGTCGGCCAGGCCCCTGACCTTCTCTCCCAGGCTCTCGCGCAGACGCTCGCCGCCGCCGGGCGTGGTCAGGGTGAGGGGTATGCCGGTGAGCAGGGCCCGGCCGGAGGTGTCGAGGTTGTCGGGGTGCTCGTCGTGGGAGAGCAGCACCACGTCGATGTCGCCGAGGTCGGCCGGGCTGACGGTGGAGGGCGCGGTCTTGGTCAGGGGCGGGCCGTCACCGGGGTAGTCGCCGGGAGCGTCGAAGGTCGGGTCGGTCAGGAAGCGCAGGCCGCCGTACTCGAAGAGGGCGGTCGGGCCGCCGAAGACGCGGACGGGGAAGGGGGCGGTCGTCGCGGGAAGCGCAGACATGAAAGAATCCTCACGGATAGGTGCGTTCGAACCGTGAGGCGACCGTAGCTGCTTCTCACGGATGCGCGCAAGCCGTACCATGAGACGTATGCAGGAGCCCGTGATCGACCAGCCCGCCCCGCCGCCCGCGCAGGGCGAGGAGGAACACCCCTCCCTCGCCCTCGTCAACAGCGCGATCGCCCTGCCCGGCGGGCACACGGTCGACCTCCTGGGCACCCCCGCGCAGACGAACCACTGGCTCACCCAGCGCGGCCTCGCCCCGGTCGACGCCGACATGCGGGAGATGTGCGCGACCCAACTGCGCTCCCTGCGCGAACAGATCAGGTCGCTGTTCGCCGCCCGCGCCGAAGGCCTGCCCGCCCTCCCCGCGGCCGTGGCGGCCGTCAACGACGCGATGACCCGGGTCCCCACGGCCCCGCTGCTGCGGTGGGACGACAAGACCGGCCCCTACCGCACCGCCCCCCACCCCACCACCGCGATCGTCGACCTGGCCCTGGCCACGCTCGCCGCCGACGCCGCCGACCTGCTCACGTCCCCCGACGCCGAACGCCTCACCGCCTGCGGCTCCCCGCCCTGCAACCGCTACCTGCTCCGCCACGGCCGCCGCCACTGGTGCTCCACCCGCTGCGGCGACCGCGCCCGCGCGGCCCGCGCCTACGCCCGCCGCAGCACCCCGCGATGACTCGATCACTTCCCTCGTATGGGACGGTTCGACCATGACCAGCGACTACGACCGTCTCCGTAACGGCATCGAGTTCATGACCGCCTACGTCTCCGGCAACGACCTGCTGACGGCCTACGTGACAGAACGACGGCGCGAGGACCCCATGGCGACCGAGGCCCTCATGGACGGGGCGGCGGCCTTGTGCGCCCTGTTGCTGCGCAAGATGGCCCGGGACGTCGGCAAGACCGAGCACGAACTGCTCCAGGAACTGGCCCGCGGCACCCACCGGCACGAGCGGCAGTCCGAAGAGTGACTCCGGGCCTGACCGCCGGCCCTGGCGAACCGTCGGATCACGCCCTGTCCGCGGGCCGCGCCTGGGCGGGGATACGGGGGATGGAGCCATAGCGGCGCGTGCGGCGGGCGTACTGCTCGATCGCGCCCCAGAGGTCGCGGCGGTCCACCTCCGGCCACGGGGTGTCGAGGAACAGCAGCTCGGCGTAGGTGGCCTGCCAGGGCAGGAAGTTGGAGGTGCGCTGGTCGCCTCCGGTGCGCAGCAGCAGGTCGACGTCGGGTAGTTCCGGGACGTGCAGGTGACGGGCGAAGGCGTGCTCGGAGACCGAGGCGGGGTCGATCCGCCCGGCGACCGCCTCTTGGGCGAGATGCGCGGCGGCTGCCGTGATCTCGGCCCGGCCGCCGTAGTTGAGGCACACGGTCAGGGTGAGCCCGGTGCGGTCGCGGCTGCCTTGCTCCGCCTCGACGAGTGCCTCGATGACGTCGGCCGGCAGGCGCGAGCGCAGTCCGGCCCAGCGCACGCGGACGTCCAGCGGCTCGGCGTCGTCCGTGATCCGGCGCAGCTGCCGGGGGATCTCGTGCATCAGCGCGTGCAGTTCGTCGGCCGGGCGTTTCCAGTTCTCGGTGGAGAACGCGTACACGGTCAGGTACTCGATGCCGATCTCCAGGGCGCCGTGGACGACGTCGACCAGTGCGTCGGCGCCCGCCCGGTGGCCCTCGGTGCGCGGCAGGCCTTGGGCGGTGGCCCAGCGGCCGTTGCCGTCCATCACGATCGCGACGTGGCGCGGCACGGACCCGGCGGGCAGCAGGGGCGGGCGGGCGCCGGACGGGTGCGGTGCCGGCGGGGCGACCGGTCGCCGCTCGGCGGCGAGAGAGCCCGCTCGGGCCGCGAGCGGGCGCACTGCGCCGGCCCCGGTGAGCCCTGCGGGCGGGCAGGCCGGTTCCGGCGGCGGGCAGGGCCGTACGGGGAACGGGAACAGGCTCCAGGCCACCGCGGCCCGCGCCCGGGCGGGCAGCAGCACGCGCAGCCGGGCCCCTCGCGGCAGGGCCGGGCGCCGGTGCAGCAGCGCGGCCGGGGCATCGGCGGCGGCCCTGAGACGGAGCCGGTACAGGTCTGTGTAAGCGCCGAGCGCGACGCCGACCGCCGGGTGCAGCACGGGAGGCACCGGTGTCCGGTCCAGCCAGCCGCGGGCCCGGTCGGCCAGGCGGCGCACCAGTTCTTCGAAGGCCGGGGTACTGCGCCGGGTCAGCAGGTCCGCGCGGCGCACGCCGGCCTCGTCCAGGGCCTCCTGCGGCAGCGGCACATGGCCGTCGTCCAGGTCCTCGGAGAGGTCGACGAGGGCGTCGGTGAGGATGATGGCGTCGGCTGCCGTCTGCCACGCCACCGCCGCCTCCGGTACGCCCGAGGCGATCGCCTCGGGTTCGGCCGACAGGCCCGCGACCCGCATCATCAGCGAGGCCGCGCGCAGCACGAACGGGGTGGTGACCAGGCTGTTGTAGCGGCGCCACTCCTGCCACGTGGCGAACCGGCGCCCCTGGACGTCCAGGCGCAGCTGCTCGAACTGGGTGTGCATGAACCCCGGCGGCAGGTTCCACGTGAGCATGGTGTGGATCAGCGCCTGCCGTACCGGGTCGGAGCTGCGGCCGTCGCGCAGGTCGGCGTCGAAGGCCGAGATCCACGCCTCCAGCCGCTCGGCGCGTCCGGCATCCTTCGTGTCCGACGGCTGCGCCGTGTCCGCCAGACAGTCCACCGTCACCCCGGCGCCGTACAACGCCCAGGTGGCGATCCGCAGCGGCGGCGGCAGCAGCAGCGAGACGGCGTACTCGATCTCGCCCCTGGCGCGGGTGGCGCGGCGGCATGCCTCGTAGCCGCGGCGCAGGACCGGGTCGTGGATGCCGCTGCACTGGTAGACCCGGACGGGGTTCACGGGGGAATGCCTCATCTCACGCCTCCTCTTGGGCTGAGGGCGCCTGCTGGGGGATCCAGGCCAGGGCCAGGGCGCTGCCGACGGCGGTGAGCAGGAAGCCGAGAAGCAGGCCGCCGAGGTTGGCGGCGACCAGGCTGACCAGGGACAGGACGGCGGCCAGGACGCCGGAGAAGTAGCGCAGCGCCGGGTTGTGCCACGTCGTCACACCGGCGACGACGAACAGGGCGCCCAGGGTCCACGACGCCGCGCCCGCGGTGCCGGTGAACCGCAGGAACCCCAGCCCCACCCAGGAGACAAAGATCAGCTCCAGCCCGCCGAGGGCGAGCAGCAGCCCCGCCGCGAAAGGGCGGCCCTGACGCCACGCGGGCCACCTTCCAGGTCGAACCGCGATCGTCATCGGGCCGCTCCCGGCGCGCAGTCGCCCTTGCCTTGGCGCAACTCGATGGCCACACCCTCGGAGGTGATCGTCCCGGCCGTGAAGGCATGCGGCTGCGTGGTCACCCCGCTCCCGCTGACCTTCTGCGCGCCGACGGTGAACAGGCCCGTGGGCCGGTCCAAAGACCTCTGCGGGGTGCCGAACCTGGCCCCGGACAGCTTCACCGACCCGGCGGTGGTCTTGCCCGTCTCCACGGTCAGCCCGGTGGCCGACGCGCGCTCGATCCGCACGACGGCCGTCACCGCGCCGACGACCGGCAGCTGAGCGGTGGAGGTCACGCAGACGTCCTGCACGGTGGCCCGCTCCACTCGCGTGGCCAGCGCCGGCAGCAGCCCGCCACGCCCGGAGGCGCCCGGAGAGGCAGAGACACCCGACCCGGCCACCCGAGCGGCGTGGACCGTGACCGGCACCTCCCCCGCGAACGCCACGGAGACGGCCCCCGCGGCGCTTCCGGTCAACAGGGCTGAGGCACCCAGGAGCAGGGGCGCCAGGGCTATGACGAAGCGCGGGCGGCTCGTCCGGCCGGTCCGCGCCGTCACGGGGCTGTAGTTCTTGATCACACCCGGCCCAACGACCGTACCGGACCGAAGTACTGCCGAACTCACCATCGGGCGATATGACATACGGATCCGCGTGCAGTGCTCAGCGCGCCGCATGCCCGCACCACAGGTGCCACTCCCGCTGTCACACCCCGGCGGTACGGTCGGATCATGCCCAACCAGACGGGACCCCCCGCCGGCGAACGGCGACTCGCCGTGCTCGAAGGCGTTCTCGAGCGGATCACGTACGCCAACGAGGAGAACGGCTACACGGTCGCCCGGGTCGACACCGGCAGAGGCGGCGGCGATCTGCTCACGGTCGTGGGCGCGCTGCTCGGCGCCCAGGTCGGGGAATCCCTGCGCATGGAGGGCCGCTGGGGCTCGCATCCCCAGTACGGCAAGCAGTTTCACGTGGAGAACTACACGACGGTCCTGCCCGCCACCGTCCAGGGCATCCGCCGCTACCTCGGCTCCGGCCTGGTCAAGGGCATCGGCCCGGTCTTCGCCGACCGGATCACGCAGCACTTCGGGCTGGACACCCTCCAGATCATCGAGGAGGAGCCCAAGCGACTCATCGAGGTCCCCGGTCTCGGGCCCAAGCGGACGAAGAAGATCGCCGACGCCTGGGAGGAACAGAAGGCCATCAAGGAGGTCATGCTCTTCCTCCAGACGGTCGAGGTGTCCACGTCCATCGCGGTGCGGATCTACAAGAAGTACGGCGACGCGTCCATCTCCGTCGTGAAGAACCAGCCCTACCGCCTCGCCGCCGACGTCTGGGGCATCGGCTTCCTCACCGCCGACAAGATCGCCCAGTCCGTCGGCATCCCGCACGACAGCCCGGAGCGCGTCAAGGCGGGCCTGCAGTACGCGCTGTCGCAGTCCACCGACCAGGGTCACTGTTTCCTCCCGGAGGAGCAGCTGATCAAGGACGCGGTCAAGCTCCTCCAGGTCGACACGGGCCTGGTCATCGAGTGCCTCGCCGAGCTGGCCGAGCCCGCGGAGGACGGCGAGGAGCCCGGTGTCGTACGGGAGAGGGTCCCGGGCCCTGACGGCGGCGAGCCCGTCACCGCGGTCTACCTCGTGCCCTTCCACCGCGCCGAACTCTCCCTCTCCGCCCAGCTGCTGCGCCTCCTGCGCACGGAGGAGGACCGGATGCCGGGCTTCCGGGCGGTGGCCTGGGACAAGGCCCTCGGCTGGCTGAGAACACGCACCGGCGTCGACCTCGCCCCCGAGCAGGAGGCCGCCGTCAAGCTCGCCCTGACGGAGAAGGTCGCCGTCCTCACCGGCGGCCCCGGCTGCGGCAAGTCCTTCACGGTCCGCTCCATCGTGGAGCTGGCCCGCGCCAAGAGGGCGAAGGTCGTGCTCGCCGCCCCGACCGGCCGGGCCGCCAAGCGCCTGTCCGAGCTCACCGGCGCCGAGGCCTCCACGGTCCACCGCCTGCTGGAGCTGAAGCCCGGCGGCGACGCGGCCTACGACCGGGACCGCCCGCTCGACGCCGACCTGGTGGTGGTCGACGAGGCGTCCATGCTGGACCTCCTCCTCGCCAACAAGCTGGTGAAGGCCGTCCCTCCGGGGGCGCATCTGCTCTTCGTCGGGGACGTGGACCAGCTGCCCAGCGTCGGCGCGGGGGAGGTGCTGCGCGACCTCCTCGCCGACGGGGGCCCGATCCCCGCCGTCCGCCTCACCCGGGTCTTCCGCCAGGCCCAGCAGTCAGGCGTGGTGACGAACGCGCACCGGATCAACGCCGGCCAACACCCCCTCACCGACGGCATGAAGGACTTCTTCCTCTTCGTCGAGGACGACACGGAGGAGGCGGGGCGGCTCACGGTGGACGTGGCGGCGCGGCGGATCCCCGCCAAGTTCGGGCTGGACCCCCGCCGGGACGTGCAGGTCCTGGCGCCCATGCACCGCGGCCCGGCCGGGGCCGGCACCCTCAACGGCCTGCTCCAGCAGGCCGTCACACCCGCCCGCCCCGACCTCCCCGAGAAGCGGTTCGGCGGCCGTGTCTTCCGCGTCGGCGACAAGGTCACGCAGATCCGCAACAACTACGAGAAGGGCGAGAACGGCGTCTTCAACGGCACGGTCGGGGTGGTCACTTCCCTCAACCTCGACGACCAGCGGCTGACGGTGCGGACGGACGAGGACGAGGAGGTGCCGTACGAGTTCGACGAACTCGACGAGCTCGCCCACGCGTACGCGGTGACGATCCACCGCTCCCAGGGCAGTGAGTACCCCGCTGTCGTCATCCCGGTCACCACCGGGGCCTGGATGATGCTCCAGCGCAACCTGCTGTACACGGCGGTCACCCGGGCGAAGAAGCTGGTGGTGCTGGTCGGATCGCGCAAGGCCCTGGGCCAGGCGGTCCGTACGGTGTCCGCGGGGCGGCGGTGCACGGCACTGGACTTCCGCCTGTCCGGAGGCCGGCTCCCGGAGGGGTCACACTGACGCCGACGCGTTCACGCGCTGCCGGGGAACGTCGTGCCCTGGCCCCGGGGCCTCGGCGCCGGCCCCCATGGGCCTGGAGCAGAAAAATGATCGATCAAACAAGTCGGAAAGGTCACACAGTGCTTTCCTGGGGAGGGCTGGAGGGGGCAGGATGGACAGGTTGGCGGCACTCAGTGCCGCCGATAGGCCCAGTGGTCGACCCCGAGTGCACTCTCCTGCGCCACATGGGGGATGGTAGAGACAGTCAGGGCACCTCGAAGAAGAGGCACAACGTCGGTGAGGGATGACGTGAGCGACAACTCTGTAGTACTGCGGTACGGCGACGGCGAGTACACCTACCCGGTGATCGACAGCACCGTCGGTGACAAGGGCTTCGACATCGGCAAGCTCCGCGCCCAGACCGGTCTGGTGACGCTGGACAGCGGGTACGGCAACACCGCCGCCTACAAATCCGCCGTCACCTACCTGGACGGCGAAGCGGGCATCCTGCGGTACCGCGGCTACCCGATCGAGCAGCTGGCCGAGCGCTCCACCTTCCTGGAGGTCGCCTACCTGCTGATCAACGGCGAGCTGCCGACCGTCGACGAGCTCTCGACGTTCAAGAACGACATCACGCAGCACACCCTGCTGCACGAGGACGTCAAGAACTTCTACAAGGGCTTCCCGCGCGACGCCCACCCGATGGCCATGCTGTCCTCGGTCGTCTCGGCGCTGTCCACGTTCTACCAGGACAGCCACAACCCGTTCGACGAGCGCCAGCGCAACCTCTCCACGATCCGTCTGCTCGCCAAGCTCCCGACGATCGCGGCGTACGCGTACAAGAAGTCGATCGGCCACCCGTTCGTCTACCCGCGCAACGACCTCGGCTACGTCGAGAACTTCCTCCGGATGACCTTCTCGGTTCCGGCGCAGGAGTACGACCTCGACCCCACCGTGGTCTCCGCGCTCGACAAGCTGCTGATCCTGCACGCGGACCACGAGCAGAACTGTTCGACCTCCACGGTCCGCCTGGTCGGCTCCTCGCAGGCGAACATGTTCGCCTCGATCTCCGCCGGCATCAACGCGCTGTGGGGCCCGCTGCACGGCGGCGCCAACCAGTCCGTGCTGGAGATGCTGGAGGGCATCCGCGACTCCGGCGGTGACGTCGACTCCTTCATCCGCAAGGTGAAGAACAAGGAGGACGGCGTCCGCCTGATGGGCTTCGGCCACCGGGTCTACAAGAACTTCGACCCGCGCGCCAAGATCATCAAGGCCGCCGCGCACGACGTGCTGTCCGCCCTCGGCAAGTCCGACGAGCTGCTGGACATCGCGCTGAAGCTGGAAGAGCACGCGCTCTCCGACGATTACTTCGTCTCGCGCAGCCTCTACCCGAACGTCGACTTCTACACCGGCCTGATCTACCGGGCCATGGGCTTCCCGACCGAGATGTTCACGGTCCTGTTCGCCCTCGGCCGGCTGCCGGGCTGGATCGCCCAGTGGCACGAGATGATCAAGGAGCCGGGCTCCCGCATCGGCCGCCCGCGCCAGATCTACACGGGCGTCGTCGAGCGCGACTTCGTGCCCGTCGAGGAGCGCTGAGGCGCAAGTCCGCTCGGCCCCCGTATCCGCTCGTGCGGGTGCGGGGGCTCTTGCGTTACCTGCGGCGCGAGAAGGCCGCAGTGGCGGCAGACAAAACCGGAGTGGCGGCAAAGAAAAGAAGGCGCCCTGTCGCCGGTCCCCCCACGGGCCGACGACCAGGGCGCCTTCCCAGTCCCGGTACGGATTCCCCCCACGGGATCCGGCCGGGCGTCTGTGAGGACAGCGCCTGAATCGCTGTGAGCACAACGAGCGAAACTCGCCGTACTGCGGGTGTGCGGTCTGCCGGGACAACGCACGACCGGGAGGGCCGCTCAAAGCTTCCCGGTGTACGTGCCCCGGCAACGCATCTCTGGAGAAGTCCCCCAAGACATCTCCAGATGCCAGGTGACGCCCCCCAAGACGCTCCCTGACATCGTCAACTTAGACCTTCGAACCCCTTCGATGGTTACGTTCACATCACTGTGATCTGCGTCTCTTGCGTATGTCCGGTAGATACGCAAGAGCCCGGATATGCCGTCCGGGGCTCAAGCGTAAGGATGATGCGCGAGCCTTGTGAAGAGCTTATGTGAGCCGGGCCCGGGACTCCAGAGGGGCTCATATCACGTTCGCCGTGAACTTAGGGCGAATTCGGGGGACTTCACCGGAATGTCCGGAGCCGGAGACTGTTCGTGACGACGAAGACCGACGAGAAGGCCATCGCGGCCCCGGCGATCATCGGGTTCAGCAGCCCCGCGGCGGCCAGTGGCAGCGCGGCGACGTTGTAGCCGAAGGCCCACACGAGGTTGCCCTTGATCGTGGCCAGCGTCCGGCGGGACAGCCGGATCGCGTCCGCGGCCACCCGCAGGTCGCCGCGCACCAGCGTCAGATCGCCCGCCTCGATCGCCGCGTCCGTGCCGGTACCCATGGCCAGGCCCAGGTCGGCGGTGGCGAGCGCGGCCGCGTCGTTGACGCCGTCACCCACCATGGCGACGACCCGCCCCTCGGCCTGCAGCCGCCGTACGGCGTCGACCTTGTCCTCGGGCAGGACCTCCGCGATCACCCGGTCGATCCCGACGGCCTCGGCCACCGCATCGGCCACCGCCCGGTTGTCCCCGGTCAGCAGCACCGGCGTGAGCCCCAGTGCGCGCAGCTCCCGCACCGCCTCCGCGCTGGTCTCCTTGACCGCGTCCGCCACGGCCAGCACGGCCTTCGCCGTCCCGTCCCAGCCGGCCAGGACGGCCGTACGGCCGTCCCGTTCGGCCTCGTCCCGCGCACGGGCCAGCTCCGGCGGTACGTCGTCGAAGAGCCGCCCCACGGCGACCTCACGGCCCTCCACGCGCCCCCGTACGCCCCGGCCGGGGACGTTCTCGAAGTCCTCGACGTCCGGGAGCTGTCCGGCCCTCTCCGCGGCGCCCAGCGCGATCGCCCGGGCCACGGGGTGCTCGGAGGCGTGCTCGACGGCGCCCGCCAGCCGCAGCACCTCCTTCTCGTCGGCACCCTCGGCGACATGGACCTCCTGGAGCGTCATCCGGCCCGTGGTGACCGTGCCGGTCTTGTCCAGGACGACCGTGTCGATCCGGCGCGTGGACTCCAGGACCTCCGGGCCCTTGATGAGGATGCCGAGCTGGGCGCCGCGGCCGGTGCCGACCATCAGCGCGGTCGGGGTGGCCAGGCCCAGGGCGCACGGGCAGGCGATGATCAGGACCGCGACCGCGGCGGTGAACGCGGCGACGCCGTCACCGGTCATCCCCAGCCAGGCCCCGGCCGTGGCGGCGGCGATCAGCAGGACCACCGGCACGAAGACGCCGGCGATCCGGTCGGCGAGCCGCTGCACCTCGGCCTTGCCGTTCTGCGCGTCCTCCACCAGCTTCGCCATCCGCGCGAGCTGCGTGTCGGCGCCGATCCGGGTGGCCTCGACGACGAGCCGCCCGCCCGCGTTGACGGTCGCGCCGGTGACCGCGTCCCCGGCCGTCACGTCCACCGGCACGGACTCGCCGGTCAGCATGGAGGCGTCCACCGCGGAGGCGCCTTCCACGACCGTGCCGTCCGTGGCGACCTTCTCGCCCGGCCGTACGACGAACCGGTCGCCGACGGCCAGCCGCTGCGCCGGGATCCGCACCTCACGCCCGTCCCGCAGGACGGCCACCTCCTTGGCGCCCAGTTCCATCAGCGCCTTGAGGGCCGCTCCCGCACGGCGCTTGGAGCGCGCCTCCAGGTAGCGGCCCAGCAGGATGAACGCCGTGACGCCGGAGGCGACCTCCAGGTAGATCGAGGAGGCGCCGTCGCCGCGCGAGACCGTGAGCTCGAAGGGGTGCCGCATGCCGGGCATGCCCGCGTCGCCGAGGAACAGGGCCCACAGGGACCAGCCGAACGCGGCCAGCGTGCCGAGGGAGACCAGCGTGTCCATGGTGGCGGCGCCGTGCCGGACGTTCGTCCAGGCCGCCCGATGGAAGGGCAGCCCGCCCCAGGCGACGACCGGGGCGGCGAGGGTGAGCGAGAGCCACTGCCAGTTGTCGAACTGGAGCGCTGGGATCATGGCCAGCAGGATGACCGGCACGGCGAGGGCGGCGGAGACGGCGAGGCGGCGGCGCAGGGCCGACAGCTCGGGGTCCTCCCCGGCGGCGTGCGTGCCGTCGGCGGGCTCCTCCTCGCGCGCGGGCGCGGGCTCCTCGGCGGTGTACCCGGTCTTCACCACGGTCGCGATCAGGTCGGCGACCTCGGTGCCCGCGGGGTAGGTGACCCGGGCCTTCTCCGTCGCGTAGTTCACCGTGGCGGTGACGCCGTCCATGCGGTTGAGCTTCTTCTCGACGCGGGCCGCGCAGGAGGCGCAGGTCATCCCGCCGATGAGCAGCTCGACCTCGGCGAGCGCCGGCTCGCGGTCGGCCGGCGCCTTGGCGGTGGTGCTGGTCATGTCCGTACTCCAGGAGTTGCGGTGCGCCCGGGAAGCGGGGCGGGCCGTACGGGCCGGGGGCGGCGGCGTACGGCCCTCACGTCGGTACGAGTGCCAGGGGTGGGGTGTCTCAGGCCCGGCCGACAGTCCGAAGTTCTTGGGCCTGTGTGTTTCAGGCCCGTCCGGCCAGCTCGAAACCGGCCTCGTCGACGGCCGCGCGTACGGCCTCGTCGTCGAGCGGGGCGGCGGAGACGACGGTGACCTCGCCGGTCGAGGCGACGGCCGTCACCGAGCTGACGCCGGAGATCTGGGAGATCTCGCCGGAAACGGCGCCCTCGCAGTGTCCGCAGCTCATGCCGCTCACCTTGTAGACGGTGGTGACGGGGCCCGTGGTGTCGGTCTGGGCGGTCATCTCGTTACTCCTCGTCGAGGTGTGTGGGGCAATGGGGACCCTTGGGGTCCGCACACCCCACTGTACCCCTAGGGGGTATCAGTTCACGACGCCCCCGGTCAGCGGCCCAGGGGCCCGCACGGACGGGCTAGCGTTCCCCGGGACGCTTACTGCCCGGGGCGTGAGGACAACCGGCGATCACGGGCACGAACGGAAGGCGGGTGGATCATGCGGGCCGTGGTGTTCGAGCGGTTCGGGGAGCCGGCCGAGGTGCGGGACGTCGCCGATCCGGAGCCCGCGGAGCACGGGGTCGTCGTGCGGGTCGAGGCCACGGGGCTGTGCCGCAGCGACTGGCACGGCTGGCAGGGCCATGACCCGGACATCGCGCTGCCGCACGTGCCGGGGCATGAACTCGCCGGGGTCGTCGAGGCAGTGGGCGGCCGGGTGACCCGCTGGCGGCCCGGCGACCGGGTCACCGTGCCGTTCATCTGCGCCTGCGGCACCTGCCCGTCCTGCGCGGCGGGCGACCACCAGGTGTGCGAGCGGCAGACCCAGCCCGGCTTCTCGCACTGGGGCTCCTTCGCCCAGTACGTGGCCCTGGACCACGCCGACGTCAACCTCGTGGCCATCCCTGAGGACCTGTCGTTCGCGACGGCGGCCTCCCTCGGCTGCCGGTTCGCCACGGCGTACCGGGCTGTGGTGCGGCAGGGCCGGGTCGCTGCGGGGGAGTGGGTCGCGGTGCACGGCTGCGGCGGGGTCGGTCTCTCGGCGGTGATGATCGCGGCGGCGTCGGGCGCGCGGGTCGTGGCCGTCGACGTGTCGGCCCGGGCGCTGGATCTGGCGCGGAGGTTCGGGGCGGCGCAGTGCCTGGACGCGTCGGCCGTCACGGACCCCGCGGCGGCGGTCCGTGACCTCACCGGCGGCGGTGCCCATCTCTCCCTGGACGCCCTCGGTTCCCCCGCCACCTGCGCCGCCTCCGTGAACGGCCTGCGCCGCCGCGGCCGGCACGTCCAGGTCGGCCTGCTGCCCTCGCCGACCGGCACGACACCCGTGCCGATGGCCCGCGCGACAGCCCTGGAGCTGGAACTCCTCGGCAGCCACGGCATGGCCGCGCACGGCTACCCGCCGATGCTGGAGCTGGTCCGCAGCGGCGTCCTGCGCCCCGACCTGCTGGTGACGTCCGCGATCCCGCTGGACGAGGCCCCGCCCGCCTTGGCGGCGATGGGGACGGCGCCACCGGCGGGCGCGACGGTCATCGAGCCGTGGCGCTGATCCTCCCCGGAGACGGCCGTGCCCCACGCGGCGGTGGGGCACGGGGGCGGGCCGGGACGGTCAGTCGGCTCTTCGGGCGCGGTTGCCGGGCCGGGACGCCACCCAGGCCCGGACCGTGTCGGCGTACCAGTAGGGCTTGCCGCCCTCGACGTGGTCGGGCGGCGGCAGCAGTCCGTGCTTGCGGTAGGACCGCACGGTGTCCGGCTGCACCCGGATGTGTGCCGCGATCTCCTTGTAGGACCAGAGCCTTCGGTCGGTCATGACATGCACCTCCCCGCGCGCACCACGGCGGCGGCCGGGGACGGCCGTCCGGGGGAGCCGGGCGCTGCGCTGGCGATCAACAAGCCTGTGTCCGGTCAACGACACTCCGTGACACAGGGCAGGCCCTGTGCGCCGGGTGTGACGGAAGGTCCGCGTACACGGGACACCTGTGACAGGAAGGGGGCGTTTGTGACACAGCCGGGGCAAACGCGCCCGCCCGAGCCCCGGCGGGGTGCCTTGACGCGGCATCAGGCGAAGACTGAGGAAACGAGGGGGCGTACGCAGGGGACGCATGCGCACGACACCGGAAAGCGCTGTCATGATCTGGTCCGAATGTCCGGACAAAACATTGACAGGGCTTCGGAAAGGGGACTACAAAGCCGGGGAGAGCCGACACCGAGGGGAAACCGATGGCGTACGACCTGATCACCATGGGGCGCATCGGAGTGGATCTGTATCCGCTCCAGACGGGCGTCCCGCTGCCGCAGGTCACCTCCTTCGGCAAGTTCCTCGGCGGCTCGGCCACGAACGTCGCGGTCGCGGCGGCCCGCCTGGGGCGGCGCACGGCGGTGATCACCCGCACCGGCGACGACCCCTTCGGCACCTATCTGCACGAGGCCCTGAAGGGCTTCGGCGTGGACGACCGCTGGGTCACCCCGGTCCCCGGCCTGCCCACCCCGGTCACCTTCTGCGAGGTCTTCCCGCCGGACGACTTCCCGCTGTACTTCTACCGGCAGCCCAAGGCCCCCGACCTGGAGATCGACGCCCACGAGCTCGACCTCGACGCCATCCGCGACGCCCGCGTCTTCTGGGTCACGGGCACGGGCCTGAGCGAGGAGCCGAGCCGTACGGCGACCCTCGCGGCCCTCGCCCACCGCGCCAAGTCCGGCACGACCGTCTTCGACCTCGACTGGCGCCCGATGTTCTGGAGCGACCCCGACGCGGCCCGCCCCTTCTACCAGGAGGCCCTGCGCCACACCACCGTCGCCGTCGGCAACCTCGACGAGGTGGAGGTCGCCACGGGCGTGCGCGAGCCGCACGCCGCCGCCCGGGCACTCCTGGACGCCGGTGTCGAGCTGGCCGTCGTCAAGCAGGGCCCGAAGGGCGTCCTGGCCGTGCACCGCGACGGTGAGAGCGCCGAGGTCCCGCCGCTGCCGGTGAACGTCCTCAACGGCCTCGGCGCCGGAGACGCCTTCGGCGGCTCCCTGGTCCACGGCCTGCTGGCCGGCTGGGACCTGGAGAAGACCATGCGGCACGCCAACGCCGCCGGCGCCATCGTCGCCTCCCGCCTGGAGTGCTCGTCCGCGATGCCCACCCCGGACGAGATCGAGACGGCCGTCACCGCGGGGGCCGTCAAGTGACCGTCGACGTCTCCGAACTCGTGCGTCTCCGCAGCCACCGCCCGGAGGCGATCGCCGAGGCCGCCGCCCGCCGCCCCCGCCGGCCCCTGCTGAACGACCACGGCCGGCTGATGATCGTCGCCGCCGACCACCCGGCCCGCGGCGCGCTCGGCGTCGGCGGCCGCAGCATGGCCATGGCCAACCGCGCCGACCTCCTCGAACGCCTCTGCCTGGCCCTGTCCCGCCCCGGCGTGGACGGCGTCCTCGCCACCGCCGACATCCTCGACGACCTGCTCCTGCTCGGCGCCCTCGACGGCAAGGTCGTCCTGGGCTCGATGAACCGCGGCGGCCTCCAGGGCGCGCGCTTCGAACTCGACGACCGCTTCACCGGTCACCGCCCCGAGGACATCGAGCGCCTCGGCTTCGACGCGGGCAAGCTGCTCCTGCGCATCGACTACGACGACCCGGGCTCCCTCACCACCCTGGAGTCCACCGCCCGCGCCATCGACGACATGGCGGCCCGCCGGCTCCCCGTCTTCGTCGAGCCGTTCATCTCCCGCCGCGACGAGACGGGCCGGCTGCGCAACGACCTGTCCGCCGAGGCCGTCACCCGGTCGATCGCCATCGCCTCGGGCCTGGGCGGCACGTCGGCCTACACCTGGCTGAAGGTGCCGGTCACCGACAACCCCGACGACATGGCCGAGGTCATGGCCGCCTCCACGCTGCCCGCCGTACTGCTGGGCGGCGAGGTGGGCGAGGACCAGGACGGGGCGTACGAGAAGTGGCGCGGCGCCCTGCAACTGCCCACCGTGCGCGGGCTGGTGGTCGGCCGTTCGCTGCTGTACCCGGCGGACGGCGACGTGGCCGCCGCCGTGGACACCGCCGTAGGACTGCTGTGAGGGCCGCTTCATGAGCAGTGAGCCGTACATCCCCGAGGGCACCACGACCGGCGTGCGGATCGTGCCGCCCCTCCCGGGCGTGTGTGACGCCCGGGCCCAGATCGCCTCCGGCGCGGGAGGCCGCTTTGCTTTGGCAGGAGCGAAGTGCGAGCGACAACTCCCCGCCCGCTACGGCCCCGCGCCGGAGGTCCCCCAGGCTCCCGGCGGTGAACACCCGCGGCGGCCACTGCGTATCCGTGACCATCCACAGGTAGGGGGATACCGATGACCTCGACGACGAGGCTGACGGTCGCTCAGGCGCTCGTACGCTTCCTGTCCGCCCAGTACACCGAACGCGACGGCGTACGGCAGCGGCTCATCGGCGCCACCTGGGGCATCTTCGGCCACGGCAACGTCGCCGGCATCGGCCAGGCGCTCCTGGAACACACCGACGCGATGCCGTACCACCAGGGCCGCAACGAACAGGCCATGGTGCACGCCGCGGTCGGTTACGCGCGCCAGTCGGGCCGCCTGTCCACGCACGCGGTGACGACCTCCATCGGCCCGGGCGCCACCAACCTCGTCACCGGTGCCGCCCTGGCGACCATCAACCACCTGCCGGTGCTGCTGCTGCCAGGCGACATCTTCGCCACCCGCCCCGCCGACCCGGTCCTCCAGCAACTGGAGGTGCCGTACGCGGGCGACGTGTCGGTCAACGACTGTCTGCGCCCGGTGTCGAAGTACTTCGACCGGATCACGCGCCCGGAGGTGCTGATCCCGTCGGCGCTGAACGCGATGCGCGTGCTCACCGACCCCGTCGAGACCGGCGCCGTCACCCTCGCGCTGCCCCAGGACGTGCAGGCCGAGGCGTACGACTGGCCCGACGAGTTCTTCGCCGAGCGCGTCTGGACCGTACGGCGTCCCGGCGCCGACCCGGCGGAACTCGCCGAGGCGGTACGGATCATCCGCGCGGCGAAGAGGCCCCTGGTCGTCGCCGGCGGCGGCGTCCACCACAGCCGCGCCGAGGAGGCGCTCGCCGAGTTCGCCGAGACCACCGGCATCCCGGTCGCCTCCACCCAGGCCGGCAAGGGCTCCCTGCGCCACGACCACCCCCAGGACGTCGGCGGCATCGGCCACACCGGCACCGCCACCGCGGACGAACTCGCCCGCACCGCCGACCTGGTGATCGGCGTCGGCACCCGCTACACCGACTTCACCACCGCCTCCGGCACCCTCTTCACCGGCGAGAACGTCCGGTTCCTCAACCTCAACATCGCCTCCTTCGACGGCCACAAGCTCGCCGGGCAGCCCCTGATCGCGGACGCCCGCACCGGCCTGGAGGAGCTGACCGAGCGGCTGGAGATGCACGGCCACCGGGTCGCGCCGCTGTACGCCACCGAGTACACCGAGGACAAGGAACGCTGGGAGCAGCGCGTCGACGCCTGCTACGAGGTGGACGAGCCGGACACCCGCCCGACCCAGCCGCAGGTCCTCGGCGTCCTGGACGCCCTGGTCGACGAGTCGGACATCCTCATCAACGCCGCCGGTTCCCTCCCCGGCGACCTGCACAAGCTGTGGCGGACCCGGTCCCGCGACCAGTACCACCTGGAGTACGGCTACTCCTGCATGGGCTACGAGATCCCGGCCGCCATCGGCGTGAAGATGGCCGCCCCCGACCGTCCCGTGTGGGCGCTGGTCGGCGACGGCACGTACCTGATGATGCCGACGGAGATCGTGACGGCCGTGCAGGAGGGCGTCGCGATCAAGGTCCTGATCATCCAGAACCACGGCTACGCGTCCATCGGCGGGCTGTCCGAGTCGGTGGGCGGCGAGCGGTTCGGCACCGCCTACCGCTTCCCGTCCGAGGACGGCACGTACACGGGGCCGCCGCTGCCGGTGGACCTCGCGGCCAACGCGGCCAGCCTCGGCATGCGCGTGCTGCGCGCGAAGACCGTGCGGGACCTCGAGGCGGCGCTCGCCGAGGCCCGGGCCGCCGACACTCCCACATGTGTCTACGTGGAGACCCAAACGGCAGACACAGTGTCGGGCGCGCCTCCCGCGCAGGCCTGGTGGGATGTACCCGTGGCCGAGACCGCGACACGGCCGTCCGCGGTCAAGGCACGCGAGCTGTACGAACGGCACGTCTCCACCCGACGCCGCCATCTGTGAAGGAGTTCCCGGCCATGACGAAGATCGTCAACCACTGGATCGGCGGCAAGACCGTCGAAGGCGCCTCGGGCACACACGGGCCGGTGACCGATCCGGCGACCGGCGAGGTGACGACGAAGGTCGCGTTCGCCTCGGTCGAGGAGGTGGACGCGGCGGTCGCCGCCGCCAAGGAGGCCTTCGCCACCTGGGGTCAGTCCTCGCTGGCCCAGCGCACGTCCATCCTCTTCAAGTTCCGCGCGCTGCTCGACGCCAACCGGGACGCGATCGCGGAGCTGATCACCGCCGAGCACGGCAAGGTGCACTCCGACGCGCTCGGCGAGGTGGCGCGCGGCCTGGAGATCGTCGACCTGGCCTGCGGCATCAGCGTCCAGTTGAAGGGCGAGCTGTCCACGCAGGTGGCGAGCCGCGTGGACGTGTCCTCGCTCCGCCAGCCGCTCGGCGTGGTCGCCGGCATCACGCCGTTCAACTTCCCGGCGATGGTGCCGATGTGGATGTTCCCGCTCGCCATCGCGTGCGGCAACACGTTCGTGCTGAAGCCGTCCGAGAAGGACCCGTCGGCGTCGGTCAAGCTCGCCGAGCTGCTCGCCGAGGCGGGCCTGCCGGACGGCGTCTTCAACGTCGTCCACGGCGACAAGGTGGCCGTCGACCGCCTGCTGGAGCACCCGGACGTCAAGGCCGTCTCCTTCGTCGGCTCGACCCCGATCGCCCGCTACATCCACACCACGGCCTCCGCCAACGGCAAGCGCGTCCAGGCGCTCGGCGGCGCCAAGAACCACATGCTGGTCCTCCCGGACGCCGACCTGGACGCCGCGGCCGACGCCGCCGTGTCCGCCGCCTACGGCTCGGCGGGCGAGCGCTGCATGGCCATCTCGGCGGTCGTCGCGGTGGGCGCCGTCGGTGACGAACTGGTCGAGAAGATCCGCGAGCGCGCCGAGAAGATCAAGATCGGCCCCGGCAACGACCCCGCCTCCGAGATGGGCCCGCTGATCACCAAGGTCCACCGCGACAAGGTGGCCTCCTACGTCGAGGGCGCGGCGGCCGAGGGCGCCGAGGTGGTCCTCGACGGCACCGGTCACACCGTCGACGGTTTCGAGAACGGCCACTGGATCGGCATCTCGCTGCTCGACAAGGTGCCCACGTCGGCGAAGGCCTACCAGGACGAGATCTTCGGCCCGGTCCTGTGCGTGCTGCGCACGGAGACCTACGAGGAGGCCCTGGACCTGATCAACGCCTCGCCGTTCGGCAACGGCACCGCGATCTTCACCCGGGACGGCGGCGCGGCCCGCCGCTTCCAGCTGGAGGTCGAGGCCGGCATGGTCGGCGTGAACGTCCCGATCCCGGTCCCCGTGGGCTACCACTCCTTCGGCGGCTGGAAGGACTCCCTCTTCGGCGACCACCACATCTACGGCAACGACGGCACGCACTTCTACACGCGAGGCAAGGTCGTCACCACCCGCTGGCCGGACCCGGCCGACGCCCCGGCGGGCGTGGACCTGGGCTTCCCGCGCAACCACTGAGGTTTTTTCTCCGGGGGCGCCTGCGATAACCGCAGGCGCCCCCGAACCTGTTTCCACTGACCCCTTGTGATCAAAAGGACAGTCGGAGATCGTTTTCGCTGCGGATTCCGTAGGCAAACACCCATTGACGTGTCGGTTTTCGTCGGGGTTCGATGCTGCGCACATCACCGCCGAGCCGCCGAGCCGATGGGAACCGCCGCATGACCGACACGCTCCGCCCTGTCGAGACCGCCGTCGCGCACGCGCCGGACCGTCCCCCCAGGAAGCTCAAGCGCTCCATCGGAGTCGTCGGCGGCACCCTCCTCACCCTCTCCTGCGTCACGCCCGCCTCCACGCTGTTCGTGGTGGTCCCCGACCTGTTCGGCTCGCTCGGCACCGCCACCGCGCTCACCATCGCCATCGGCTCGCTGCTCTGCGTCGCGGTGGCGTTCTGCTACTCGGAGCTGGGCACCCTCATCCCCAGCGCCGGCGGCGAGTACGCCATGGTCTCGACGCTCGCCGGACGGCTCGCCGGCTGGCTGGTCTTCGTCCTCTCCCTCCTGGTCGTGATGATCGTCCCGCCGGTCATCGCGATGGGCACGGCCGACTACCTGGCCCCCCTGGTCCACCTCGACCCGTCCTGGACGGGCGCATCCGTCATGCTCCTCGCCACCCTCGCCGGCCTGCTCGACCTGCGCGCCAACGCCTGGATCACCGGTGTCTTCCTGGTCCTGGAGGTCATCGCGGCGGCGGTCGTGGCGGTCCTGGGCTTCGCCCACGCCGAGCGCGGTGCGGACAGCCTGGTCTCGATGCAGGTGGCTGCCCCGGACGGCGCCCCGGACACGGTCACGGCGCTCCTGGTGGTCTCCGGCCTCGCGATCGCCCTGTTCGTCACCCAGGGCTTCTCCACCGCCGTCTACCTCTCCGAGGAACTGGAGAACCCCCGCCGCACGGTCGCCCGTACCGTGCTCGCCACCCTCGCCCTCTCCGCCGTGATCATCCTGGTCCCGGTCGCCGCCATCACCCTGGGCGCCCCGGACCTCGCCGCCCTGACCGGAGGCGACATCGGCACCATGGTCACCGCCTGGTCCAACACGGCCGTCGGCACGTTCGTCAGCCTCTGCGTGGCCCTCGCGATCATCAACGCCGGCATCGTCATGGTCATCCAGAACTCCCGCGTCCTGTTCGCCTCGGCCCGCGACAAGGCCTGGCCCGACCCGGTCAACACCCTCTTCTCCCGCCTCGGCCGCTTCGGCTCCCCCTGGGTCTCCACCCTCGCGGTGGGCGTCCCCGGCGCCGCGCTGTGCTTCGTGAACCTGGACACCCTCTACGGCGTCACGGGCGTCTCGGTGACGGGCATGTACCTGCTGGTCGCCACCGCCGCGCTCCTGTCACGCCGGGGCCCCCACCAACACACCCCGGCCTGGCGCATGCCCCTGTGGCCCGCCGCCCCGCTCCTGCTGATCGTGGTCCTGGTCTACATCCTCGTCCAGCAGGACCCGACGTACCTGCTCTGGACGGGCGGCATCACAGCGACAGCAACCCTGTACTGGGCCCTCTACCTCCGCCCGCGCAGGGAAACACGCTGGCTGGTCTCCATACCGGAGGATGAACAGGCCTTTTAGGGGCGCGGGGAACTGCGCGATCAGCCCCACGCGTCCGCACCCGGCAACGCACAGCCCCCGCCGAGCTCGAAGCCGTACACCACCCGCAGTACACCGAAAACCCGTGTACACCCCTGGAAGGCCCCCCACTTCAGCCTCCGGTCGACAACTGTCCGACAGGTTCACCCCGTACCGTTGACGCATGGATCTTCGACTGCCCGGACTGAACGGGCTGCTTCGGAGGCCCCGGAGGCTCCTCGCCGCCGGGGCCGCCGTCGTCGTGCTCGCGGGCGCGGGGACATGGACGGCCGTCGCGTCCGACGAGGTGCCCCCGGTCGACCGCTCCGACCGGGTCCTGGACACGGGCAACGGGGTGCGTATCGACACCTCGTTCTTCACCTCCGGCGGTGACGGCCGCCGCCCCGCCGTCCTGCTCGGCCACGGCTTCGGCGGCAGCAAGAACGACGTACGGCAGCAGGCCGAGGATCTCGCCAGAGACGGCTACGCGGTGCTGACCTGGTCGGCGCGCGGGTTCGGCAAGTCCAACGGGAAGATCGGGCTGAACGACCCCGAGGGCGAGGTCGCCGACGCCTCCAAGCTCATCGACTGGCTCGCGAAGCAGCCCCAGGTCGAACTCGACAAGCCCGGCGACCCCCGCGTGGGCATGGCCGGCGCCTCCTACGGCGGTGCCATCGCGCTGCTCACGGCGGGACACGACACCCGGGTGGACGCCATCGCCCCGGCCATCACGTACTGGAACCTCGCCGACGCGCTGTTCCCGAACGGCGTGTTCAAGAAGCTGTGGGCCGGCATCTTCGTCAACTCCGGCGGCGGCTGCGAGCGGTTCGAGCCCGCGCTGTGCCGGATGTACGAGCGGGTCGCAGAGTCGGGCAAACCGGACGCCGAGGCGCGCAAGATGCTCGACGAGCGTTCGCCCTCCGCCGTCGGCAAGGACATCAAGGTGCCGACGCTGCTGATGCAGGGCCAGTCCGACTCCCTCTTCCCGCTCGGCCAGGCCGACCAGGCGGCGAAGGCCATCCGTGCGGGCGGCGCACCCGTCGACGTCGACTGGATCGCCGGCGGCCACGACGGCGGCGACATGGAGACGAGCCGCGTCCAGGGCCGCGTGCAGAGCTGGTTCGACCGCTACCTGAAGGACGACAAGGGCGCCGACACCGGCCCCGCCTTCCGCGTCACCCGCACCCTCGGCCTCGGCTCCGGCGACGGCGAACCCCGCCTGACCGGCGTGACCTCGGACCGCTACCCCGGCCTGGAGAGCAAGCAGCGCTCCATCGCCCTGGCCGGCCGCGAACAGAGCTTCGACAATCCGCCCGGCGCCAGCCCGCCCGGCGTCTCCGCCCTGCCCGGCCTCGGCGGCGCGGGCGGCCTCAGCCAGCTGTCCTCGCTCGGCGTCGGGATCTCCCTCGACTTCCCCGGCCAGTTCGCCGCGTTCGAGTCGGCCCCCTTCCGGGACGACGTCCAGATCACCGGCTCCCCGACGGCCACGGTCCACGTGAAGTCCACCAGCGACGACGCCGTGCTCTTCGCCAAGGTCTACGACGTCGGCCCGGGCCGCACCCAGCCGGTGCTGCCCTCCCAGCTCGTCACGCCCATCAGGGTCGAGGGCGCCAAGGCCGGCAAGGACGTCACCATCACCCTCCCGGCGATCGACCACGAGGTCGACGACGGCCACCGGCTGCGCCTGGTCCTCGCCTCGACGGACCTCGGCTACGCCTCCCCGGCGACCCCGGCCACGTACACCGTCTCCCTCAAGGGGGACCTGAAGGTCCCGTCGGCGCTCGGCGAGAGCAACGCACAGGGCCCGCTGCCCGCCTGGGTGTGGTGGATGCCGCTCGCCGGCGCCGTGATCGCCCTGGCGCTGATCATCACGGGACGCCGCCGCACGGCCGCACCCGCCCCGCCGGACCCCGAGCTCGCCGACGTGCCTCTCCAGATCACGGACCTGACCAAGCGGTACGCCAAGTCCTCCGACCGGTACGCCGTCAAGGACCTGTCCTTCCGCGTGGAGAAGGGCCAGGTGCTCGGACTGCTCGGCCCGAACGGCGCCGGCAAGACCACGACCCTGCGCATGCTGATGGGCCTGATCAAGCCGGACGGCGGCGAGATCCGCGTCTTCGGCCACGCCATCAGCCCGGGCGCCCCGGTCCTGTCCCGGGTCGGCGCCTTCGTCGAGGGCGCGGGCTTCCTGCCGCACCTGTCCGGCCGGGAGAACCTGGAGCTGTACTGGCGCGCCACCGGCCGCCCGGCCGAGGACGCGCACATGGAGGAGGCCCTTCAGATCGCGGGCCTCGGCGACGCGCTCGCCCGTGCGGTGCGCACCTACTCCCAGGGCATGCGCCAGCGCCTGGCCATCGCCCAGGCCATGCTCGGCATGCCGGACCTGCTCATCCTCGACGAACCGACCAACGGCCTCGACCCGCCCCAGATCCGCGAGATGCGCGAGGTGATGATCCGCTACGCCGCGGCCGGGCGCACGGTCATCGTCTCCAGCCACCTCCTCGCGGAGGTCGAGCAGACCTGCACGCACCTGGTCGTCATGGACCACGGGCAGCTCGTCCAGGCGGGCCCGGTCGAGGACATCGTCGGCTCGGGCGACACCCTCCTGGTGGGCACGGCCACGCCCGTCGACGAGCCGATCGTCGAGAAGGTCGCCGCCCTGCCGGGCGTCGCCTCGGCCGTGCCCGTCGACGAGGGCCTCCTGGTCCAGCTCGACGCCGACGGCACCCCGCAGCGCCTGGTCGCCGAACTCGTACGACTGGACGTGCCCGTGCGGTCGGTCGGCCCGCACCGCCGCCTGGAGGACGCCTTCCTCACCCTGATCGGAGCCGAAGCATGAGCAAGCTCGCCGACCGGGCCGAGCCCGTCGAGGTCGCCGAGGGCTACCGCGCGGGCCGCACCCTGCCGTTCCGCGTCGAGCTGGTCCGGCAGCTGAAGCGGCGCCGCACGATGGTGATGGGCGGTGTCCTGTTCGCCCTGCCGATCATCCTGCTCATCGCCTTCCAGGTCGGCGGCGACCCGGGCGGCAACAACACCCGCGTCAACCTGATGGACACGGCGACGGCCTCCGGAGCGAACTTCGCCGCCGTCAACCTCTTCTCCGCCGCCGGCTTCCTGCTCGTCGTCCCCGTCGCCCTGTTCTGCGGCGACACGGTCGCCTCCGAGGCCAGCTGGTCGTCCCTGCGCTACCTGCTCGCGGCCCCCGTGCCCCGGGCCCGGCTGCTGTGGTCCAAGCTCGCCGTCGGACTCAGCCTGAGCCTGGCCGCGCTGGTGCTGCTTCCGATCGTCGCCCTCGTCGTCGGCACGGCCGCCTACGGCTGGGGCCCGCTCGAGCTGCCCACCGGCGGCACCCTGCCCACCGGCACCGCGGCCCAGCGCCTGCTGATCGTCGTCGTGTACATCATGGTGTCCCAACTGGTCACCGCGGCCCTGGCGTTCTGGCTGTCGACCCGGACGGACGCACCGCTCGGCGCGGTCGGCGGAGCGGTGTTCCTGACCATCATCGGCAGCGTCCTCGACGAGGTGACCGCCCTCGGCGACTGGCGGCACTTCCTGCCCGCGCACTGGCAGTACGCCTGGCTCGACGCCGTCCAGCCGCAGTTGCAGTGGACGGACATGATCCAGGGCACGTCGATTTCCGTAACGTACGCGCTCGTGCTGTTCGCCCTGGCCTTCCGCGGTTTCGCCCGCAAGGACGTCGTCTCCTAGGTCAACGGAGGATCACCCACCGGTCTCGGCGGGCCGCCTCCGTGGCCGCTTCGAGACGCTTCCGCAACCCCCCGTACCGCACGTTCCGGCCCCCTGCGCCGTCACAGTCGCAAGAAGGCGACGCCAACGGACCAAGGGGGCACGGACGATGAAGCCGTACGAGCGGTACCGGACACGCAAGCTGCTGCTGGCGCTCACAGCGGCGGGCGGGCTGCTGCTCACCGCGTGCAGCGGGGCAGGCGACAGCAGCGGGGGCAGCAAGGCCGCCGACCGCGACATCTCGGGCCTGCCCGCGCCCGCCCAGAGCCAGGGCCTCAGCGAGCAGGACGACCGCCGCGAAGAGCCCGACCACCTCTCGACCTTCGCGCTCGACGTCGACACCGCCTCTTACGACTACGCCCGCCGCACACTGGCCGACGGCCGGCTTCCCGACCCCTCGACGGTCCGCCCCGAGGAGTTCGTCAACAGCTTCCGCCAGGACTACGAACGCCCCGACGGCGACGGTTTCTCGGTCACCGTCGACGGCGCCCGCACCGACGACGAGGACTGGTCCCTGGTCCGCGTGGGCCTGGCCACCCGCACCACCGAACGCACCGGCGAACGCCTGCCCGCCGCCCTCACCTTCGTCATCGACGTATCGGGCTCCATGGCCGATCCGGGCCGCCTGGACCTCGCCCAGGAGTCCCTGTCGGTGATGACGGACCGGCTGCGCGACGACGACTCGGTCGCCATCGTCACCTTCAGCGACGAGGCCGAGACCGTCCTGCCCATGACCCGCCTCGACGGCAACCGCGACGAGATCCACGACGTCATCTCCGAGCTGGAGACCCGCGACTCCACCAACCTCGGCGCGGGCGTCGAGACCGGCTACGAGACGGCCGTCGAGGGCCTGCGCAAGGGCGCGACCAACCGGGTCGTCCTCGTCTCCGACGCCCTCGCCAACACCGGCGACACCGACGCCGACACGATCCTGGAGCGGATCTCCGGCGAGCGCCGCGAGCACGGCATCACCCTCTTCGGCGTCGGCGTCGGCAGCGACTACGGCGACGCCCTGATGGAACGCCTCGCCGACAAGGGCGACGGCCACACCGTCTACGTGTCCGACGAGGACGAGGCCCGCAAGGTGTTCTGCGAGGAACTCCCGCGCAACATCGACCTCACCGCCCGCGACGCCAAGGCCCAGGTCGCCTTCGACCCCGAGACCGTCGAGGAGTTCCGCCTGGTCGGCTACGACAACCGCCGGGTCGCCGACGAGGACTTCCGCGACGACCGCGTCGACGGCGGCGAGGTCGGCCCCGGCCACACCGTCACCGCCCTGTACGCCGTCCGCGTCAGGCCAGGCGCCGAGGGCCACCTCGCCACCGCCACCGTCCGCTGGCTCGACCCCGGCACCCGCGCCCCGCACGAGGAGACCGGCGACCTGGAGACCGACGCCCTCGACGACTCCGTCTGGAGCGCGAGCAGGGGCCTGAAGGTCACCGCCACGGCCGCCTACTTCGCCGACGCCCTCCGCCACGACGAGCCCTCCCTGCCGGACGCCCCGCGGCTCGACGAACTCGCCGAGCACGCCGAGGACTTGGCGGACCGCACGGAGAACGAGGAGATCCGCCGGCTCGCCGAGGCGATCGACACCGCGAACCGCCTCACCTGACCCCGCCCCATTGACCCACGCTTACGCATGAGTAAGTTGACTCTGGAGTAAGTAGGTACGGCAGCACGTCAGTCACATCGCGACCGGGAGCCGTCATGGGCGTACGCAAGGATCTGAAACGGGCGAAGCAGCGCACCGACCTGGCGATCCGCACGAAGGCCGAGACCGTCAGAGACGAGCGGGGCGTCGTCCGCGAGGCCCGCGTGGCTCCCCTCGCACCCCGCCCGACGACCGGCACCATCGCCGACATCCCGTTCACCAACGCCGCCGAGGCCGCCGACACCGTGGTCCTGCGCCGCGAACGGCACGGCACCTGGCAGCCCGTCACGGCGGCGGCCTTCGCCCGCGAAGTCACCGCCGTGGCCAAGGGCCTGATCGCGGCCGGCCTCGAACCGGGCGGTCGCGTCGCGGTGATGTCCCGCACCCGCTACGAGTGGACGGTCCTGGACTTCGCGATCTGGTCCGCCGGCGGCCAGACCGTCCCGGTCTACGCCACCTCCTCCGCCGACCAGGTGGAGTGGATCGTCCGCGACTCCGGCGCCCGGTACGTCGTCACCGAGACCGCCGAGAACGCCGACACGGTCCTGACGGGCACGGCCGGACACCCCGAGCCCCCACGCGTCTGGCAGCTCGACGGCGGCGCGCTCGACGACCTCACCGCCCTCGGCCGGGACGTCTCCGACGAGGAGGTCACCAAGCGCCGCACGGCCCTGACCCCCGACACGACCGCGACCCTCTGCTACACCTCCGGCACCACCGGGCGCCCCAAGGGCTGCGTCCTCACCCACGCCAATCTGCACGCCGAGGCCGCCAACACCGTCGAACTGCTGCACCCCATGTTCAAGGAGGTCACCGGCGAGACCGCGTCGACGCTGCTGTTCCTGCCACTCGCGCACATCCTCGGCCGCACCCTCCAGATCGCCTGCCTGATGGGCCGCATCGAGATCGGCCACTTCCCGAGCATCAAGCCCGACGAACTCCGCCCGGCCCTCAGGGCGTTCCGCCCGACCTTCCTCGTCGGCGTCCCGTACCTCTTCGAGAAGATCCACGACACCGGACGCGCCACCGCCGAGAAGATCGGCCGCGGCGCCTCCTTCGAACGCGCCCACCGCATCGCCGTCCGCTTCGGCGAGGCCCACATGAACAGGTTCCTGGGCCGCGGCAAGGGCCCCGGACCCGGCCTCTACGCGGCCTGGGCGCTGTACGACCTGCTCGTCTACCGCCGCATCCGCAAGGAGATCGGCGGCCGCATGCGCTACGCCATCAGCGGCGGCTCCCCGCTCGACCGCGACCTCAACCTCTTCTTCTACGCGGCCGGAATCCTGATCTACGAGGGCTACGGCCTCACCGAGACGACCGCCGCCGCCACCATCGTCCCGCCCCTGGCCCCCCGCCCCGGCACGGTTGGCCTGCCGGTCCCCGGCACCGCCGTCCGCATCGCCGACGACGGCGAGGTCCTCATCAAGGGCGGCATCGTCTTCGGCCGGTACTGGAACAACCCGGCGGCGACCGGTGAGGCGCTGGCGGACGGCTGGTTCGCCACCGGCGACCTCGGCTCCCTGGACGAGGACGGCTATCTCACCATCACCGGCCGCAAGAAGGACATCCTCGTCACCACCGGCGGCAAGAACGTCTCCCCGGCCGTCCTGGAGGACCGCCTGCGCAGCCGCCCGCCCGTCGGCCAGTGCCTCGTCGTCGGCGACAACCGCCCCTACGTCGCCGCCCTGATCACCCTCGACCCCGAGGCCCTCGCCCACTGGCTGGCCGTCCGCAAACTGCCCGCCGACACCCCCCTGTCCGAGCTGGTCCACGACGAACGCCTGCGCGCCTACGTCCAGAAGGCCGTCGACCACGCCAACGAGGCCGTCTCCCGCGCCGAGTCGATCCGCGCCTTCACCCTGATCGAGGGCGAGTTCACCGAGGAGAACGGGCTGCTGACACCGTCCCTGAAGGTCAAACGGCAGGCGGCGACAGCGGCCTACGCGGAGGAGATCGAGGCGCTCTACGCGAACGGCCGCTAGTACACGGGCACAAGAGGGCGGGCCGCCGAGACGAGAGTCCCGGCGGCCCGCCCCTGCGATGCCTGGTGGGTCAGCCGCCGTTCGCCGACAGGACCGACACGTCCTCCAGCAGGTGCGCCAGCGCACCGTCGCGCTTGGCGTTGGTGGAGTTCTCGGCACACTGCTGCTGCGTGTGGTCGGAGAGGATCGGGATGTCCTGGATCGGGATACCGATGAGGGCACCGACACCGATGGGGATGTCGTTCGCGGCGATGCACGGCTTGTTGAACGAGCCCTGGATCAGCGCCATCTGCGGGCTCATGTTGCCGTACGTGGACGAGTTGCCGAAGCTCTGCATCGCCCCGTTGCCGTTCGCGCTGGACGGACCACTGTCGTCACCGACGGCGAACGCCTGCGGCGCCGCAGCGGCGGAGGCTCCCATGACGGAAGCGGCGATCGCCGCGGTGGCAATAACCTTCTTGATCACTGACCAGTCCTTTCTGAGGAAACCCCGTCCTCCGGAGCGTTCTGGTCAACTGCGCGATCCCCGCATGGTTTCTCCCCATCACTCTGTCAGCCCATGCCAGGACAGTTTGTGTGTTCTTCGTTCCCGGTGATTATCGGGCGTTTGAAGCCCTGCGGGCCAACCGGGTGAACACCCGCAACCAATTATCCCGGGCCGGGTTGATGAGGCCGTAGGACAGTGCGTCGCTACGAGGAAAGGAACGCGAAGTGCTCAAGAAGGCAATGGTCGCCGCGGCGGCCGCCGCCTCTGTCATCGGTATGTCGGTGGCGGCTGCTCCCCAGGCTCTTGCCGTAGGGGACGACTCCGGCCCGTCCGTGGCCAACGGCAACGGCTCCTCGTCGTCGTTCGGCAACTCGGCGACCAAGGGCGACATGAGCCCCCAGCTCTCGCTGGTCGACGGCACGCTCAACAAGCCCTGTGTCGGCGTGCAGGACATCGACGTCGGCGTCGCCGCCCTCATCGGCGTGGTGGTCCAGGACATCCCGATCCTGTCGGACCACGTCCAGCAGCAGTGCGCGGACAACTCGACCAACACCAAGCGGGACGGTGCGCTCAACCACATCCTGGAGGACCTCTCGGTCCTGTCGGCGAACGGCGACTGACCCTTACCGTACGCAGCCCGGGCGGCCCGCCGAATGCACGGCGGGCCGCCCGGCCGTACCCGGGATTCTTTCGGGGCATTCGAGTGAATTCCCCGGCGTCGTACGATCCTTAGTTTCTTCGGCTGTCAATTCCTCGTTTGCAGGTCGCAGGTCATGGTGCGGGCCGCCAGTTGTGCTCGCTCGGTTTCGGCCGTCAAAGAGGCATGACCGCAGAGAAGGGAAAGTTCATGAAGAAGAGCGCTGCCGTTGTCGCGGGCGCGATCATGGCTCTGGGCATGGCCACCCCGGCCATCGCCGACGCGGGCGCGCAGGGTGCCGCGGTCGGTTCCCCGGGCGTCCTCTCCGGCAACGTGGTCCAGATTCCCGTGCACATCCCGATCAACGTGTGCGGCAACACCGTGGACATCATCGCCGCCCTGAACCCGGCGTTCGGCAACGAGTGCGAGAACGACTGACGTCGTAGCGCACCGGCAGCACCGGCTGCGATAGGGCCGGCCTTGGGACAACACCGTTCGTTCCGGGGCCGGCTTTTCCCACTTCTACCAGCAGGAAGACAACGAGATTGCGACAGACCCTGAGCAGGGGAATGGTCGCGGCAGCGGCTGCGACGGGCATCCTGTCCCTGTGCGGCGGCGCCGCCCTCGCCGACTCGTCGGCCGAGGGAGTCACCAAGGGCTCGCCGGGCGCCGCGTCCGGCAACAACGTCCAGGTTCCGGTCGATGTACCGGTGAACGCCTGCGGCAACACCGTCGACGTGATCGCCGCGCTCAACCCCGCCTTCGGCAACTCCTGCGCCAACAAGGAGCACTCGCGCGGCGGTTACGGTGACGACGACGGCTACGGCGACACGCCCCCGAGCAAGCCCCCGCACACGCCGCCGGCGAAGCCCCCGCACACGCCACCACCGGCCAAGCCCCCGCACACACCCCCGCCGGGTGACCACACGCCGCCGGGCGACCACACGCCGCCGGGTGACCACACGCCTCCTGGCGACCACACGCCTCCTGGTGGCGGGCACACTCCGCCCGGTGGTGGCGACACGCCTCCTGGTGGCGGGCACACTCCTCCGGGTGGTGGCGACACGCCTCCTGGTGGCGGGCACACGCCGCCCGGCGGTGACGAGACGCCCCCCGGTGGTGGGCACACGCCGCCCGGCGGTGACCGCACGCCCCCTGGCGGTGAGCACACACCCCCCGGTGGGGAGCAGGCCCCTCCCGGCGGTGAGCAGACCCCTCCCGGCGGTGAGCACACACCCCCCGGCGGGGCGGAGCAGCCGCCCAGTCTTCCCGAGACCGGGGCCGGGGCACTGCTCGGTGCGGCGGGTACCAGTGCCGCGCTGATCGTGAGCGGTGCGGTCCTCTACCGGCGCGGCCGGGCCGCGTCCCGCCGCTGACACCCGGGTGCCGGACGCCCGCGCCCGGCACCCGAGAGCCGAACGCCGCCGGCCCGGACGGGGCGCCTACCGCGCCGGCGGGAGCCGGTAGACGGAGACGTGCGAGCGCGACTCGGCCGTGAACTCCGCACCGGCCCAGTCCGCGTGCCTGCTCTCCAGGTCGAATCCGGCGAGCTGGGCCATGAGGTCGAGTTCGGCCGGCCAGATGTAGCGGTGCGGGGTGCGGGCCAGGCGGGTCTGCTCGGCCCCGTCGAACGTGATGTGGTGCGAGACGACCTGCTGGCGCAGGACGTCGTAGGTGTCCAGACCGATATAGCCGGGGTCGGACCTCCACACGGTGGCCGTCTGGCCCGGCGGGAGCTTGCGCAGCTCGGGGACCCACAGCTCGATCACGAACCGCCCGCCGGGGCCGAGGTGGCGGGCCGCGTTGCGGAAGCACTCGACCTGCTCGGCCTGCGTGAGCAGGTTGGAGATCGTGTTGAAGACCAGGTAGACGAGGCTGAACCGCCCGGGCGCGCGGGTGGTCGCCATGTCGCCGATGACCACCGGGATCGTCGCCTCGTCCGCCTTCGTCCGCAGCTGTTGCACCATCGGCACGGACAACTCGATGCCGGTGACCCGGACCCCTCTGCCGGCGAGCGGGACGGCCACCCGGCCGGTGCCCACGGCGAACTCCAGCGCCGCTTCGCCGCCCGCCAGCTCGGCGAGGCGGTCCACCGCCGGATCCAGGACCTCGGGCGCGAACATGCCGGTGCCGGGCGTGTCGTAACGCCGGGCGGTGTCGGCGTCCCAGATGTTCTCCTGCTGCATGCCCCCACGCTCGCCGCTCGCCGGGCGCGACGTCCAGCGGTTTTCCCGGGGCCGGGACATGCCTCGGCGCCGCACGGAAGCACAGGGCTCCGCGCGGCGCCGAAGGGGTTCAGCAGTGGTCGGGGAAGAAGAACCCGAGGAGCGGGATGCCCAGCAGGGTCAGCCCCAGGCTGTCATGGCCGTCGCACTTGTCCCTGCCCTTGTCCTTGTCCCAGTCCTTGTCGTCCCAGTCCTTGCCCCTGTCCGTGAGGTGGGCCGGGAGGGTCTGGTAGTTCGTGTCGTCGGCGACGGCGGTGCCACCGCCGAGGAGGGCGACGCTCAGGGCGAGGCTGGAAAGCACCGTGGCGGTGCGCTTCATGTGAGTCATAAAAACAAGTTAGACATTCTCTGACAAAGTGCACGTACTTCTATCGCGCCGGTCGGGTGAACCCCCGCACCACGCGATGGGCGGCATGCCGGGCCCACAGGTGCCACATCGCCCGGCCGGGCGCCGGGTCGTCCGGGGCGTGCCAGGCCAGTTCCCGGCCGGCGGGCGCGGGGCGCAGCGCGCTCAGCGGCGCGTAGTTCTCCACCACGAACGCCCGCCCCGGCTGGGGCGACCCAGCCGGAAGCGGACGGTGCGTCAGGTCCAGGTGCAGCGCCCGTACGACGTCCAGGCCCGCCGTGTCCGTGAACAGGCGGAACTGGGCGCCGGGGCGCGGATTGAAGTCCAGCAGGTGATAGCGGCCCGTCGCCCCGCAGCGGCGGAAGTCCAGGTCGAGGATGCCGCGGTAGCCCAGCTCCGCGGTGATCCGCTCGGCGAGCGCCCGCACCTCGGCGTTGGCCGTCCAGCGGCCGACCGAGGTCAGGCCCGCGCCGCGCGGCCGGGCGCGCTGCTTGCGGCCGGTGCCGCCGGACCGTACGACCCCGTCCCGGTCGGCGTACCCGTGGAAGAACCAGTCGCGGTCCGGCCCCGGCGGCAGGAACGCCTGGAGCAGCAGCCGGCTGCCCGCCTCCCCGGCGCGCACGTACAGCTCCCGCGCCTGCTGGGCGGAACGCACCAGCACGGTGCTGCGCAGGCCGCTGCCCGTCGGCATCAGCCAGGGCCTGCTCCACTTCGCCACCGCCGGCAGCCCCAGCCGTGACACGGCAGTGGCCGCCCCGGCCGCGCTGTCCGGGACCTGCGTCTTGGGATGCGCCACTCCCAACGACCCGCACGGTTCGGCCAGTTCGCCCTTGTCCGCCACGCGCTCGGGCAGTGCCCCGGGCGTCTCGGGCAGCAGGTACGCCGGTGCCAGTTCCGCGCGCATCCGGCCCACCGCGACGGCACTCGCGTCGTCCATCGGGATCAGCACGGCGGGACGCGCGACGCGGGCGGCGACGCGGCGCAGGACGCGCGCGACGTCGGCGGGGGAGGACCCGGGCGGCGGTGGCGCGTGCAGCCCGCGGACGAAACGGGACCGGCGCACCGGGCTCCCCGCGCAGTCGGCGACCACATGCACCTCCACGCCCGCCCTGCCGAGCGAGCGCACCGCACCCAGCGTTCCGTGGTGAAAGGGATTCCGGTCCATCCGCAGCAGAACCGCGGGGACGCGAATGTCGAGCAGCGACACGGTCATTTCCTTCGAACTGGGTCACCGGTGCGGGCGAGCGGAACACTCGAAAGCCGTAGTGCGGTGGCGTGAATGCATTTCATATGACTGAGTGTCAGCACGAAGTGAGAGCGGAGAAAAGGAGCGGCCATGGCCACACAGCAGCGGCGCGCCCGGTCCCGGCGGCTGGCATTCGTCGCGGCGGCGGTCGCCGCGTCGGCGGCGCTGGCGTCCGGCCACCCGGTCGCCGCGGGGGCGGGAACGGCACGGTCCGCCGATCCGCCCGCGCCCGCTCCGGCCCCCGTGGCCACACCGGCGGCCCCCGCCGTCCCGGCAGCGCCCGCGGCCACACCGGCCGCCCCCGCCGTTCCGACGGCACCCACGGCGACACCGGCCGCCCCTGACGCCTCCGCGTCGGCATCCGCACCCGCCGAATCCGCCCCCGCCTTCGGCGCCTACCTCGACTACGGCCCCCGTGGCGTGACCCGGATGGCCCAGCTCAGCAGCTGGCTCGGCGGTGCCGAACTGCGCGTCGGGCACACCTACCTGCCGGGCGACCGCTGGAGCAACATCGAGGGCCGCCCCGGCTTCCTCGACGTGTGGGCGAACTGGCGGCGCGAGAAGTCCGACCGCCTGCTCGTCCTCAACGTGCCCATGCTGGAGCGCAACGAGGAGGGCGTGCCCGACTACGAGGTACGGCGGCTGCTGCGCGAGGGCGCGGCCGGCCGGTTCGATCACCACTTCCGCGCGCTCGCCGAGCGGCTGGTCGAGCTGGGGGTGCCGGACACGGTGCTCGTGCTCGGCTGGGAGATGAACGGCGTCACGTACACCCATCGCTGCGGCCCGGACCCCGAGGCCTGGAAGAAGTACTGGAACAGGATCGTCACCACCATGCGTTCGGTGCCGGGCCAGAAATTCCGGTTCGACTTCACCCCGAGCCGCGGCCGGGACGCCGTTCCCTGGACGCAGTGCTATCCGGGGGACGACACCGTCGACATCATCGGAATGGACGCGTACGACCAGCCGCGGGGAATGTCCTTCGACGAACAGATGAAGGAGCCCTACGGACTTCAGGAGCACGTGGAGTTCGCGAAATCCCACGGCAAGGCCATTTCCTATCCCGAATGGGGGCTTTTCCGCAACGGCGACAACGCCGAGTACATGAAGCGCATGCTCGCGTGGATGGACGAGCACAAACCGCTCTACAACACGCTGACGGACTACTGCCCGCACGGCGTGTGGCAGTGCGACGCCAACCCCAGGGCGTCCGAGGTCTACCGGTCCTTCCTCTTCGGTCGCGACGAGGAACCGGCCCCCACGACCCCCACTCCGACACCGAAGCCGACCGCGCCCACGCCCCCGCCCACGCCGGAGCGTCCGGCGGACTGCTCGCCGCTGAACCTCGGTGACTGGGTCGAGTACTGGCTCGGCGGGAAGCTGTGCCTGCGCCTCGACTGGTGGTCGCGTACGAGGTAGCCCGGGTCGCCGGGGACGCCGGAGAGGACAGGGAGTTCGGCCGGCGGCAGGCCAGGTCAGGGCCTGCCGCCACGGTCGCGCTCGCGCAACCGGCGCACCAGCTCCTTGCCCCGCCGGCGCGCCGCCGCATCCCACATCGCCGCCGACAGCAGCGGTGCCGTGCGCCGCCGGGCCAGCAGCAGCCGCCGGTTCACCACCGGCAGCGGGCGCCAGTGGTGCTTGTACGGCTCGTTGCCGCGCAGCAGGCTCAGCGCGCCGACCGTGCCGTCCTTGGTGTGGGCGGCGGTCGCGTCGAGCAGCATCGCCGCCACGTCCGCCTTGCGCTCGCGCAGCACCGGATGGGCGCCGTACAGATAGCCGCCCGCGAGCCGGGGCGAGAGCAGCGTCAGGTCCACGGCCACCACCTCCTCGTCGAGCCGGAATTCGGTGACCACCGCGTCCCCCGAGCGCACCATCGGCCCGACCGACCGCACCAGATGCTCCCGGAACCGCGTCCGCAGATGCTCCGACGTCACCTTCCGCCCCTGCCACTGCAGCCGGTGCAGCTCCAGCAGCCGCAGCAGCGCCGCCTCGACCTCGCCGGGGTCGACGACATGGCGCTGGATGCCGAGCGCGTCGATCCTGCGCAGCTTGGCGCGCAGCCGCTGCTGGGTCTTCGACGGCAGCCGGGCGATCAACTGGTCCATGGGCACGGCCGGCAGTTCCAGGCACACCGAGTCGTCCACCCGGCTCCGGGGCCCGGGCCACCGCTCGTAGACCCGCTCGGCCGCGCCGCCGGGCCGTACCTCGCGCAGGTCGATCAGCGCGGTGCGGGCGGCGTCCGACAGCGCGCCGGTGAGCGCGGCCAGTGCCCCCTCGCCGTGCTCGTCGTCCAGCAGCACGTCCCCGTAGTCGGAGATCGTCCCGCCGAGCGGCACCAGCGCCGGAAGCGGCCGTCGTACGCCCATCAGCGGGGCGGCGGCCACGAGCGCGCCCCCCGCGCCGCCCTCGCGCACCACGACCAGCCGCAGCCGGCCGCGCCCGCCGTACGACTGCCACCACGAGTGCAGCCAGGCGTGGCTCTGGAACGGCGTGGCGGACGCGTACCGCCGGTGCAGCCGGGTCCAGTCGGCGGCCAGGGCGGCGAAGACGCGCTCGTCGGTGACCAGTTCCGCCGTGTACGTCACAGCTGCCCGTGCGCGTCGGCGGCGACGGCCGGGCCCGGCACGGCGGCGGAGGGTCCGCTGCCGTCGGCGGCCCGCCGGGGCCGGACCAGCAGCACCAGCCCGCCCAGCAGCCCTCCCGCGCTCGCGCCGACCAGGCCCGTCACGCTCGCGGAGGCGGAGGACGGCTCGGCGGGCGGCACCGCGCGGGCGAACTGCTGGAGTTCGACGTGCGTGGACCGCTTGGTGTCGGCGGCGTGCCGGGTCAGCGCGCGGGACACGGCGTTGGCCATGTCCGCGGCCAGGTCCGGGCGGGCGGAGGTGGCCGTGACCGCCACCATCGGCGCGTCCGGCGAGGTCGCCGTGCGGACGCTCTCCTGCAGCGTCCGCACCGGCACGCCCGCCCACACCTGCGCGTCCCCCAGCACCGCGAGCTGCGGGGCGACCCGGCCGTAGGCCTGCGCGAACCCGAGGGCGGCGGCGGTGTCGGACTTCGGTTCCGGCACGGCGACGACATAGCTGGTCGCCGTGTACTCCGGTGTCCTGACCAGGCCGTAGCCACCGCCGAGCAGACCGCCCGCCACGGCCCCGGCCGCGAGCAGCGACCAGGGGGGCAGGGACCTGGCGAGGGCGGTGACCGGGCGGTGCTGCCGTGCGGGGATGTCGGTCATGAGGTGCGGACTTCCTGGAACGAGGGGGACAGGGGACGGCAGACCGCGCCGGCGTACACGTCCATGAGCCGGGCGGCGCTGCGGGTGATGCAGTAGTGACGGGCGGCCTCCGGCGGCGTGCGCGCCGCCGGGCCCTGCCGTCGTACGTCCGTCAGGGCGCGGGCGTACGCGTCGGGGCCGCCCGTGACACGCCGGGCGGCGGGAGCCGCGGACGGGGGCAGGTCCTCCAGGGCCGGGCAGGAGGCGTAGAGCACCGGCAGGCCGGACGCCAGCGCCTCCACGATCGCCAGGCCGAAGGCCTCCTCCGGGGACGGCGAGGCGAGCACGTCCATCGCGGAGACCAGCGAGGGCAGGTCGGGACCGGGCGAGCCGTCGGGGACGCAGGGGCGTTCGCCGGTGAACAGCACACGGTCGGCGACCCCGGCCGCCCGGGCGGTGCGGCGCAGCACGTCCTCCTCCGGGCCGCCGCCGACCAGCACCAGCCAGTGGTCCCGGGGCAGCTGCGACAGCGCCCGGACGAGCACGCCGAAGCGCTTGCCGGGGGCGAGACGGCCGACGGCACCGATGACGTACGCGTCCTGCGGCAGGCCGAGCTGACGGCGGGTCTCGGCGCGGCGGGCAGGGTCGAAGCGGAAGCGGGCCAGGTCGATGCCGTTGGGCACGACCTCGATGCGCGGCGCGGGCACGCCCCAGCGCCGCAGCCGCGCGGCGACCGTGGGGGAGACGGCGACCGTGGTGTGGCCCAGCCGCTCGCCCGCCAGGTACAGGGCGCGGACCCCCGCGTTCAGCGGGCGGCCCTCCATCTGCGAGTCGCCGAGGGAGTGTTCGGTGGCGACGACCGCCCGGACACCCGCGAGGCGCGCCGCCAGCCGGCCGTAGAGGCAGGCGCGGTAGAGGTGGGTGTGCACGAGCCCGTAGCCGCCCGCGCGGATGATCCGGACCAGGCGGGGGAGTACGCCCAGGTCACGGTTGCCGGTCATGCCGAGGTGCAGGACGCGCACCCCGTCGGCGGTCAGCCCGTCGGCCACCGCGCCCGGGTTGGTCAGTGTCACCACGTCGCAGTCGACGGGCAGATGCCGCAGCAGCAGCCGTAGTTGCTGCTCGGCACCGCCCACGCCGAGCCCGGTGATGATGTGCAGGGCCCTCACGACGGCTCCTCGACGGGTCGGCGGCGCAGCCGGTGCAGCCGGTACTTCAGGGACAGCCGTACGGCGTTGTCGTTCTGGCCGATGTGCACCCGGGGCAGGGCGTGCGGGCCGCCGACCGGGCCGGGATCGATCGCGCAGCCGTACGCGTACCCCGCCTCCCGTACGGCGTCGACGGCACGCCGGTCGACCGTGCCGTACGGGTAGCAGAAGCCGGCGGGCGCAGCGCCGGTCAGCTCCGCGAGCACCGCCCTGCTGCCCGCGACCTCCGACTTCAGGACGACGTCGTCCGCCTCGGTGAGGTCGACGTGCGTGAGGCCGTGCGAGCCGATCTCGACGCCCTCGGCCGCCGCGTGCCGCACGCCTTCGGCGGTCAGCAGCGGCTTGCGCGGGCCCAGCGGGTCCCAGGAGTTCTCCCCGCCGAGCCGGCCCGGCAGCACGAACAGGGTCGCGCCGCAGCCGTGGCGGTGCAGGACCGGCAGTGCCTCGGTGACGAAGTCGGCGTAACCGTCGTCGAAGGTGAGCCCGACCAGGTCACGGCCCTCGCCCCGGGCCCGGGCGGCGAGCAGCTCGGCCATGGACACACCCCGCAGGCCGCGCCGCCGCAGCCAGCCGAGCTGCCGGTCCAGCCGTTCGGGCGTGACCGTGATGCGGTACGGGTCGTCCGAGGGGTCGCCGACGGAGTGGTACATCGCCACGAACAGGACCGGGCCGGGTCTGACGCGGGCGCGGGTGTCCGGGGTGTCAACGGGAGCGGCCATGGGAGAGCCTTCGTGAGACGGAACGGAGGGATGTCAGCGCGGTGACGCAGCCCTGGTCGCCCAGGGCACGGCCGAGCAGGAGGAAGACGACGGCGACGGTGAGCGCGCCGGCGGCGAGGGCGGGGACGCCTTCGGAGACGACATGGGTCGCGACCCACGCGCCCGCGCTGGTCGCGGCCGCCGCCGCGACCAGCGGCCCGGCCAGCTCGAAGAGCACGCGCCGGGTGCGGATCGGGATGCTGCGCGGGCCCATGCCGGCGAGCAGCAGCGCGGCCGTGACGGTGATGCCTGCGGCGTTGGCGGCGGCGATGCCGCTGACGCCCCAGGGGCCCACCGCGCACGCGCCGGTGACGGCGGTGACCGCGAGTCCGGCGGCCATCGCGCCGAGCGGGTACCAGGTGACCCGGCCCGCCGAGAAGTACGAGCGGGTCAGCGCGCCGACCAGGGTCTGCGCGAGCAGTCCGACGGCGTACACGCGTATCACCCGGACCGTCGCCGCCGTGTCCTCCCCGGTGAACGCGCCCCGCTGGAAGAGGAGTTCGATGATCTGCGGGGCGCAGGCCACGACGACGGACGCCCCGGCCAGCACCAGACAGGCGGCCAGCGCCAGGTCGCGCTCCACGCGGCGGCGGGCCCGCTCGGTGTCGCCGTCGGCCAGGGCCCGTGCCACGACCGGGAAGGTGACCGTGACCAGCATCAGCGACAGCGTCATCGGGATCTGGGCGACCTTCTGCGCGTAGTTCAGGTGCGAGATCGCGCCCGCGGGCAGGGTGGAGCCGAGGAACCGCTCGATGAGCACCTGGGACTGACGGCACAGCGCGAACAGCAGCACGGCGGCGAGAAGCGCCGGCCCCATCGCCAGGCCGCCGACGTCTGCCGCCCCTGCGGTGCCCTCCGCAGTCCCTGCGGGGCTCTTCAGCGTGCCTGCGGGGCCCTCCGTCGTGCCTGCGGGGCTCTCCAGCGTGCCCGCGGGGCCCTCCACCGTCCCTGCGGGGCCCGCCACCGCACCGGGAGGTCTCTCCGGCGCTCCGGCGGGTCCCTTCGCCGACTCGGACCGCAACTCCCGCCACAGCACGGGCAGTTGCGCTACGATCATCAGGCAGCCGCCCGCCGCGACCCCGACCGCCGCAGCGCGCACGCCCCACCGTCCGCCGAGGACGAGCACCGCGGCGATGATGCCCGTGTTGTAGGCGACGTAGATGGCCGCCGGGGCGAGGAACCGCCGGTGCGCGCGCAGGGCCGCGCTGCAGTACCCGGCGAGTCCGAAGCTCAGGACGCAGGTCGCGGTGATGCGGGTGCAGTCCACGGCGAGCGCGGGGTCGGGCAGCCCCGGCGCCAGGACGCGCACGAGCTGCGGGGCGGCGAGGACCAGCAGCACGGCGACGCCGGTGAAGGCCAGCGCCAGCCGGGGCAGCGTGGCGGCGACCAGCGCGCGGACCGGGTCGCCGGGAACGCCCCGAGTCCGCCGCGCCAGGGCCATGCTGAACGCCGGGATCAGCGCGATGGCCAGCCCGTCCTCGATGAGCAGCGTGGCGGCGAACTCCGGCACCGTCCACGCCACGAGAAAGGCGTCCGTCTCGCTCCCGGCCCCGAACATCCGCGCCAGCGCCTGGTCGCGCAGGAGTCCGAGCAGGGCCCCGGCGACGGAGAGGAGGGCGGTGAGAAGCGTGGCGCGGGCGAGAAAGCCGCTGGTCACGGGACCGTCCGAGGCCCGGACCGGCTGGGGAGCCGTCTCCTCGTTGGTGCTGGTGCTGGTGCTGGTGCTGGTGCTGGTGCTGGTGCTGGTGCCGGGGGCGGGACCGGGGCCCGGGCCGGCACCGACGTGCGGAGGCGTCACCGTCATCGTGCCGGTGCCTCCTGCGCCACGCCCCGCGCGCCCGCCCCGGCAGGGTCCCGCTCAGCCGCCCGGGATCCGTCCCCGTCGGCCAGCCCCCACCACGCCGCCAGCCCGAAGCACATCGCCGTCAGCACGGTCGACGGCCCGCCGATGTCGGCGTACGCGAAGTCGGTCAGCTGCCAGATCAGCAGCCCGCAGGCGACCAGCCCGCAGTCGAGCCCGGGCCCGGCCGCCCGCCGGGTCCGCCACAGGGCGCGCACGGCGCACACCAGCAGCGCCAGCCAGCCGCCCGCCAGCGCCAGCAGCCCGACCAGCCCCTGCTCGGCCAGGATCAGCAGGTACATGTTGTGCGGGGACAGCAGCGGCTGCTTGCGGAAGGCCGCACCGGCGCCCTCCGTGTCGCTGCCCGCCGACAGTGCCAACGAGGCATGGCTGTCACGGTGTTCGGGGAAGCCCTTGAGCCCCACGCCCGTCAGCGGATGCTCGCGCCACATGCCGGTCGCCGCCGCCCACATCGTGTACCGGTCGGTCACCGACTGGTCGGGCGCGTCGGCCACCCGCGTGATGCTGCTGATCCGCTCCTGGAGCATCGCCGTACCGAGCCCGAAGCCCCCCACCAGGACCACGGCGGCCGCGGCCAGCACCGCCCCGGCCGTCAACGCCCGCCGCAGCCCGGCCAGCAGGAGCTGCACCGCGCACGTCACCGCCGTGGCGATCCACGCCCCGCGGCTGAACGACAGCGCGAGCGGCGGCAGCAGCACCAGCGCGCACGCCAGGGCGACGACCCGCTGCCGCACCGGCGCGCTGCCCAGGGCCAGACCCATCGCGCACACCAGCCCGAGGGAGACGACCGTGGCCATCCCCATCACGTCCTGCGCGCCGAAGGTGCCGACGGCCCGGACCGGCCGGCCCTGGTACGAGGCGCCGGTCCCGGTCGCGTACTGGTGCACACCGACGGCCCCCTGCCACACCGCGAGCCCCACGAAGGACCAGGCCAGCAGCCGGAAGTCGCGCCGGTCCCTCAGGAGCAGCAGCACGGTGGCCGGGACCAGCACGAAGACCTGGAGGTAGCGGCCGAGGCCGGTGAGCCCTTCGCCCGGCGACACCGCGCCCATGGCGGCGACGGCGACGCCGAGCACGGGAAGCCCCAGCACCACGGCCGCCGTACGGGACAGGGGCCGCCGCCGGTCCCGGACGAGACGGACCGCGCAGTACAGCACGACCAGCGCGGACGCCGCGTCGGCCGGTCCGGCGCCGCCCTCGCCTCCCGGCCCGAGCGGCAGGGCGAGCAGGACGACGACGGCCGGCAGGGGGAGGACGGGCGCAGCGGCCCCAACCCGGGTCAATCCGCTCAGCTCCCCGTCGGACGCACGAGCGCGGCCGCCGTCCGCAGCAGGATGCAGACGTCCTGCCACAGCGACCGGTCGTCGATGTACGCGTTGTCGAACCGGGCCCGGTCCTCGATCGAGGTGTCACCGCGCAGGCCGTGCACCTGCGCGAGGCCGGTGATGCCGGTCCGGACCCGGTGGCGGGCCGCGTAGCCCGGGTAGGTCTGGCTGAACTGGGCGACGAAGTAGGGGCGTTCGGGCCGCGGGCCGACCAGGCTCATGTCGCCGCGCAGGACGTTCCACAGCTGGAGCAGTTCGTCGAGCGAGGTGCGGCGCAGGAAGCGGCAGAACCACGGCATCCGGCGTTCGTCCGCCACGCTCCAGCGGGTCGCCGACTCGTGTTCGTCGACGGGGCGGTGGGTGCGGAACTTCAGCAGGGTGAAGGGCCGCCCGTCCTTGCCGATCCGTTCCTGCCGGAAGACGACCCCCGGCCCGTCGCCGGCCCGCAGCACCACGGCGCACACCAGCAGCAGCGGGCTGACCAGGAGCAGCAGCGTCCCGGAGACCACGACGTCGAGCGCCCGCTTGGCGGCACCGCCGTGCCGCTCCGCCCCGAGGTCCAGGCGACGGCAGGAGAACCCGGCGAGCCGGTCCCGGGACCGGTACGACGGCGTGTCGGGGTCGACCTCCCACACCGCGCAGCCCGACTCGGCGAGCGCCCGCAGCAGGGGCCCCTGCCCCGTCCGCACGGCGGGGTGCACGGCCAGCACCTCGCACACCCCGTTCTGGATGAGCGCCCGCTGGACCTCCTCGCCCGTGGTCAGCACGGGCAGCCCCTCGCCGCCGTCCGGCTCCTCGGTGACGATCCCCACCGGCCGCACCCCGCACCGGGGATGACGCAGCACGGCCGCCGCCACGCGCTGCGCGGTGGCCGCGGGCCCGACGACGAGCGCGGCCCGCGGCCGGCGCAGCAGACCGGCCCGCCGCCACGCGTACACCGCGCCGCGCCCGGCGCAGCCCGCCGCCGTCTGGAGCAGAAATCCGGCGATCAGTGTCCGGGCCGGCAGCGCCTGGTGCGGGGCGTACGCCGCCGCCGACGCCCCGAGCGCCAGCCAGGCCACGGCGATCCGGCCGCACACGGCGGGCAGTTCGTCGAGTACGGCCGGCACGCGGGCGGGCCGCAGCGGCCGCAGCAGCAGCGAGGCGGCCACCAGCAACGCCACCAGCAGCGGGCGGCGCTCGGCGCCGGAGAGCGCCAGCGTCCCCAGCAGGGCGGCGACGCCGTCCGCGGCGAGCAGCGGCAGCGGTGACGCGGTCCGGGCCGGGGGCCGCCGGGCGGGCAGGCGGAAGTCCGCCGCGCCGCCGCGCGGCGGCATGACCGCCACGGGCGGGAAACCGAGGTTCCGTGGTTGCCCGGCGGGAGTGGGAACGGTGCTTTCCGCGGTCACGAGTGGACTGACTCCCTGTACTCGGTGGACACGGCGGGCGCGTCCAGGAGTTCGCGGTACACGTCCGCGACCGCCTGAGCCGTACGGCGCACGTCGTGCGTGGACAGGACGTGCCGGCGGCCCTGGTCGCCGAGCGCCGCGCGCAGCGGCGGGTCCAGCAGCAGCGCGGTGACGGCCCCGGCCAGGGCCGCGGGGGCCAGGGCGGGCACCAGGCAGTGCGGCGCGAGGCCGGGCGGCAGGCTCTCCCGGGCCCCGCCCACATCCGTCACGACCACCGGCCGCCCGCACGCCATGGCCTCCAGCGGCGCCAGAGCCATGCCCTCCCACCGCGAGGGCAGGACGACCAGATCCGCCGCCTGGTACCAGGGCACGACGTCGGTGACGTCCCCCGCGAACAGCACGGACCGGGGCGCCATGGCCCGCAGCCGGCCGTGGTCGGGGCCGTCCCCGACCAGCACCAGCCGCGCCCCGGGCACCTGCCGCAGCACGGCGTCCCACGCCGCCAGCAGGACGTCCTGCCCCTTCTGACGGCACAGCCGCCCCACGCACACCACGAGCGGCTGCCGCGGATCGACGTCCGGCAGCAGCTCCGCCCGTACGGCGTCCACGGCGGCCGGACGGAAGCGTTCGACGTCGATCCCGTTGGGGACGACGCTCCACCGTCCCCGGACCCCCGCCGCCGCCCCGAGCCGGCGCTCCGCCTCACTCACGCACACCGTCCGCCCCGCCCACCGCGCCCCCCACCGCTCCCAGCCGCGCGCGAGAGCCGCGCCGGCCCCGCGGACCGCCTCGAACGACCAGGCGTGCGGCTGGAACACCGTCGGGATCCGCCCCCGCACCGCGAGCCGCCCGGCCAGCCCGGCCTTGGCGCTGTGGGCGTGCACCAGCCCGGGCCGTACCTCCCCGACGACGCGGGCGAGCCGGCGCACCTCGTCCGGCAGCGCCGGCCCCGGCGCGCGCGTCGCCGGCCAGTGCCGTACGTCCGCGCCGAGCGCCGCGAGCCGGGCCGCGAGGGGACTGTCGGGGCAGGCGACCGTGATGTGCAGGCCGGCGGCGAGCTGGGCCCGGGCCAGGTCCGTCACGACGTGGGCGACCCCGCCGTCCACGGGCTGGGTGACGTGCAGGATCCGTGGCGGAGGGTCGGTCGGTGACAGGTGCATGCGCGGTTTTCCTCGCTCACGGACGGCGCTCGGGACGGCGGGAACGCGCCTCACTGCCGGGTGCCGGCCGTGCCGATGAGCGCGCCGGCGCACGCCGCGTTCCGCAGAGAAACGAGCCGGAAGGCCACCTGGTCACCACCACACCGCAGGGCTTCGCGGAACGTGGTCTCCTCCCTCGTTCCTGAGTGCGATCGGCTTGCTGTAGGGGTGCGTTGAGAGGTGTGCAACTCTAATTGCGATCAGTACTTTTCCGGCGAAACCGGGCGTGTGTGTCGGAGCCGTGAAGACGGCCCGTCCGGCGAGATCACCCCTTTGGCGGCACAACTCGCGCAGACGCCACCGCGTTGACACAGCGCCGGGCACCCGCCCGGATGTTTGTGTCAACCCCAAGGAGCACCTCTCCATGTCGCGTATCGCGAAGGGCCTGGTCCTGACGTCCGCTGCCGCTGCCGCCGTCGCGGGCAGCACCGGCATCGCCACCGCCGACAGCGGCGCGCAGGCCGCCGCCGCTCACTCCCCGGGCGTCCTGTCCGGCAACGTCGTCCAGGTTCCGCTGCACATCCCGATCAACGTCTGCGGCAACACGGTCGACATCATCGGCCTGCTGAACCCGGCGTTCGGCAACGAGTGCGAGAACGACTGACGTCGTTGCGGAACCCTGTGGCCGGCCGCCCTCCCGTGGGACCCACGCGGGAGGGCGGCCGGTCGGCGTTGCCCCGAACGGGGGCCGGTTCGGTTGCGGAGCCTCGCGGGCGCTCGCACGGTGGGCACAAGATCCGACGCTCCACCGAAAGGAACCCCCATGCGCCTGCCCGCACGGCGAATCGCGACCTGCGCGCTCAGCGCCACACTGCTGCTCGGGGTCACCGGCCCCGCCGCCCTGGCCGCCGACAGCGCCCCGGCCCTTGAGGACACCCGAGCGGCGTCCCGGGCCCCCGTCCCCGACGCGGACGAACTGCTCGGCCAGGTCGAGGGCCTGAGCGTCCTCGGCGGCGTCCTCACTCCGGCCACCGACCTGCTGGAGGCCGTACTCAAGGCGGACAACGGCCAGCTGCCGCCCTCGCAGGCGGCCAAGCTCGGCACGGGCGTCAAGGACGCCATCGCCCAGGCGAACGTGGCGGACGCGTCGGACGCGTCGGACGCGGCGACCGCGGCGACCGCGGTGAACACCACTCAGCCGGACATCCCGGCGTCGGACGACCCCGCGTCCAACGCCAACACGCTGCCCGCCCCGGTCGAGGACCGGCCCGAGGTGCCGGGGGGCCTCACCGCCGAAGCGATGACCGCCCTGGACAAGGCCACGGACGGGCTGCTCAAGGCCGCCACCTCCGGCGACACCGCCAAGGTCACCCCGGCCGTGCAGGGGGTCGTGGCCGGCCTCGTCGACGTCATCGCCGCCACCCTGCTCGGCAGCGAACTGCCCGCCCCGACCCTGGCGAACTCGCCCTCCCTGCCGAAGACCCCCTGATCTCATATGAGGTTCCGGCGACGGGGTTTCCGCTCCGGGCAGGCCTCGTTAGGCACGGCGTCAGAATTCCCCGCCGGCGACACCGCTCGCCGAAGAAAGGATTCACGATGAAGTCCCTGAAGGCCGCCGCCGTCGTTGCCGGTTCCCTGGTCGTCGCGGGTGGCGCCGCCCCCGCCTTCGCCTACGACCCCGCCGACGTCACCCCCACCAGCCTCAACGGCGCCGTCAACGCCCTCACCCGCGAACCCATCGACCCGATGCCGCTCAAGCACCAGTCGAACGCGCTCGACACCGAGAACAAGGACTCCGTCCTCAGTACCGTCAAGCAGGCGACCACCGAGCTGAACTCCAACGGCGGGCTCCTCGGCGGTCTTCCGCTGCCGAAGTGACCCCACCCGCGCACGCCGGAGCGCGCACGGCGGGCGCCGGCCGGGCGTTCGCCCTGCTGCTCGTCGTCACGGGAGCGGCCGGGCTGCTGGCGTCCTGGGTCATCACCCTCGACAAGTTCAAGCTGCTGGAGGACCCGGACTTCACACCGGGATGCAGCCTGAACCCGGTGGTGTCCTGCGGCAGCGTCATGGAGAGCGGCCAGGCCGAGGCCTTCGGGTTCCCCAACCCGATGCTGGGACTGGTCGCCTACGGCGTCGTCGTGTGCGTCGGGGTGAGCCTGCTGGCCGGCGCCCGGTTCCCGCGCTGGTACTGGCTGGCCTTCGACGCCGGCTGTCTGTTCGGCGTCGGGTTCGTGTCCTGGCTCCAGTTCGAGTCGCTGTACCGGATCGACGCGCTGTGCCTGTGGTGCGCTCTGGCGTGGGCCGCGACGATCCCGCTGTTCTGGTACGTGACGTCGTTCGCCGTGCACCAGGAGTTCCTGCCCGCGCCCGGCCCGGTGCGGCGCTTCCTCGACGAGTTCACCTGGGTGCCGCCGGTGCTGCACCTCGGCGTCGTCGGGATGCTGATCCTGACGCGCTGGTGGGATTTCTGGACGAGCTGACGGTCACCCGCCGGGGCCCCGTCCCGTCCGTCGTATTACTGCGGCAGTCGGGGGAATTGTGCGCTGGTGCGGTTCCCCGGCTCGTTACTCGGTACGCACGCTGAGCCCCGACACGCGAAAGGGACCGTACCCCAGATGAAGTCGACCACCCGAGGAACCCTCGCCGCAGTGCTGACGTGTGTGGCGGCAGCGGCCGGCGCCGCCGCCGCGACCCCCGCCGCCGCGGTCGGCACGGTCCCCGTCCCCCTCCCGCTGGGCGGCGCAGAGAAGGCCCTCAACGTGGAACTGCCCGAGGCCACCGGGGAACTCCCCGTGCCGATGCCGGGCGCTCCCGACGGCCCCCGCTACGTCGAGGGCCGGCTCATCCCGGAGCGGGTGATCCCGCAGCTCCCGGTCCACGGCGGGCTGCCCGGCGCCGATGTGCGGGCGCCCCTGCCGCACATCCTCGGCGCCGGCTTCGACCACATCGGCGTCGACGCCCCGGCATCCGACCTGCGGACGCTCGCGCCGGGGGTGTCCGTCGACGCCCCGCTCACCGAGCCCAACGCGGAAGGCTTCGGCCTGCCCCAGCCGAAGCTCCCGCAGGCCGGCGTGCTGGGCCCGCTGGTGCAGACGGTGCCGACGGCTGACCTGGGAGTCGGCCCCGGCCTGTAGGGCGGCCGTCAGGCCGTACCGGGCGTTCTCGTGTGGCCCCCGTGGTGGTGACCACGGGGGCCTTCGGGCTGTTACCGCTACGACAGCCGAGCGGAGACGAGGAGCACAGGATGGTCGTAGGAGTCGGCGGAGCACCGGTGGGAGCGGAAGCCGGGCCGGCCGGGGACGATGCCGCGCGGCACACGCGGCGGGGCCTGCTGCGCGGGCTGGCACTCGCGGCACTCGGCGCCGCGGTCGTGCCCGTCGTCGTGGCCTCACGGGCCGAGGAGCCCGGGGACAAGAACACGGACCTGCGGGCCGGTGACGACATGTTCGAGGAGGTCTACCGCGGCCGGCGCATCCGCGGCATCCCGGTCCCCTCGCCGGAGCAGCCCGTCGGGGACGTGGAGTGGCACGTCACCGTGGACGGCCGTCCGCTGCACCTGATGCGCCGGGCCGACGGCAGCTGGCTGAGCATGGTCGACCACTACCGCTCCTATCCGACCCCGCTGGCGGCGACCCGCGCGGCCGTCGACGAACTGGGGCCGGGGCAGCGCCTGCGCGCCCCCGGCGGCCACGGCCCGGGCCACCTGGAGGGGGGAGCCCATGGCGTACACGCGTAAGGACGTCAGCTCGCTGACCCGGACCGAGAAGCGGCGGTTCGTGAAGGCGCTGCTGGAGGTGAAACGGCGGGGCGAGTACGACGAGTTCGTGCGGACGCACATCGAGTACTACACCGCCGACGGCGAGAACGGCCTGCGCACGGCCCACATGGCGCCCTCCTTCCTGCCCTGGCACCGGCAGTTCCTGCTGGAGTTGGAGAAGGCGCTGCGCCGGGTCGACGCGTCGGTGTCGGTGCCGTACTGGGACTGGACACGCGACCGTACGGCCACGTCCGCGCCCTGGACCGCGGACCTCCTCGGCGGCACCGGGCGGCGCTCCGACCGACAGGTGATGACCGGGCCGTTCGCCTACGCGGAGGGCAACTGGACCATCAAGGAGGGCGTGACCGACGAGGAGTTCCTCACCCGGGACCTGGGCCGCGCCCGCGACCCGATCCAGCTGCCCACCAGGAGAGAGCTGGAGTGGGCCCTGAAGGACCCGGTCTACGACGTCTCGCCCTGGGACTCCACGTCGGCCAAGGGCTTCCGCAACAAGCTGGAGGGGTGGGGGAGCGGGCGGGGCAGCGCCTCCTGGCGCAACCACAACCGGGTGCACCGCTGGGTCGGCGGGGCGATGGTCGGCGGTGCCTCGGTCAACGACCCCGTCTTCTGGATGCACCACGCCTTCATCGACCTGGTGTGGTCCCGCTGGCAGCGCCGCCATCGCAACCACCGCTACCTGCCGGCGAAACCGCCCGGGGCGGACAGCGAGCAGTACCGGCGGGTCGTGGCACGGCACGAGCGGCTGCCGCCGTGGGACGTGACGCCGGACGAGCTTGAGGACCACGGGCGGTTCTACCGCTACGCGTGACCGTGTTCTCTCCGGTCCTGTTCTTCTCGCTCATGCGGAGAGCCCCGGCGCTCGAGGTGCCGGGGCTCTCCGTGTGTGCACGGGACGGGTGCACGGGGGTGGTGCGTGCGGGTCAGTGACCGTACCCGTGGCCACCGTGGTGGCCCTTGTGGTCGTCCTTGTTCTCGCACTCGTTGCCGAACGCCGGGTTCAGCAGGCCGATGATGTTCACCGTGTTGCCGCACAGGTTGATCGGAACGTGGACCGGGACCTGGACGACGTTGCCCGAGAGGACGCCCGGCGACCCGACGGCCGTGCCCTGGGCGCCCGCGTCCGCCAGGGCCATGCCGGCCCCGCTGAGTACCACGGCACCCGTGCCGAGAGCGACACCGGCTGCCTTCGCGATGCGAGACATCACGTTCTCCTTCTGACTCGATGAGCACGGCGGCAGGAGGTGCCGCCGCACTTCCCGTTCAACGCGCCCGTTCACGGCGGGTCACGGCGATCACGGCCGGATCACCCGTCTTGGAGCCGCCATGTGGGCCGTCAGGGGAACGGCCGGGGGACGAACGGCCGGGGAACGAACGGCCGGGGAACGGCCGGGGCACGTCGGCGGGAACGCTCAGGGCAGCCGCCGCACGGGTGCGCCGTCGAGGAACGCGCGGATGTCCTCCACGGCCTGGCCGTAGTAGGTGGCGTAGTTGGCGCGGGAGACGTAGCCGAGGTGCGGGGTGGCGAGGAGGCGCGGGGCCGTGCGCATCGGGTGGCCGGCCGGGAGGGGCTCGACGTCGAAGACGTCGATGCCGGCGCCCGCGATACGGCCCGCGTGCAGGGCGTCGAGGAGGGCGTCCTGGTCGATGATCGCCGCACGCGAGGTGTTGACGAGATACGCCGTCGGCTTCAGGAGGGCGAGTTCGGCGGCGCCGAGCAGGCCGCGGGTGCGGTCGCTCAGCGCGAGGTGGACCGAGACGAAGTCGCTGTTCGCGAGCAGGTCTTCCTTCGAGGGAGCGAGTTCCACGCCCACCTCGTCGGCGCGTTCACGGGTGAGGTTCTGGCTCCAGGCGTGGACCTCCATGCCGAAGGCGAGGCCCACCTGTGCGACCCGGCTGCCGATCTTCCCCAGGCCGAGCAGCCCGAGGCGCCGGCCGTGCAGGTCCGCGCCGACCGTGCTCTGCCAGGGGCCGCCGGAGCGCAGGGCACCGCTCTCCTCGACGATGCCGCGGGCGAGGCCGAGCAGCAGCGCCCAGGTCAGTTCGACGGGCGGGGTGGAGGAACTGGCCGTGCCGCACACCGTGACGCCGTGTTCCTCGGCGGCCGCGTAGTCGATGACCGAGTTGCGCATGCCGGAGGCGACGAGCAGTTTCAGCCGGGGCAGCCGGGCGATCAGCGACCCGGGGAACGGCACGCGCTCGCGCAGGGTCACGACGATGTCGAAGTCGGCCAGTGCCGCGGCCAGGGCGTCCTCGCCGTCGATGTGACGGTCGAAGGACACGACCTCCACGTCCTCCGCGACCACCGACCAGTCGGCGCTCTCGGCCGCCACCTTCTGGAAGTCGTCCAGCACAGCACAGCGCAGCCGCACGTCATGCCCCTCTCACGGCCCGGGGTCCGGTCCACGGTTCGGTTCCTGGGGCCATGATCGCCCTTGAGTGGGCGAGGTGGGAAGCCTGTTCCCGTCGGTCGGCGCGGTGACGCCGCCGTGCGCAAGCCGTGACACGGTCGCGGCTCACGCCTCCGGCCGGGTGTGATCCCCCCCCGGGCGCGGCGGCGGTCACGAGACGGCCTTCGCCAGGCCCCCGGGTGTGGCGGCGGAGCTTCGCAGGGCCAGCAGACCGGCGAGGGTGACCGTCGCGACGGTGATCACGGGTGCTCCGGCGGCCAGCGCGGTCAACGGGCCGCCGGCCAGGGCCGGTACGGCCGAGCCGGTGAGCGCGATGCTCAGCGGGACCAGTACGGACCCGCAGACCAGGGCCGCTAGCAGCAGCGCGAGCGCACAGGTCAGCACGGCCTCCCAGGCCAGCATCCGCAGGACCTGCGCGGACTGTGCGCCGGCCAGCCGCAGCAGGGCGAACTCCCGGCGCCGGCCCGCCGTCGCCATGCTCAGGGTGTTCACCACGGAGACAGCGGTGAACAGGTTGATCATGACCAGGAGCAGCAGGACGAACAGGTTGGCGCCGGATCCCGGGGCGCTCCCGGTGTCCCCGTCGCCGACTCGTGCGCCCGGGAAGTCCGCTGCCAGGGCCCCGAGTTCCCTCTCGACCGCGCTCCGATCGGCTCCGGGGGCTATCCGTACGAGGACGGTGTCGTCCAGCGGGGCGGCCGCGTGCCGGGCCGCCGATGAGCGGGGCAGCAGCGCGTCGGCGAAACCGCGGTCGCGGGAGTAGACGGCCGCGACGCGGTACGTGTCCCTGCCGCCGTCGTCCCAGTCGACCCGGACACGGTCACCGACGGTGACCCCCAGGCTCGCCGCCGCGCTGTCGCCGAGAGCCACGGACGTGCCGCCCAGGCGATCGAGCGACCCCTCGTGGACACCGAGGTCCAGGAGACGCGGCACCGCCTCTTCCCGCATGCCGACGAGGCTGCCGCCGATGAGGGAGGCGGCGTCGCCCTCACCGGCCTCCGCGCGGCTCAGCTCGCCGCCCACGGACAACTGCCCGGAGGCCGCCGCCACGCCGGGCAGCCGGGCGGCTCGCTCCGCGAAGCCGGGCGCGATGCCCGGCCCGGCCGCGGACACCACATGGTCGGCGACCAGCCGCTCCCGCTCCGCCCGCCGTGCGCCCTCAGAGGTGACCAGCGGTACGCAGAGCAGCGTGCCGGTGAGGGAGACGGACAGCACGAGCGGGGTCACCGTGGCCGCCAGCCGTACGTTCTGGCGCAGGAGGTTGCGGACCGCCAGCGCGCCGTCCCGGGGCAGGACCTGCCGCACCGGAACCAGCAGCACGGCACCGGCGACCCGGCAGATCAGCGGTGCCAGGAGCGCCACCCCGACCATCAGAACGAGCACCATGCTCTCGGCCGTACCGTCACCACCGTCCAGACGGCCCGCCGCGACCGCGCCGAGACAGCCGCCCGCGCCGGCCAGCACGCACACCCCGAGCAGCACCCGCCGCCACCCCAGCCTCGGTTCCGGGGCGGCCGACTCGCGCAGCACCTCAACGGGCCGCACCCGCGAGGCCCGCCGCGCGGCCGCGAACGCCGCGAGCTGCGCCACGGCCGCGGCCAGGCCGACCGTCGCCCAGGGCGCGACCGGCCCCACGGACAGCGGGAAGGCCGGGGGCAGCACCTCGCCGTTCACCAGGACCCGGTGCAGCAGCGCGGCCACACCGATCCCGCCCGGCACGCCGAGGAGCGCCGCCGCCAGGGTCACCAGGAGGACCTCTACCGCGATCATCCGGCGGATCTGCCCGTTGGTGGCCGCCACGGCCCGCAGCAGCCCGATCTCGGTCAGCCGCCCGGCGACCGCCAGCGTCAGCGTGCCGGAGACGACGAACCCCGCCACGAACAGCGACAGCGCCCCGAACGTCCCGACCAGCGAGGAGAGCACCGACGCCGGCGACGGCACGTCCCAGAACTCCGCGTCCGCCCGGCCGGCGCCGGTGGCGACCACCACGGTCCCGGAGTCGTCCCCGTACAGGCCGGCGACGGTCTTCTCCACCTGCCGCCGCAGCGCCTCCGGGTCCGTCGCGCCCTTCGCCAGGACGCCCAGTGCCCGCACCGGCTGCGCCGACTGTGCGAGCCGCGCCGCCTCGCGGGGAGCGTGGAACACGGCGTACTGGCGCGCCGGCTTCCGGGGCGGGTCGGCGACGCCCGACACCCGGTACGAGCGCAGCCCGTCCGGGCCGGTCAGCCGTACCGTGTCGCCCACCCCGGCGCCGAGCCGCCCGGCCAGGACGCCGTCCAGCACGACGTCCGAGTCGTCGGCGGGGGCGCGGCCCGCCCGTAGTGGGAAGGGCCCGAGGACGGCGCTCTCCCACGAATGCCCCAGGGAGGGACCGTCCCAGGGCGCCTCGACGGTCCTGCCCGACGCGTCCACCGCCGTGGTGGGGAAGGACAGTTCGGGGACGGCCCGCTCGACGGACGGCAGCCCGTCCAGCGCCGTGCGGAGCTCCTCCGCCCGGGGCACGAACGGCTGCCCGCCGACGACCACGTCCGCTGCCGCGTAACGCTCTGCGGGGGAGCCGGCGCGCGTGCCCGATTCCAGCAGAACGGCACACGCCGTCGTCATGACGAGCGCGAGCACGAGTGCCACAAAACTGGCCGCCCAGCTTGCCCTGCGGCCCGAAAGGGTCCGCCATGCGAGTCGTATCACGGGTGCCTTTCAAAGCGGGCGGGATTTCACTGCGGTGGGCGCTGAAATCCTATCGAGACACGTGCTGCTGAACGCCATATTCCGTGTCAGGCCGTGGATATGGCCGATTCGAATACCCGGATCCGTGTGTTTTTCATGCTGATTCCCCGCCGTTCCCCGCTCGATCTCACCCTGTGGGGCGCCGCCCTGGGGCCCGGCGCAACCACACGCGCCCAGGGGCTCTCACGCCGGTGCCAACTTGGCTGCTTCCCTGTGCTTGCTTTACCGAATGCGTCATTGACTCGCGAGTCGACTTCCGGAGATGTCGAAATCAACTGGTCAGCAGTTGAAAGGTGGAGGGACGGGCCGCTCGTAGGCCATTCGGGGGTATCAAGGTGCGGTGCGGCATTGGCACGGTGAATATGGGCAACGGCGCCTGATCCGCATCTGCCCACCGCGCGCTCGGCCTCGGCCTCGGCCTCGGCCGATCCGCCGGTCGAAGGCAGGTCGCAGGGACGCCACCCACCGCCTCTCAACGGCTCCCCACCCAGCCGCACCCTCCGCGAGCCGCCGTGGACGAAACGCCGCTCGCGTGCGCTGGATTCCGTCCCACATCAAGGAGAACCATGCGTGTCCTCATCCAGATGAAGCCTGAACGCGACGTCGTCGAGGCCGTCGCCAATCCTCAGCTCACCGCGACCACTCAGGATGTCGCCGGGTCGATGCCCGGCGTCGAGCTGGACCAGTCGTTCACACCAGTGGCACTGCCCAGGCCGGTGCCGGCCACGGTCGAGGGGGACCCGCTGTCCCTGACCCAGCCGCTCCGGTTCTCCATGCGGCCGGAAGACGCCACCGTCCTGGTCCGTGGAGAGATCCACGACTACGACGCCGCCAGCCGGCTCTCCATGCTGGCCCTCAGCCGCCCGCAGATCGTCGGCATCTCCGCCGACCCGGTCATCCAGTCGTCGCCCACGTGTCCCGGTGACGGACCGGTCGGGAACTGGCAGGACGTGAAGAACCTCCTCGCCGAGCTCGGCGCGGACGACCTGGACGGCAGCGGTATCGCGCTGGCGATCACCGACACCGGCATCAACACCCAGCACCTGAGCAACGAACTGGACCGTCCTGTCACGGTCGACGCGGCACGGAGCTGGAACCCGCCCGGAGTGACCGGCAAGCCGGGCCAGTTCCCGGTCGACCACGGCACCATGTGCGCCTTCGACGCCCTCATCGCCGCACCGAAGGCGACGCTGATCGACGTGCCGGTCCTGCTCTCGCAACAGCAGGGCCCGACGGTCATGAGCGGGCTGCTCTCGGACGCCGTGGCGGCCTACGCCCACCTGTGGAGCGTGCTGGAGACGATGCCCGACGACAAGCGGGCCCTGGTCGTCAGCAACAGCTGGGGTTCTTTCTCGCCCCGGTGGGACTTCCCGCCCAGCCACCCCGGGAACTACTCGGACAACCCCGGCCACCCCTTCAACCTGATGGTGACCGCGCTGGAGAGCGCGGGCGCCGACGTCCTGTTCGCGGCGGGCAACTGCGGCCTGGACTGCCCTGACGGCCGCTGCGAGTTCCCCGACCGGCCCATCGTCGGCGCCAACTCGCACCCGCGTGCGCTGTCCATCGGTGGTGTCGACACCCGGGGCAACCGGGTCGGCTACTCCTCGCAGGGCCCCGGCCGGCTCGATGCCAACAAGCCGGACATCTGCGCGTACACCCACTTCGAGGGCTCACACGCCTTCGGGGCGGGCGAACCGGACTCCGGGACCTCGGCCGCCTGTCCGGTGGCCGCGGGCGTGGTCGCCGCCGTACGCACGCAGTGGTCGGCCAACGTCATCAAGCCGGCCGAGCTCCGCACCCTGCTGCAGAGGACCGCCGACGACCGCGGTGCCGCCGGCTTCGACCACGACTACGGGTTCGGCATCATCAACGCACCGGCGATCATGGATGCGCTCCGCCGCCGCAGCAAGAACGGCCACGGCGTCCGCCGATAGCCGCTTCGCATCGGAGGAGAGACCGATGGCTCCCGACAAGCCAACCAGCCTCATCACGGTCACGCTCCCGTCGGGAGCCACGCTGGAGGACGCCCTGCGTCAGCTCGGCATCGGCCGCGACGCGGTCGACACCGACTACGGACTCGTCGACCTGCACAACGGCACCTACGCCTTGCTCGTCACCGAGGCGGTCGCCCAGCGCGTCCACGGCACTCCCGGTGCCCAGGGGCCGTACGCGAACCCGAAGATCGAACCCTTCGGCCCGCCGCAGCCCCGCCCCGACGAAGACTGAACACGCTCTTGGCGACCTGCGCCGGATGCACCGAGCGCCAGCAGCCCGATGTGCCCTGACCAGCAAAAAGCCCTCCCCAAAGGGAGGGCGGAGACTTGCGCCCCCGGCAGGACTCGAACCTGCGGCCAAGCGCTTAGAAGGCGCCTGCTCTATCCACTGAGCTACGGGGGCCGGTGTGGTGGCCTCTGTCGTGGTGCCCTGGTGTGGGCCGATCCGTGACGTTGCCGGGGACAAGGATAGGGCTCCCGCGTCCTTGTCCCTGTTGCTTCGCCTCCGTGGCTCGATGTGGAGGTTCGGTGAAGCGGTCCTGATAATCGCAGGCAGGTACGAATCGTGCACCGCTTTTGGCGTCAGAGGCATCGGGTGTTGTGCACTCGTTATGCCTCGCGTGGGCCCGCGTCCCACTAGTCCCTTCCGTCCCTTGTGTTCTATCGGCGCGCAGACATGCTCATATGCTTCAGAATTCCCCTAAAATTGGGCATTCTTCGCATGTGGTGACCTTGGACGTACGGCCTCAGCTGCTCGACGCACTCTCCGCCCTGCGCGACCGTGTCGCCGCCGCACGCTTCCCGCTGCCCCTGGCGGGGGCCCCACGCGCGCGTGCCAGCCGCGACGAACTGCTCGCCCAGCTCGACGACTACTTGGTGCCCCGGCTGAGAGACCCCGAAGCGCCACTTCTGGCCGTCGTGGGGGGCTCCACCGGAGCCGGGAAGTCCACGTTGGTGAACTCGCTCGTGGGACGGCGGGTCAGCGAGGCCGGAGTGCTGCGGCCGACGACACGGACCCCCGTACTGGTCTGCCATCCGGAGGATCATCACTGGTTCAGCGGGATGAGGGTGCTGCCCGATCTCACCCGTGTGTGGGTGCCCCAGCAGGACTCCGCGGACGATCTGCTGCTGCCCGGCGAGAACCCCGCGCGCGTGCTGCGCGTCGAGACCGCCGAAACACTGCCGCCCGGCCTCGCCCTCCTCGACGCCCCCGACATCGACTCCCTCGTCTCCGACAACCGCGTCCTGGCCGCCGAGCTCATCTGCGCGGCCGACATCTGGATCATGGTCACCACGGCCGCCCGCTACGCCGACGCCGTGCCCTGGCACATGCTGCGCACCGCCAAGGAGTACGACGTCACCCTCGTCACCGTCCTGGACAGGGTGCCCCACCAGGTGGTCGCCGAGGTGTCGCGGCAGTACGGGGCCCTGCTCACCAAGGCCGGACTCGGGCACGTGCCGCGGTTCACCGTGCCCGAACTGCCCGAGTCGGCCTGGGGTGGCGGGCTCCTGCCGGCCAGCGCCGTGGCCCAGCTGCGCACCTGGCTCATCCACCACGTCCAGGACCCGGCGGCCCGGCAGCAGGTCGTCGCCCGTACCGCGCACGGCGTCCTCGACTCCCTCAAGTCCCGGATGCCCGAGCTGGCCGGCGCCGCCGCCGCACAGTACGCCGCCGCACTGCGGCTCACCTCCGCCGTCGACGGGGCGTACGACAGCGAGCACACGCGCGTGCGGGGCCGGTTGCAGGCCGGGGCGGTGCTCGCGGGAGACGCACTCAAGCGGTGGCGCGCCTTCCCCCTGGACTGCACCGCCGGTGAACTCCTCGACGCGCTCGTGGAGAGCCTGAGCGCGCTGCTGCTGTGCGCCGTCACCGCCGCCGACGAGCGCATCGACGACGCCTGGCGGCGCGAACCCGCGGCGGCCGCCCCCGGGCTCGCCGATCGCGAACCCGCCGCGGAGAGCGCCGAGCACCGGATCGGTCTCGCCGTACGGCGGTGGCGGCGGGAGTTGGAGGAGTTCGCCGAGGACGAGGTGCGCGAGCTCGACCGGAACCTCTCGCCCGACCCCGAGCTGGTCGCCGCCCTCGTCGCCACCTCCCTGCTGGGCGGCCGGCGGGGACGGATGGCCGGGGAGGGGCTCGCCGAGCGGATCGGCGCCCACGGCGCGCTGCGGTTGCGTGACCGGGCCGGACGGCTGCTCGCCGAGCACGTCGACCGGGTCCTGCACACCGAACGCGAGCGCCGGCTCGCCCCGCTCGACACCCTCGACGTCCACCCCGAGCCCCAGGCCGAACTCATCGCCGCGCTGTCCGTACTGCAGAAGGAGAGGTGACCGGTGACCGCCGTCACTGACCAGGACCACGACGAGCGCGCCGAGCGGCCGGGCGACGCGGACAAGGCAGCAGCCGCCGGGAACCCGTCGGCGAAGGCCCCCCGGAACGCCTCCGGGAACGAGAGCAACGAGAGCAACGAGAGCAGGGACGGCACCCACGCGCGCGTGCCGGACGGCGACTCCACCTCCCGTACGGGCTCCGCAAGCTCCACGGCATCCCCGGGCTCCTGGGACGACGGGCTCATCGCACGGCGGGTCGACGAGACCACCCAAGGACAGCAGTACGCCGTGCTGGACAGCCGCCCCGCCGCCCCGCCGACGGTCACCCCGCTCGTGTACGACGGACTGCTGCGCTCCCGGCTGGAAGCCCTGCGCGAACTCGTGGGGCTCTCCCGCACCCGGCTCGACAGCCGGACGCTGGCGGAGGCAGGCCGGGTGCTCGACGAGGCGTCCGCCCGGCGCAGGCTCTCCGGGCAGCACACCGTCGTCGCCATCGCGGGCGCCACGGGCAGCGGCAAGTCCCAGCTGTTCAACGCGCTTGCCGGAGTGGCCATCTCGGAGACGGGAGTACGCCGTCCCACCACCGCCGCGCCCATCGCGTGCAGCTGGAGCGACGGGGCCGCGAGCCTCATCGAGCGGCTCGGCATCCCGCCCCGGCTGCGCCGCCGTCCGCTGCCGACCGGGGACGCGGAGTCCCAGCTGCGCGGACTCGTCCTCATCGACCTGCCCGACCACGACTCCGCGGCCGTACAGCACCGCGAGCACGTGGACCGCATCCTGGCGCTCGTCGACGCGGTCATCTGGGTCGTCGACCCCGAGAAGTACGCCGACGCCGTCCTCCACGAGCGCTATCTGCGGCCGATGGCGGCCCACGCGGAGGTCATGTTCGTCGTCCTCAACCAGGTCGACCGGCTGCCCGGGGAGGCCGCCGAGCAGGTCCTCGACGATCTGCGCCGGCTCCTCGACGAGGACGGCATCGCCCTCGGGGAGTACGGCGAACCGGGTACGACCGTCCTCGCGCTGTCCGCGCTCACCGGCGACGGCGTCGGTGAACTGCGCGAGGCGCTCGGCCAGTTCGTCGCGGAGCGCACCGCGCCGTCGAGGCGTATCTCGGCCGACGTGGACATCGCGGCGGCCCGGCTGTGGCCCGTCTACGCCACGCGGCGGCGGACCGGGCTCAGCGAACAGGCCCGGGAGGAGTTCGCGGACCGGCTCGCGGACGCGGTGGGCGCCACGGCGGCGGGCGAGGCCGCCGAACGCGCGTGGCTGCGCAACGCCAACCGCGCCTGCGGTACGCCCTGGCTGCGCTTGTGGCGCTGGTACCAGGACCGCGGCGAGCCCGCCACGGGGCGGCTCCCCTCGCGTACGCAGGCCGACGAGGAGGCCACCGCCCGGCAGCGGGTCGAGCAGGCGGTACGGACGGTGGCCGACCGGGCCTCGGCGGGCCTGCCCGCGCCATGGGCGCAGGCGGTGCGCGAGGCGGCCGTCCGCGGCTCCCAGGGGCTGCCCGAGGCGCTGGACGAGCTGAGTGTGCGCGCGGGAGTGCCGACGGGGCGGCCGCCGCGGCCGGGGTGGTGGCCGGTGGCCGTGCTGTCCCAGGCGTCCATGACGATCCTCCAGTTCCTGGGCGGGCTGTGGCTGGTGGGCCAGATCGTCGGGGTCATGGCGCCGAACCTGGGCGTGCCGGTGCTGCTGATGGTGATCGGAATCGTCGGCGGCCCGCTCATCGAGTGGAGCTGCCGGATGGCGGCGCGGGGACCTGCCCGGCGCTACGGGCTGGAGGCGGAACGCCGGTTGCGGGAGGCGGCGGCCGGGTGCGGGAGGGCCAGGGTGCTGGATCCGGTGGCGGCGGAGCTGCTGCGGTACCGGGAGGTTCGGGAGCAGTACGGGAGGGTGGTGGGGGCGGGGACGTGATGCCTCGGAGAGCCGGGAGGGGTGATGGCATCGCCCGCCACCACAACATCGCTGGCCCCACGGCGTCCCTGACCGCCCGGTGTCACCCGTCCGGGTGGCGGCGTTGTCCACAGGCCGGGCGGTGATCCACAGCGCTCAGCGGGCCCGGCCCGGCGGCGGCAGTCTGGCGGACACAGCCGTACGGGACGGGCCCGTACGCGTCGGCCCGGTGTCGCAGGTCGGGCGAGGGAGGGGTTCGCGATGAACGAGACGATGGTCTGCGCGGTCGGCAGGGTGGCGACGCAGCCGGTGTACCGGGAGATGGCGTCCGGCCCGTCGGCGAGGTTCCGGCTGGCGGTGACCGCGCGCTACTGGGACCGCGAGAAGAACATGTGGACCGACGGGCACACCAACTTCTTCACGGTGTGGGCCAACCGCCAGCTCGCCACGAACACGGCGGCGTCGCTGACGGTCGGCGAGCCCGTGATCGTCCAGGGCAGGCTGAAGGTGCGGACCGACGTGCGCGAGGGGCAGAGCTGGACGTCGGCGGACATCGACGCCGTGGCGATCGGGCACGACCTGGCGTGGGGGACCTCGGCGTTCCGCCGCGGAGGCAAGCCGGAGACGGCACCGGCACCGGCGCAGTCGGAGCCCAACTGGGAGACCCCGCAGGAGGGTTCACCGGAACCGGCCGGAGCCTCCGCCCAACAGCCTCCGGAACCCGCTGTATTGACGTGACGTCAATCACCCGCCAGCCTGCCCGAACTGCGGCTTATCGGCGAGTGCGCACCGAAAAATCGGGGGTGGACTTGTCGATAAGCCCTGCTCACAAGGGGTCTTGGCGATAACGATTCCGAGTCGGATCACTCGTCCGACTGCCTCACCGGCGAGCGGCGTCCGCCACGTACCTAGGATGCCGGGCATGGCTCTCGGGGCTCTTGCGGCCCATGAGGCTTGTGATTCTGCAGGTGGGACCGTACCCCCCACATCGACGGGTCCTGCTCGAAGGGGAATTTGGTGTTTGCTTCGTTCTCTGCGGTGTTCGTACGCAGGCGAGGGGCTGCCCGCCTCGGTGCCGCGACGCTCGTGTCCGGGCTCGTCGCCGCGGGTGTGCTGGCCGGTGCCGGTCAGGCGATCGCCGAGGAGACTACGCCGAGTCAGGGCGGAGCGACCGCGACGATAGCCGGGCTGAAGACGTACGGCACCGCGGTGATACACGGCGCCACCGGGGACCAGCAGGTGTCGGCGGGCCTGTTCGAGATGTCCGTCGAGGGCGGCGGCATGCTCCAGACGTACTGCGTCGACCTGCACAACCCGACGCAGCGGGACGCCGAGTACCACGAGACGCCCTGGAGCGGTACGTCCCTGGGCGCCAACAAGGACGCCGGCCGGATCCGCTGGATCCTGCAGAACTCCTACCCGCAGGTGAACGACCTCGCGGCGCTGGCCCGGAAGGCGGGCGTCCGCGGTGCGCTCACCGAACAGGACGCGGCGGCCGGCACGCAGGTGGCGATCTGGCGCTACTCGGACGACGTGGCGGTCGACGCCCTCGACCCGCAGGCCGAACAGCTCGCGGACTACCTGGAGAAGGACGCCCGGAGCCTGCCCGAGCCCCGCGCCTCGCTCACCCTCGACCCGCCGGCGGTCTCCGGCCGGCCGGGGGAGCGGCTGGGCCCGGTGACGGTGCACACCAACGCCGGCAGTGTGACGGTGAGCCCGCCCGCGGACGCCGCCACGAGCGGGGTCCGGATCGTCGACGAGCAGGGCAAGGCCATCACCTCCACGTCCGACGGCGGACAGGTGTTCTTCGAGGTGCCCGAGGAGGCAGCGGCCGGCACGGCGGAACTGACCGTGCAGGCCTCGACGACGGTGCCGGTCGGCCGTGCCTTCGCCTCCGAGAGCCGGAGCCAGACGCAGATCCTGGCCGGTTCCAGCGAGTCGACGGTGTCGGCGACGGCGGCCGCGACCTGGGCGAAGACGGGCGCGATCCCGGCGCTGTCGGCGGCGAAGAACTGCGCCGAGGGCGGCGTGGACATCATCGCGTCCAACAAGGGCGACGAGCCGTTCACCTTCGAACTGGCGGGCCTCGAGCACACCATCGCCGCGGGCGAGTCCCGCACGGTGACGGTTCCGCTCCAGGAGGACCAGGCGTACGACTTCACGATCCACGGCCCTGGCGGCTTCACCCAGCGCTTCACCGGCATGCTGGACTGCCAGGTCCAGGGCAGCGGGACGGGCACGGCCACGCAGACCCTCAGTGAACCGAGCCCGGCCTCGGTGGGCGGCACGGCGACGGACACCAACCTCGCCGAAACCGGCAGCTCGGGCGTCACGCCCCTCATCGCCGGCATAGCCATCGCCCTGGTCCTGATCGGGGGAACGACCCTGATCGTGCTCCGCCGCAGGGAGACTCCGACGGGGGACTGACGCTCACGTTCCGCTGACGTTCACGCTCCGCTGAAGGCCACGTTCCGGGCAGGTCCTGCTTCTAGGCTCAGCGCATGAAGATCACGGTGCGGGCGGCGGCCGAGGCGGATCTGGCAGCGCTGCTGGTCCTCTACGGCGAACTTGCGGGGCGTCGGGCGCCGGCTCATGGAGTCGGCCGTGCGGCTGGGGGAGTCGGCCGGCTGCTACAAGGTGCAGTTGCTCGCAGCGGACGACGAGTACGTCCACCGCTTCTACGCGGCGTGCGGCTTCGCGGCGGCGGCGCAAGGGTTTCGCCGCTACGTGGAGTAGCCGCGCGCATGCCCGGCGGGAACCGAACCGATCCGCCCGACGTGTATCTGGGCAAGGGGTGGTGCCTCGCGCTGCGATCAGATCAAGATCGAGGCAAGGGCGGTGCGGATGTCAGTGCCGGAAGGGATACTTGCGGCGACGGATGACCATGGGGGAGGTCACAGTGACACACCTGCCGACGAGCAGCACACCACCAACAGGCCCGGGCCTGCCCACCCTCCCGGCGGTACCGGCCCAGCGGGCACCCGCGCCGCCTACGCAACCGCCGCAAGGACCGCACGGCGGCAGGGAGCCCCAGCCCCGCCGCACCGCCTTCGCCGAGGGGCTGGACCGACTCCGCGCCGCCGCCGTCACGGAGCCCGGCCGCCTCCGTATCATCGGCGCCCTCCTCGCGCTTCTCGTCGTCGCCTTCGGCGCCGTCACCGCCTGGCAGATGACCGACCGCGCGGCGGCGGCTGACGACGTCCTCACCAGCAGTCAGCCCCTCAGTTCGGACGCGGCCGACATCTACCGCTCCCTCGCGGACGCCAACACCGCCGCCTCCAGCGGCTTCCTCGCCGGCGGCCAGGAGACGGCCGCCTCCCGCGACCGCTACGAGAAGGACATCCGCACGGCCGCGGAGAAACTCGTCAACGCCGCCGCCAACTCGGACCCGGACTCCCCGTCCGCGGCGACCATCGCCAAGCTCAACAAACTCCTCCCGGAGTACAAGGGCCTGGTCGAGCGCGCCCGCACCTACAACCGCCAGGGCTTCCCGGTCGGCGGCGCCTACCTCCGCTACGCCAACGAGAAGATGCAGGAGCAGATGCTCCCGGCGGCGGAGGATCTGTACACGAAGGAGAACCAGCGCCTGCGCGCGGACTACGCGGACGCCACGCCCTACCCCTGGGCCGCCATCGCGCTCGGCATCGCCGCCCTGTCCGCCCTCGCCTGGGCCCAGCACCGCAACTACCAGCGCACGAACCGCGTCCTGAACCAGGGCCTGGTCGCCGCCACGGCCACCGCGACCGTGGTCCTCCTCTGGCTGGTCGTCGGCCACAGCGTCGCCCGCGCGGGACTCAACGACTCCTACGAGCACGGCGTCCGTTCCCTGAACGTGCTGCACGACGCCCGTATCGCCTCCCTCAAGGCACGGGGCAACGAGAACCTGACCCTGGTGGCCCGCGGCGCCGAGACGAAGAAGGTCGGCGACGAGACCTACGACGCCTACGACTACGACTTCCGCACGGACATCGACGCCCTGGGCAAGCACCTGGCGGCCGCCGGGAAGCTCGCCGACGACGCGTCGGGCGAAAACCCCGTCACGGCTGCCGTGGGCAACATGGCGGAGTGGAAGAAGCGCCACACCGCGGCCCGGGAGCAGGACGAGAACGGCAACTACCAGCAGGCGCTGGACAAGGTCGTCGGCACCGGCAAGACAACCGGCGAGTGCTTCGACAGCGTCGACGAGAACCTGCGCAGGGCACTCGCGCACGAGGAAACCGAGTTCAAGCGCGCGGCCGACGACGGCCGGGACGCCCTGACGGGCCTGTCGGCGGGCGCGGCGGTCCTCGCGGTGCTCGGCGCCGCCGGCGCGGTGCTCGGCATCGGCCGCAGGCTGTCGGAGTACCGATGAACGGGACACGGGTGAAAGGGGGCGCGACCATGCGAGCACGACGTCTGCGGGCCAGTCTGAAGGGCTGGGGCGGGGTGGCCGCGATGGCGGTCGTCTGCGCCCTGGTGGCGGTCTTCGCCCTGTACGTCCCGCTGTCCGGACCGAGGAGCGTGGACGACCAGGCCGTCGCCCAGTCGGCCACGATCAAGGCCGAAGAGGACTGCGAGGACCCCGAGAAGCAGACCCTGCCGCCCTCCTCCGCCGACGGCGACACCATCCAGAAGATCAAGAACCGCCAGGGCGGGAAGCGCAAGCTGGTCGTCGGCGTCGACCAGAACAGCTACCGCTGGGGCTACCGCGACCCCAACAGCGGCAAGCGCGGGGAGCTGGAGGGCTTCGACATCGACCTGGTCCACCGCATCGCCGAGGACATACTCGGCGACCGGAACGCGGTCCAGTTCAAGGCGATCCCCACCAACGAGCGCATCCCGGCGATCAGGGACGGCCGCGTGGACATGGTCGTCCGCACGATGACGATCAACTGCGAGCGCATCGGCGAGGTCGCCTTCTCCGCGCCGTACTTCAAGACGGGACAGCAGGTCCTGGCCCCCAAGTCCTCGCCCGTCAAGGGCTACGACGGCACGCTCGCCGGCAAGCGGATCTGCACGGCCGCGGGCTCCACGGCGTACTCCACGCTGGAAGCGGACAAGAAGAGCGGCGAACTCCCCGCCACCACCGACATCTCCAAGACCGTCCCGAACCAACTCGACTGCCTGGTCAGGCTCCAGCTCGGCGAGGCCGACGCGGTGGTCACCGACGGCGCGCTCGCCGCGAGCCAGGCGGCACAGGATCCGACGGTCGAGCTCAAGGGGGATCCCTTCACTGCCGAGTACTACGGCGTGGCCATGAAGGAGGACGCCCACGATCTGGTACGCCGGGTCAACCAGATCCTGGTGGACTACCGCAAGGACACCGCGACCGGCTGGCAGGCGTCGTACGGCAAATGGCTGTCGGCGACACTGGGCAAGAATCCGGAGAAGTCGGAACCACCGGCACCGCAATACCTGCGCACGACCTGACAACCGCACCGACCCCCGGGCCGGCACAACCGCAGCGAGAGGTGATCGATGGGCGTCACGGGATCCACCGGGCCGGTGATGGACCGGGACGAGGTGGACCGTGCGCTGGCGCGGCTCGGCGCGGAGCACGAGGCGATCGAGACCTCGCTCCTCGCCCTCCAGGACCACGCGGGCCGCAGACTCCTGGAGGGCGCCGAGCTCACCGGCGTCACCCAGGAACGCTGGACGTCCACCGAGGCGTCGATCACGCTGCTGTGGACGTACTTCGACGCGTACACGGCCGCCTTGCGCACCGCCCGGGAGATCCGGGCCCGCCGCCGCTGGTCCAGCCGCGAGGACCTAGTGGAGCTGACCGAGCTGCTGAACGGCGACTCGGTCACGGTCGCGGGCAGCGCCACGGCGACGGCCAACGCCCCGACCCTGCACGGCACGGGGAACAAACTCAGCGAACGCTACTCGCTGGCCACCCTCGTCGACCGGATGAACGAGCTGTACGCGACGAGCCTGGACATGGTCGTCGCGGCCGACGCGGTCTGGTCGGCGCTGCCGGCCCGGATCGACCTGCTGGCGGCCGAGCTCCAGCGCACCCGCAGGCTCGCACACTCGGTCGGCGTGCGCCCCGGCGAGCACCCGGCGGGTGACGACCTGGAGCGCATCACCCGCACGCTCACGAAACTGCGCGAGCAGGTCGTGTCGGACCCGCTGGCGTTCTGGCAGGCCGCGGAGGGCAGTTCGGCCCCGGGCGGCGGCAGGCCGGACACGACGGTGTACGACCGGGAGGCACGCGCCCTGGAGGACGTACGCCGGGAGATCGACGCGGTCCTGACGGTGCGGCAGGACGCCGAGAAACGGATCGTCAGACTGCGCGACGTCCTCAGCCGCGCGGACCGTACGCTCGCCGAGGCGCGCACCGCCCGCGGCGAGGTCCTCGCGAAGATCGCCGCGACGGAGGTGCCGGTCGTCAGCGGACCGCCGACCGCGTTGCAGGAGCAGCTGGCGGCGGCCGCGGAGTACCGCAGACAGGCCCAGTGGCACCGCCTGTCCCCGCTCCTGGAGTCGTTGGAGGAGAAGGCGGAGGACGAACTGCTGCGCGCCCGAGAGTCGTTGACCGCGGTCACCGCACCCCTGGCGGTCCGTGCCGAACTGCGCGGCCGGCTCGACGCGTACAAGGCGAAGGTCGCCCGGCACGGCTTCGCCGAGGACACGCTGCTGGTGGAGCGGTACGAGAAGGCCCGCCGCATGCTGTGGAGCGCCCCCTGCGACCTGCGCGCCGCCGAACAGGCCGTGCTGCGCTACCAGCAGGCAGCGGCGGAACTGCTCGGCGGCCCGCGGGTGCCGGACCAGGGCGTGCCGGAGGACGACCGGAGGGGGCCGGGCGCATGAGCGACAAGGGGGAGTCCGTGAGTCAGGCACCGAACGAACCACCCAACGAACCGCCGAGCCCGTCACCGGGCCAAGCGCCGGGCGGAACACCGGGCGAACCGCAGCGCACCTGCCAGCGCCCCGCCTGCGGCGGCAGCTACGAGGACGTGGGCGGCGGCGAACTGTACTGCGACACCTGCGGCCTCGCCCCGGTCGTCGCCGCGAACGGCATGGTCGGGTCACCCCCCACCGGCATCACAGCCGGCGGCAAGGGCGGCTCACACGGCTCGGGGCGCAGCGGCAGCGCCCGCTCAAGCAGCCGCAGTTCCCGCACGTCGTCCCAGTCGTCGAAGTCCCGCCGCTCGGTGTCGGGACGCCTCTCGCGCTCCCTGTCGGGCAAGGCGACGGGCCGCTCGGTGTCGGTGCGCAGCTCCGGCTCCGCCGCCGGTTCCTCGTCCCGGGGCCGGCTGGGCGCGGGACTCGTCCAGGTCCCGCCGATCCCGCGGCCCGACCCGCGCGAAATGGTGCTGGACAACCCCGAAGTGCCCGAGCGGAAGCGGTTCTGCTCGCGCTCCGACTGCGGCGCCCAGGTGGGTCGCGCGCGCGGTGACCGGCCGGGACGTACGGAGGGCTTCTGCACCAAGTGCGGGCACCCGTACTCGTTCGTGCCGAAGCTGAAGGCCGGGGACGTCGTGCACGGCCAGTACGAGGTGGTCGGCTGCCTCGCGCACGGCGGTCTCGGCTGGATCTACCTGGCCGTCGACCGGGCGGTCTCCGACCGCTGGGTGGTCCTCAAGGGCCTGCTGGACACCGGCGACCAGGACGCGATGGCCGCGGCGATCTCCGAGCGGCGCTTCCTCGCGGAGATCGAGCACGCCAACATCGTGCGGATCTACAACTTCGTGGAGCATCTGGACCAGCGCACGGGCTCCCTCGACGGCTACATCGTCATGGAGTACGTCGGCGGCAAGTCCCTGAAGGAGATCGCCAATGCCCGCCGCACGCCGCACGGCAGGCGCGACCCGCTGCCGGTGGAGCAGGCCTGCGCGTACGGCCTGGAGGCCCTGGAGGCGCTCGGTCATCTGCACAGCCGCAACCTGCTGTACTGCGACTTCAAGGTCGACAACGCGATCCAGACCGAGGACCAGCTCAAGCTGATCGACATGGGCGCGGTGCGCAGGATGGACGACGAGGAGTCGGCCATCTACGGCACGGTCGGGTACCAGGCGCCGGAGGTCGCCGAGGCCGGCCCGTCGGTGGCGAGCGACCTCTACACCGTCGCCCGTACGCTCGCGGTCCTCACCTTCGACTTCCAGGGCTATACGAACGTCTACGTCGACTCCCTGCCCGACCCGGACAACATCGAGGTCTTCCGGCAGTACGAGTCGTTCTACCGCCTCCTGGTCCGCGCCACGGACCCCGACCCGGCCCGCCGGTTCGCCTCCGCGCAGGAGATGACCGAGCAGCTGACGGGCGTCCTGCGGGAGGTCGTCTCCCTCCAGTCGGGCCGCGCCCGGCCCGCCCTGTCCACGCTGTTCGGGCCCGAGCTGCGGGTCACGGACACGGTGTTGTTCCCGAAGCTGGACGGCGAGGTGTCCCGGCTGGGGGCGAGGGTGGTGCGGAAGCGGGGCAACTCCGCGACGGCGGCGGCGCTGCCCGCGGTCCCCTCCCAGCCCCATGCCCCCCAGCCGGCCGCCGGGCCCGGAGGAGCCGCGCCAGGGCCGGCCCCCGGCGGGGCGCCTGGCCTGCCCGGCCTCCACGGCCTCGTCAAACCCGTCGACACCCGCGCCGCCGCCCTCGCCCTCCCCGTGCCCCGCGTCGACCCGTCCGACCCCAACGCCGGTTTCCTCGCGGGCCTGATGACCTCCGCCCCGGCCGAGCTGCTCGGTGCCCTCGCGGCGGCTCCGGCCCCGTCGATCGAGACGCGGCTGCGGCAGATCCGGGCCTGGCTGGAGACCGGCGATCCGGCCGCCGCGCTGGAGGCGCTGGTCACGCTGGAGGGCGAACGGCCCGACGACTGGCGGGTGGTCTGGTACCGGGGCGTGGCCGCGCTGGTCACGGGGGACGACGAGGGCGCCGCGCTCGCCTTCGACGCGATCTACGACGCCTTCCCCGGTGAGATCGCGCCCAAGCTGGCGCTGGGCCTGTGCGCGGAGGTGCTGGGCCAGCTCGACAACGCCGCCGAGTACTACCGGCTGGTGTGGTCGACCGACCCGAGCTATGTGAGCGCCGCGTTCGGGCTGGCCCGCGTGCAGCTGGCGACCGGGGACCGGCGCAGCGCCGTGCGGACGCTGGAGTCGGTCCCGGAGTCCTCCATCCACTACACGGCCGCGCGCGTGGCCGCCGTCCGGGCGCGGCTGCGGCAGCGCACGGCAACCGCCTCCGACGTACCGTTCCTGGAGGACCTGACGGCCGCCGCGGCGCAGGTCGAGGCCCTGGACGCGTACGGTCTGGACCCGGCGCGCCGGGAGCAGTTGTCGGCCGAAGTCCTCGGTTGCGCGCTGGACTGGGTACTCTCCGGGGGCCAGGGTTCCGCCCCTCCCGCCGCCGGAGGACGGACGCTGCTCGGCAGCGGCCTGGACGAGCGGGGCCTGCGTTTCGGCCTGGAACGCTCGTATCGCACGCTGGCCCGACTGGCGCGCGGCGGCGAGGAGAGGATCGACCTGGTGGAACGTGCCAATCGTTACCGCCCCCGGACGTGGGTGTAGTTGATGTCGCAGATGCCCCAGTTGTCCGCCTGCCCGAGTTGCGAGGAACCCCTCGAATCGGGTGACCGTTTCTGCGGCGCGTGCGGATACGACCTGTCCGCCGTGCCGGTACGGCCTCAGGACAACCCGACCATCACCATGAACGGCTCGGTGCCCGCGCAGGGCGCTCCGGCCGGTACGTATCCCGAGCCGCCGTCGGTGCCGCCCGCCGGCGCGCCCTGGCCCGGCTCGGGGCCGGACGCACCCCCGCTCCCCGGGGCCCCGCCGGCCGCGGAGGTCCGCTTCGACCATCCGCCCCAGGCCGGGGGGCACGCCGCCCCGCCCGGCGGCTACGCCCCGCAGCCGGAGGGATATCCGGCACAGTCCGAGACCTATCAGGCACAGCAGCCCGACGAGTACCTCCTCCAGGCACCGGACCCACGGGTGTCCGCCGACCCGGCGGCCCAGGCCGCGGGCGCCGGCGGCAAGGTCTGCGTGGCCTGCCGGGCCGGCCGCGTGGACGACGACGGCTACTGCGAGAACTGCGGCCACGCCCAGCCGCGCGAACGGGACCACATGGAGCAGGAGTCCGGCCCGGTGGCCGCGGTCAGCGACCGTGGCCTGCGCCACCACCGCAACGAGGACGCGTTCGCCATCGGCAGCACCGCCCTGCCGGACGGCTCACCCGCCTCCGTGGCGATCGTCTGCGACGGCGTCTCCTCGGCGACCCGCCCCGACGACGCCTCGATGGCGGCGTCGAAGGCGGCGAGCGAGTCACTGCTGGACGCCCTGCCACGGGGCACGCACCCGCAGCAGGCGATGCACGACGCGATCATCGCGGCCTCGCGCGCGGTCAACTCGCTCGCCGCCGAACCCGCCACGGCCCGCGAACACGCCCCGCACCAGAACGCGCCCGCGTGCACCATCGTCGGCACCGTGGTCACCTCCGGCCTGCTGATCGTCGGCTGGGTCGGTGACAGCCGCGCCTACTGGGTCCCGGTCGACCGGAGCGCACCCCCCGCCCGGCTCACCGAGGACGACTCCTGGGCCGCGCAGATGGTCGCCGCCGGCCTGATGAGCGAGGCCGAGGCCTACGCCGACGAGCGCGCCCACGCGATCACCGGCTGGCTCGGCGCCGACGCCTACGAACTGGAGCCGCACACGGCCGCGTTCAAGCCGGACCGGCCGGGCGTGGTGGTGGTCTGCACGGACGGCCTGTGGAACTACGCGGAGGCGGCCGACGAAATGGCCCGGGTCGTCCCGCTCGACGCCGCCGCGCAACCGCTGCACAGCGCCCGGGTGCTCGTCGGTCACGCCCTGGACGGCGGGGGCCACGACAACGTAACAGTGGCCCTCGTGCCGTTCCCGGCCGTCTCCCAGGGGGCAGGATCGGCCTGAGGCCGCTTCACGGGGACGCCTCAGCGGACCGGAGGGGACCGGTCCGCATACCGTCATCACCCCGCTCCGGCGGGGGCTTTCGAGGGGGATCGAAGCAGGCATGGCCAATTTCTCGAAGTCGAACGTGCCCCAGTTCTCGGTGGACGTCTATCAGAACGAGTACCTGCCGGAGGGCGCCCGCGAGGTCAACGCCATCGTCACGGTGACGGCGACCGGCGGCGGCACGGTCGGCACCGCGGTCTCGGCGCCCCACCTCTTCTCGCCCGGCCAGGGCCCGTCCGCGGCCGTGGCGATCATGGTCGACTGCTCCGGGTCGATGGACTACCCGGCGACCAAGATGCGCAACGCCCGCGACGCCACGGCCGCCGCGATCGACACCCTGCGCGACGGCGTGCACTTCGCCGTGATCGGCGGGACGCACGTGGCCAAGGAGGTCTACCCGGGCGGCGGCCGCCTCGCCGTCGCCGACGCCACCACCCGCGAGCAGGCCAAACGGGCGCTGCGCTCGCTCAGCGCGGGCGGCGGCACCGCCATCGGCACCTGGCTGAAACTGGCCGACCGCCTGCTGTCCTCCGCGGACGTCGCGATCCGGCACGGCATCCTGCTCACCGACGGCCGCAACGAACACGAGGCACCCCAGGACCTGAAGGCCGCGCTCGACGCGTGCGCCGGGCGCTTCACCTGTGACGCGCGCGGTGTGGGCACCGACTGGGAAGTGAAAGAAGTCACAGGGATCGCCTCCGCCCTGCTCGGCACCGCCGACATCGTCGCCGACCCGGCCGGACTCGCCGCCGACTTCACGCAGATGATGGAGACGGCGATGGGCAAGGAGGTCGCGGACGTCTCCCTGCGGCTGTGGACCCCGGTCGACACCACTGTGAAGTTCGTCAAGCAGGTCGCCCCCACGGTCGAGGAACTGACCGGCCGACGCACCGAGGCGGGGCCGCGCGCGGGCGACTACCCCCTGGGTTCCTGGGGAGACGAGTCCCGTGACTACCACGTCTGCGTCGAGGTCCCGGCCGCGAACATCGGCCAGGAGATGCTGGCGGCCCGGATCTCGCTGGTCATTCCGCAGCCCGACGGCACCGTCCAGAACCTCGGCGCGCAGGGCCTGATCCGTGCCGTGTGGACGGACGACATGGTCGCCTCGACGTCGATCAACCCTCAGGTCGCCCACTACACCGGGCAGGCGGAACTGGCACAGGTCATCCAACAAGGGCTGGATCTTCGTAAGTCGGGAGATATGGACGGAGCAACGGCCAAACTGGGCCGGGCCGTTCAGCTCGCGAGTGCCTCCGGGAACGCCGATACTGCGAAACTGCTTGCGAAGGTGGTGGACGTGGTCGATGCCGCGACCGGTACTGTGCGACTGAAGGCGAAGGTCGAAGAGGCCGACGAGATGACGCTCGAGACCCGGTCCACCAAGACTGTTCGCGTGAAGAAGTGACCTAGAAGAGATCGAAGGAGGGACGCGCCGACATGCCGACCTGCCCGAACGGACACCAGTCGGGTTCCGACGACTGGTGCGAGGTCTGCGGTCACCGCATGGCGGGTGCCGTGCCTCCGCCTCCTCCCCCGCCGCCCCCGCCCGGCGGCTACGGCTTCCCGCCCCCCGGCGGCCCTGGCGGCCCCGGTGGCCCTCCCGGCGGCCCTGGCGGCCCCGGCGGCCAGCCCGGTGGGCGTCCTCCGCACCTGTCCGCCGTGCCGAACGCCGAGCCGGAGCTCTGCCCGCAGTGCCGTACGCCCCGTGAGGGCGGCGCGCCGTTCTGCGAGGAGTGCCGGTGGAACTTCCTGACGAACACGGCGACTTCGTACACCCCCGCCGCTCCGCCCCCGCCGCCGCCCGGCCCGGGCGTCCGCTTCCAGCCCCCGGGCCAGCCCGGTCAGTCCGGTCCTCCCGGCCCGCCGAGTCCTCCCGGCCCGTCGGGTCCGTCCGGTCCGTCGTACGGCGGCGGTGACTCGTACGAGTACCAGGGCTCCCGCCCGTCGCAGGTGAACCGCCCGGCCGAGCCGATCCCGCCGTTCGGCAGCGACCCCTCGGGTCACCCCGGCCCCGGCGGCCCTGGCGGTCGTCCCGGTCCTGGTGGTCCCGGCGGTCCCGGTGGGCCTGGCGGTCCTCCCGGTCCTCCCGGATTCGGCCCCGACCCCTCGCGGCCGGTCCCGCCTCCGCCCGGCCCTGGCGGCCCCGGTGGCCCCGGCGGTGCTCCGCAGGGTTACCAGCAGTCCGCCCCGCCGGCTCCGCCCGGGTTCCCGCAGGAGACACAGCGTCCGCAGCAGGGCGGTCAGTCCTTCGGCGGTGGCGCTGACGACTGGGTGATCTCCCCGCCGTCGCCCACTGGCCCGGGCGGCGGCCCTGGCGGACCCGGTGGCCCCGGCGGTCCCGGTGGCGGTCCGGGCGGTGGCTACGGCTACCCGCAGCCGGGCGCCACCCAGGCCCCGCCCGGCCCCGGTGGCGGTCCGGGAGGCGGCTACGGCTACCCGCAGCCCGGCGCGACCCAGGCCCCGCCCGGCCCCGGCGGCTTCCCTCAGCAGCCCCAGGCTCCGCAGGGACCGGCGACGTGGACCGCGACCATCGGCCCGGACCGTGAGTACTTCATGGCGATGATGCAGCGCTCCGGCCCCGAGGCCGCGGGCCTGAACCTGCCCGCGTACTCGCCCGAGCAGCAGCGCACACTCACCGGCAACCAGATCACGATCGGCCGCCGCCGGCACTCCACCGGCGACACCCCGGACATCGATCTCTCGGTGCCGCCGGAGGACCCGGGCGTCTCGCACCAGCACGCGGTGCTGGTCCAGCAGCCCGACGGCAGCTGGGCGGTCGTCGACCAGAACTCGACGAACGGCACGACGGTCAACGGCTCGGAGGACCCGATCCAGCCGTTCGTCCCCGTGCCGCTCCAGGACGGCGACCGGGTGCACGTGGGCGCCTGGACGACGATCACGATCCGCCGCGGCTGAGCCCGCTCAGGACACGAGCCGGGCTCAGGCCGGGAGGGGCCAGGCGTACGGCCCCTCCGGGTCGTCCAGCCAGGCCCACTCCCGGTCCCCGCTGACGGTGATGCCGTAGCGCTCACGCTGCGGCATGCCCTCCTGCTCCCACAGCGAGTGCGCCTCCTGCGGGTCGAGGGTGCCGCGGGTGAGGGCCAGCAGGAACCGGAACAGGTCGTCCTCCCTGGCCCGGCGCGGTACGCCGCCCAGTTGGAGCGGCTCGCCCCCGGGCCGGCTCCCGCCGCGCAGCGGCACGAAGTAGGCGGGCGTGTGCAGGAAGCGCCCTTCGGCGTGGTCGGCGTCGGTCACCGTGAGCACCACCAGGCCCGTGGCGAGCGGCATCAGGATCCGGCCACCGGGGCGGCTCTGGGCGAGCCAGGCGCGCGGCACGGTGCTCAGCGCACAGGTGGCGATGATCCGGTCGAACGGCGCGCGCTCGGGCACGCCCCGGGCGCCGTCGCCGGTGACGACGACCGGGTGGTACCCGGCAGCGGCCAGGTGCCGGCGGGCCGACTCGGTGATCTCCGGGTCGAGATCCACGGTGGTGACCCGGTCGTCGCCCAGCCGGTGGGCGAGCAGCGCGGCGTTGTAGCCGGTGCCGGCGCCGATCTCCAGGACCGTGTTCCCGTCCTCCACGCGCAGCGCGGCCAGCATGTCCGCCATCAGGGACGGCTGGCTGCTGGAGGAGAGCAGTTCGCCGTCGCGCAGCCGGGTCGCCAGCGGGGTGTCCTCGTAGGCGCCCCGTATCCACCGCTCGTGCGCCCGCGGGTCGGGGCTCTCGCCCCACCGGCGTTCGTAGCCGCCGGCGACGCCGACGTAGTAGTACGGCACGAAGAGGTGGCGCGGTACCGCCGCGAACGCCTCCCGCCACACCGGGTCGGCGGCCCAGGCTCCGCTCGCGTCGATCCGGCGCACGAGCGCCGCCCGCGCGGAGGCGGCGAGATCGTCCGATTCCCTGTCGCGTTCCCTGTCGGGTGCATGCCCGCCCATACCCCCACAGTAAGGGCACCGGGCCGGTCCTAGGCCTTGAGTCCTATGTCCCCGTGTCTGAGAGCATGGAGGACGTGAAAGAGATTCGGCGCGGCACGCTTCAGGAGCAGACCTTCTACGAGCAGGTCGGCGGGGAGGAGACCTTCCGTCGGCTCGTCCACCGTTTCTACGAGGGAGTCGCCGAGGACCCGCTGCTGCGGCCCATGTACCCCGAGGAGGACCTGGGCCCGGCCGAGGAGCGCCTCACGCTCTTCCTCATCCAGTACTGGGGCGGCCCCACGACGTACAGCGACAACCGCGGCCACCCGCGCCTGCGGATGCGGCACGCGCCCTTCACGGTCGACCGTGCGGCGCACGACGCCTGGCTGAAGCACATGCGGGTCGCCGTCGAGGAGCTCGGGCTGTCCGAGGAGCACGAGCAGACGCTGTGGAACTACATGACGTACGCGGCGGCGTCGATGGTGAACGCCCCGGGCTGACACGCGGGGGCGTGGTGACGGTCAGCGGACGCTGACGTCCAGCGCCCCGAGCCCGGCCTGCCGTACGGCGATCGACCCGTACGGCGTGCGCAGCCTGAGCCACGCGCCCGACGAGAACAGGCCCAGTGGCACGCCGGGCCGCAGGAAGCCGAGCGACTGCGCCGCGTGCACGGCCCGGACCGGGAGCCGGGTGTCGCCGACCGTACGGGACCAGATGTCCCGCCCGATCCGGTCCAGCTCGGCCCTCGTACGCCGCTCGTCCGGCAACTCCTGCGTACGGGAGCGGAACTCGGCGACGGCGGCGGCCACGAGGGACCGCAGCGCCTCGGGCGCCGGCAGCCCCGGCTCGGGCCGCCAGCCGCCGCGCGGCGGCAGCACGCCCGCCCACGGCGGCCCGGTCACCGCGCCCGGCACGACGGCCGTGGCGCCCCTCTCGTCCACCGACTCCAGCAGCTCACCGGCGGACACGGTCACGTCCAGCGTGACGTCGAGCCCGTCCTCGTACGGCTTCGCCAGCCGCACCGCGCGCACGGCCAGTACCTCGAAGGACGGCGGCCGCCCGAACACGGCCAGGGCGGTGCCGGCCGCCTGGAGGCGTACCGCGGCCCCGCGGTCGTAGTGGAGCAGCCGGGAGAGGAAGGCCGCGAGATCCGCCGCCTCCCCCTCGTCGGCCAGGTGGAGCACCGTCATGCGGCGACGGCCTCTTCCTCGTCGTCGTCCGTGTACTCCCGGAGGAACTCGCGTTCCTCCGAGGTGAGCCGGCGCGGGCGCTGGGCTTCGAAGTCGAACGGCACTATCACCGTCGAGGCCCGGACGTAGACCAGGTCGTCGTCCTTCACCTCGTAGGTGAGGGTGAAGGACGCCGCCCTGATCTCCGTGACCCACAGCTCGATGTCCACCGGGGTGTGCCGGTGGACCAGCTGCCGCTTGTAGTCGATCTCATGGCGTGCCACCACGGACCCCTGCTTGAAGTCCTTCTCCGGACGGAACAGGAAGTCGATACGGGCCTCCTCCAGGTAGCGGAGGAACACCACGTTGTTGACGTGGCCGTACGCGTCCATGTCCGCCCAGCGCAGCGGGCAGCGGTAGATGTGCCGCAAGATCAGCCCCGGGTCAGCTTCTTGTAGGTGGCGCGGTGCGGACGCGCGGCGTCCGGGCCGAGCCGCTCGATCTTGTTCTTCTCGTACGACTCGAAGTTGCCCTCGAACCAGAACCACTTGGACTCGCCCTCGTAGGCGAGGATGTGCGTGGCGACCCGGTCCAGGAACCACCGGTCGTGGGAGACGACCACGGCCGCACCCGGGAACTCCAGCAGCGCGTTCTCCAGGCTGGAGAGCGTCTCGACGTCGAGGTCGTTGGTCGGCTCGTCGAGGAGCAGCAGGTTGCCGCCCTGCTTGAGGGTGAGCGCGAGGTTCAGCCGGTTGCGCTCACCGCCGGAGAGCACGCCCGCCGCCTTCTGCTGGTCCGGCCCCTTGAACCCGAACGCGGAGACGTAGGCACGCGACGGCATCTCGACCTGGCCCACGTTGATGTAGTCCAGCTCGTCGGAGACGACGGCCCACAGCGACTTCTTCGGGTCGATGTTCTCGCGGCTCTGGTCGACGTAGGAGATCTTGACGGTGTCGCCGACCTTGATGGCGCCGGAGTCCGGCTCCTCGATGCCCTGGATCATCTTGAAGAGGGTGGTCTTACCGGCACCGTTCGGACCGATGATCCCGACGATCCCGTTCCGCGGCAGCGTGAAGCTGAGGTCGTCGATGAGCAGCTTGTCGCCGAAGCCCTTGCTGAGGTTGCTGACCTCGACGACGACGTTGCCCAGGCGCGGGCCCGGCGGGATCTGGATCTCCTCGAAGTCCAGCTTCCGCATCTTGTCGGCCTCGGCGGCCATCTCCTCGTAGCGGGCCAGACGCGCCTTGGACTTGGCCTGCCGCCCCTTGGCGTTGGACCGCACCCACTCCAGCTCTTCCTTGAGCCGCTTCTGCCGCTTGGCGTCCTTCTGCCCCTCGACCTTGAGGCGGGCGGCCTTGGTCTCCAGGTACTTGGAGTAGTTGCCCTCGTAGGGGTAGAGGCGACCGCGGTCGACCTCGCAGATCCACTGGGCGACGTTGTCGAGGAAGTACCGGTCGTGGGTGACCGCGACGACGGTGCCGGGGTACTTGGCCAGGTGCTGCTCCAGCCAGTTCACCGACTCGGCGTCAAGGTGGTTGGTGGGCTCGTCGAGCAGCAGCAGGTCGGGCTGTTCCAGCAGCAGCTTGCACAGCGCGACGCGGCGGCGCTCACCGCCGGACAGGTTGGTGACGGGCCAGTCGCCGGGCGGGCAGCCCAGGGCGTCCATGGCCTGCTCCAGCTGGGCGTCCAGGTCCCACGCGTTGGCGTGGTCGAGGTCCTCCTGGAGCTTGCCCATCTCGTTCATGAGCTCGTCGGTGTAGTCGGTCGCCATCTGCTCGGCGATCTCGTTGAACCGGTCGAGCTTGCCCTTGATCCCGGCGACACCCTCCTGGACGTTCTCCAGGACGGTCTTGTCCTCGGTCAGCGGCGGCTCCTGGAGCAGGATGCCGACCGTGTAACCGGGCGTGAGGAAGGCGTCACCGTTGGACGGCTGCTCGATGCCGGCCATGATCTTGAGGATGGTCGACTTGCCGGCGCCGTTCGGGCCGACGACGCCGATCTTCGCCCCCGGCAGGAAGCTGGTCGTCACGTCGTCGAGGATCACCTTGTCGCCGTGCGCCTTACGCGCCTTGCGCATGGTGTAAATGAACTCAGCCAAGAGAAACCGTCCGGCAGCTTGAATACGGCAGTGGGCAGATACACCCCATCTTGCCGTACCGCCACCCCTGGGTGGAAACGCGTATGGCCGGGTGGGCCTGACCTGCGTCTTTGTGATGGACGGCTGAGACTCGATGGCAGCGTTGTACGGGGTGGGCCGCCGTCGCCACGTGAACGGCAGGGCTGACCGCCCTCACCTCTTGACGGACGTGGACACGCCGATGCACCGCCCCAGCGCGCCCGCGAAGCCTGCCTACCGGCTGATCGGGATCTCGTAGACGATCTCGCAGTGAGCGGCGGGCACGGCGATGTCCGCCGTCTCGACGGGCCGCCCCTGGTCGCTGTAGTACTCGGCATCGATCATCAGACATCCGCCAATCGCATGAACTTACCTAGTCGCAAAGGCGTGAACATGCCGGCAATGGTGGATACGCCTAACCTGCAAGCATGAGTACAGAAGACGGCTACGTTCCTTTTCCAGGTTCCGAGTGGTTCAAAAGTGAGCCGAGTAGCCCGATCATCAGGATGATGGCAATGCGCCTGGCTGAAGAGGGATGCACCGAATTTGGTCCGGGCGGCCCACCCTCGGCCCACCCTCTCAGTGGACGTCTGTGGACGACGCACCACCGTGACTCCTACGCCAGGTGGCAGCGGAAGCTCGGATACCAGGGTGCGGACGCGGATGGCTGGCCGGGAGCAAAGTCCTGGGCCAAGCTCAGGGTGCCCTATTCGGAGTGACGGTAACTCAACGTGCGTCTGTACCCACCTCATGCCAGCCGGTCGCGCTCATGACGGCCCAGAGACGCCGGCTGGCCCAGAGACGGCCCAAGCCGCCTGAGACGGCCCCTCATCGGCAGGGAAACCGCTGGTGAGGGGCACTTTCATGCCCTCTCGACGAGGGGGCCCGAGCCTCACCACGCGCACGTGGCGGCCGGTCGTGATGCACTGGATTCATGGGAGGTGCGTCATGTCAGGTCGCGCTGGAAAAACCCGCAACATATTCCTTGTCTGGCTGATCTGGCCGCTGATCACGGTGGGCATCTACCATCTGGTCTGGTATTACAAGGTGAATCGCGAAGCCCAGGACTTCGATCGCCGCATTGAGGTCAATCCGGTGATGGCGCTCCTGGCTCTGGCCGTCGGCTGGCTGCTGATCATTCCGCCCTTCGTGTCGGTCTACAACACCGGTCTGCGTATTGCCCGTATGCAGCAGTCGGCCGGGATGGAGCGGAGCTGCAATCCGTGGATCGGCCTCGTCCTTTTCTTCGTGGCCGGCCTGTACTCGCTCTACTATCAGCACGAGTTGAACCAGATCTGGGCTCACTACCAGGTCGAGGAAGAGGGCGAGCAAGTGCCTCTGGCGGCCTGACGCGAGTTCACCGTGCCACGGTCGCGAGGACATCGTGGCCCAGCCGCTGGATGACGTCCGTGGCGAGCCGGTGCCGCACCAGTTTGCCGTCTCTCGTGGAACGCACCAGGCCCGCGTCGCGCAGGGTCCGCAGGGCGCGGGAGACCTGTGGCTCGCTGGAGCCGAGTCGGGCGGCGAGCTCCGAGGTGGTGATGGGCTCGCCCAGCAGATGGCGGCACAGTTCCATCCGGGCGGGCGAGGTCAGCGCCATCAGCCGGTGGTGCAGATCCCGCAGGGTCAGCTGTTCGGCCGTGGTGGTGCCGCGCACCGCGTACTGCACCACCACGCACGACGGGTCCTCGTTCTTGACCGTCAGATGCGGCCACACCCGGGCGGACGGGACGAGAACGAGGGGGCGCGGGGCCACCTTCACCTCGTCGGTCTGCAGTTTGTCCAGCCGGACCCGCTCTCCCGGCCCGACCCGGGCCGCGGTCGGCAGCAGCTCGGTGAGTACATCCGCCGGCGAGCGCGTCGCCAGCCGGCGACGTACTTCCCGCGCGTGGTGCTCCAGGGGCGACCGCAGGGTGTGCCAGTCCTCGGCGAAGAACGCGGTGTCGGCGGCCCGCAGTACCGCCAGCAGCCGGTCCCGCAGCTCCAGTGGTGCCGCCACCAGCTGTCGCGCCAGCTCGCCGCGGGCGTAGGAGCGGCGCAGGCAGCGGCGTGCGTAGTGTTCCGCGGCGGCGGCGCCCGCGCGCAACTCACGGGCCGGCGGCACGGGCTGCGCGTTGGTGCCGAGGACCCCGGGCGCCACCAGATCGAGGAAGTCCTCGACCGGCAGCGCAGCGATGGCCGCCAGCTCCTCGTTCAGGCTCGAAGCGAGCGGCAACGTACGAGGAAAGAACAGGCGGCAGCGGTAGCGGGCCCACAGCGGAGCGAACACGGACAACTCGTCGCGCAGGTCCGGTCCCGCCGCGGCGGCGCGGGCCGCCCAGTCGGCGGCCTCCGGGTGGTGCTCGGGTTCGGCGAGCACGTGCAGACTCGCCATCAGTTCCGACAGCGCGGAGGGCCCGGCCGCGATGTCCGCGGGGCCAAGCCCTCCGAGGTCGAGGACGATGCTCACGCCGTCAGCGTACGGCCGGGGCTCACCGCACGGGTGCGCCCGGGCCGAGCGGGATGCCCAGCAGGTACCAGGCGAAGAACAGCAGCACCCAGACGAGCAGCATGATCATGGCGAGGGGCAGGGTGAAGGAGACCAGGGTGCCGATGCCGGCCTTGCGGCGGAGGGTCTGGAGGTAGCCGACACAGAGCATGAACGAGGTGCTCATCGGGGTGATGGAGTTCGTGCAGGAGTCGGCGATGCGGTAGAGCGCCATGGTGGTGGCCGGGTTGGTGCCGAGCAGCATCAGCATCGGGACCAGCGCCGGGGCGACCAGGGTCCACAGGGCGGAGCCGGAGGTGATGACGAGGTTCATCAGCGCGACCGCGACGATCAGCAGGGTGAACAGCACCAGCGTGGGCGCACCCAGCTGCTTGAGGAAGCCGGCGCCTTCTACCGCGACGACCGTGGCGATGTTGGTCCACTTGAACAGGGCGAGGAACTGCGACACCGCGAAGAAGAGCACGAGCAGCGGCGCGATGGAGCGCACTCCGTCCGCCATGAACTCCGGTATCGCGCGGCTCCCGCTGATCCGCCCGGTGAGCCGCCCGTACACGGCGCCGATGAGCAGGAAGAAGACGGTCAGGAAGACGGCGATGGCGTTCATGAAGGTCGACTCCACGATCGCGCCCCCCTCGCCGCGCAGCGGTGACGAGGCGGGCAGCATCGCGAGCACGACCAGCGTGGCGTAGCCGAGCACGGCAAGACCGGTCAGCTTCAGGGCCCGCAGCTCGGTGGCGTCGTCGACCCCGGTGGCCGCCGCGCGCCCTGCCGCGGCGGCCTCCAGGTCCGCGTCGGGAACCAGGTGGTGCTCGCGCTTGGCGAGGATCTTGTCCACGACCAGGGCGATGGTGCCGGCCAGCACGAACGCCGAGACGGTGGTGAAGTACATGTTGTCCGTCGCGCGGACCACCACGCCCTTGTCGACGAGCTGCGCGGCCTCGGTGGCCACGGAGGCGAACAGCGCGTCACCGGGGGCGATCAGCGGGTTGGCGTCGCCCGCGGCGTTGATGGACACGAACGCGACGATCATGCCGAGCATGGGGGAGCGGCCCACGGCGCGGAAGGCCACGGCCCCGAGCGGGATGAGGACCACGTACGCGGAGTCGGACAGGAACTTCCCCAGCACGCCGCCCAGAGCCACGCCCAGGACGACCGTGCGCGGGGACAGGCCCGACAGCATGCGGCGGGCCAGTGCTTCGAAGAGCCCCGAACGCTCGGCGACCGCGACGCCGAGCATCACCATCAGCACGACGCCGAGCGGGCCGAAGGTCACGAAGGACTCCTCGGCGCCGGTGATCAGGTCCCGTACGGCGTCCGCCGACAGGGCGCTGCGTACGCCGACCAGGTCCCCCGAGGAGGGGTCCTCGACCTGCAGGCCGGAGGCGTTCAGCGCCCAGCTGACGAGGGCGACGACCCCGCACAGGATCCAGAACAGCCAGAACGGATGCGGCAGTGCGTTGCCCGCGCGCTCGACCAGGTCGAGGAGCCGGGAGCCACGGCCCCCCTCGCCGGGCTCGGTGGCCTGCACCTCCTCGGTGCGGCTGTCGGGTGTGCTCATGGCGGCCTCCTGTGAGGACTGGGAGAGGACGGGGCTGGGGAGGGGGGTGAGGGGGAGGGGGAAACGAGGGCATGGCGCGGCTGCGCCACGAGCAGTGCGAAACGGGACCCGGAGCCGCGAGGGATCACGATCCGTCGCGGTGGAACGCGGGGCGCTCTCGGGTTGCGCTGACAGTAGGTCCCGTGTGCGGTCCCGTCACCGTCCGGCGGCACAGTTGACCTGATGACGTCAAGTGATCGCCATGATCCTGGCCGTTGCCTAGCGTCACGGGAGTGACCTCGTACGACACCTCCCACGCCCGCCGGCCCGAAGCCCTCCCGGGGCTCGAGCCGCTCCAGGGCGGTGCGCTGTGGCGCCGCATCCTGCGCATCCCCGTGCGGGACGGCATCCATCTCGCCGCCGATCTGTACTCCGCCTCACCCGAGCCGGAGACGACCCCGCTCCCCGTGCTCCTCGAACGCACCCCGTACGGTCGGCGCGCGCAGCGTGGTTCGGACCAGGACCGCAGCGACGCGCCGGTGCCGCGGCCCGAGGACATCGCCCGGCATTTCACCGAGGCCCGCTACCACGTCGTACGGCAGGACTGCCGGGGACGCGGCGACTCCGAGGGAACGTTCGTGAAATACCTCGGCGAAGGCCCGGACGGGGCGGACACGATCGCCTGGCTCAGGAACCAGCCGTGGTGTGACGGCAGGGTCGTGATGACGGGGGTGTCCTACTCCGCCCACGTCCAGGCAGCCGCGGCCGCCGAAGGGGCGACGGGACTGGCCGCCATGTTCCAGGACTCGGGCGGCTTCTCCTCCGCGTACGACGCGGGGATGCGGATGGGCGGCGCCTTCGAGCTGAAGCAGGTGACGTGGGCACTGCGCCATGCGGTGCAGAGCCCGGAGGCCGCGGCGGATCCGGTCCTGGCCGAGGCGCTGCGGCGCGTGGATCTGACGGGCTGGTTCGGCGCGATGCCCTGGCGGCCGGGTTGCACGCCCCTGCGGCACCTGGCGGCGTACGAGGACTTCCTGCTGGAGCAGTGGCGGCAGGACACCTTCGGGGACTACTACCGCAACCCGGCGATCTACGGGCGAGGCTTCTACGAGCGCTTCCCGGACGCGCCGAGCCTGCACATGGGCAGTTGGTACGACCCCTACGTCCGCTCCACCATCGAGAACTTCACCGCCCTGCGGGAGCTGAAGTCGGCACCCTCCTACCTGGTCATGGGCCCGTGGACGCACGGGCACCACTGCGAGACGTACGCCGGAGACGTGGATTTCGGTCCGCGGGCGACACTGGACGGCAACCTCGCCCCGTCGTACCTGGAGTTCCGCCGCCGCTGGTTCGACCGGTCGCTCGGCCGGGAGGACGACGGTGAGGCGGTGCCCCCCGAGTACGGAGATCTCCCCGCCGTCCAGTACTTCCTGATGGGCGGCGGCGACGGCCGACGGGATGCGGCAGGGCGGATGCGGCACGGCGGCGTATGGCGCACCGACACCCGGTGGCCGCCGGCGTCGACCGCGCCCGTCGCCTTGTACCTCACCACCGACGGCGCTCTCACCACCGCCCCGCCCACCGTGGCCGCCGCGTCGGTGACCTACGACTTCGACCCGCGCCACCCGGTCCCCACCATGGGGGGCCAGGTCACCTCGGGCGAGCCGGTGATGACGGGCGGGGCATACGACCAGAACGCCCCGGACGCCCGGGTGTACGGGGCGAGCGAGCCGTTTCTGCCGCTGGACTCCCGCCCGGATGTGATCAGCCTGAGCACCCCGCCACTCGAGCGGGATGTGGTGCTGGCCGGCCCGGTGTCGGCGAAGCTCTACATCTCGACGACGGCCCCGGACACCGATTTCACCATCAAGCTGATCGACGTCCATCCGCCCAACGCCGATTATCCGCACGGTTTCGCCATGAACCTCACCGACGGCATCGTCCGCTGCCGCTTCCACCGCTCCTACGAGCGACCGGAGTTGCTCATTCCGGGCGAAGTGTACGAAATCGAGGTCACCGCCCCCGACACGGCGAACCTGTTCGCCGCCGGCCATCGCATCCGGCTCGACGTCTCCTCCAGCAACTTCCCCCGCTTCGACGTCAACACCAACACCGGCGAATCGGAGGCGGCAGCCCGCCGCACCGCCATGGCCACGAACACCGTGCACATGGATGAGGGGCGCCCCTCTCACCTGAGAGTGTGGCTGCAAGGATGAACGGTCTGACTCATGGCGGGTGCGCGTCGCCATGGAGCCGGCCGGCCTCGCGTGTCCGGGGCAGGTGGTCTAGGGGTGGGGCTGATGGCTCAGGGGAGGAGTGCGATGGATGCACGTCGGACCGGGGTGGGCGTGGTGACGGTGCTGGCGTGCCTCGCGCTGACGGCTTGCGGAGCCGAGATCGCTGTCCGGGACGCGGCACCCGGACGGGAGAAAACCGCCATCGACGTACCCGTCGGCAAGGTGCTCGACCCGGCGCGCTGGCCGGACGCCTGCTCGTTCGTCACCGACGCCGAGATCAAAGCGATACTGCCGCAGGCGAAGCAGCTCAGCCGGGAGTCGGACTGGGTCAAGCTCTCCGAGCAGGGCGCCCTCGGCGGGAAGGCGGGCGCCGGGCTCGCCTCCGACGGCAAGTGCGACTACTCGTTCGAGCTGCCGCAGAACGGCGGGTACAAGGGTCACATCGAAGGCTGGGGCGCCTTCGAGGTCGAGATCCTCGCAGTGGCCGACCCGAAACTGCTCGCCCGGTACGTCGCCGAGTCCAAAGCCGCGCACCAGAGGGATGCGGTCGTCCTCGAAACAGACGCCAGGACGTTCGGAGCCGATGAGTGTTACTCCCATGCGAGGTCCAAGAAGGAGATACCGGCCGTCGTCTGCCGCAAGGGCCCGCTCATGTTCCAGAGCAACGGCGTGAGCTTCAACTACATCGACTTCGAGGGTGCGGAAGAGGACACCGCCGCCTTCGACAAGATCGTCAAAGAACGGGTGACCCCGGCCGTCTTCCGCGCCATTACCGCGAACCTCTGACAACGGCCCCTCATCGGCGAGGAAAACCGCTGGTGAGGGGCATTTTCATGCCCCTTCGTGACAAGTTTTGGGTGTCAGTGCCGGTCGCCGTTGAGGGGCTCCGGTGCCGTCGCGCCGTCGTCCTCTCCGAAGTCCGGGGCCTGGAAGGGGTTCGTGGCCGGGGGCGGTGACGCCGTGGCCGCGGAGTGGGGCGCCCCTTCCGGGGCGGAGAAGAGCGAGGTCAGATCGATGGGAGGTCTCCTTCTGGTGCCAGGGCCCGGGAGGGACCTGGTGTGCCGTGACCGGGCACAGCGGTGTCAGAGCTTGGTCATCTTGGCGTACGGGCTCAGGATCCGGTGCTGGGCAGAGCCGAAATCCACGAGGACCGCGATGCCGTCCTCGATGCCGATGACCCGGCCGAGGCCGTACATGTCGTGGGTGACCTGGTCGCCCACAGCGAAGTGCTTGGGAGCTGGAATGACCGGGGCCCTGAAGGGGCTGGTGGGCAGATGGCGCTTCGGTGCAGCAGGCTTTGTCATTGCCCCTAGTATGCGCCCTCGCGTGTCCGGGTGCCTCAGTCCGTCCATCTCCGCTGTCCCACAGGGCTCCGGCCGGTCTTGTGAACGGGCCTCTCCCAGGGCCCGTGCTGCGCCCCTCACGCCCCGAAGTGCGCCCGCAACCGGTCCTGTGCCCCCTCCACGGCACCCACCCTGTCCAGCCCCAGCAGCGCCGCCCCGAGGACGGGGCCGGCCGTGACGACCTGCGGGGTCGCCTTCGGCGCTCTGGCGGACAGCACCTCGGCGATCCTGCCGTTGAGCTGCGCGTGCTGGGCGGCCAGGACCCCGCCGCCCAGGAGGACGGGTGTCGGCTCGTCCAGCAGGTCCAGTCGGGTCAGGGCCACCACGGCCATCGCGACCACCTCGTCCGCCTGCCGTTCGACGAGGGTGCGGGCGACCGGGTCGCCGTCCGCCGCCGTCGCGAAGAGGACCGGCGTCAGCTCGTGGCGTCGGGATTGTTCTACGGCGCCCAGGTGCAGCGCCTCGATGAGGGCGTACATGGACGGCAGGCCGAAGTGGGCGGGGAGGGTGCGGGCCAGGGCCGTGGGGCTCCCACGGCCGTCCTCCGCGCGTGCCGCGTGCCACAGGGCCTCCTCCGACAGGCCCCAGCCGCCGCCCCAGTCGCCCGAGACCCTGCCCAGTGCCGGGAAGCGGGCCGTGCGGCCGTCGGGGCGCATGCCGACGCAGTTGATGCCCGCGCCGCAGACGACCGCGACACCCCGTGGCTCCGTCACACCGGCCCGGAGGATGGCGAAGGTGTCGTTCCGGACCGTCACCGTCCGGCCCCAGCCGCGCGCCTTCAGCGCGGCCGCCAACTGGTCCTCCTCGACCGGGAAGTCGGCGTTGGCGAGACATGCCGAGACGTGGTCGACGGTGGTGAGTCCGGCGGTGGTCAGGGCCTGGGTGACCGTGTGGGTGAGCGTGGTCACCGCCGTCTCCAGGCCCACCGCGGGCGGGCGGAAGCCGCCGCCGCGTGCCGTGGACAGGACCTCTCCGGCCGCCGTCACGATCGCGACGTCCGTCTTGCTGTTGCCGGCGTCGATGGCGAGGACACGTGCGGTCAGGCCCACGCGAGGTGCTCCCGGTTGTGTGCGATCAGTCGGTCGGTGAGCGTCTCGGCGTACTCGTACTGGCCGATGAGGGGGTGCGAGAGGAGGGCCCGGAAGACACGGGTGCGGCCGCCGCGCAGAGCCGCATCCAGGGCCAGGTCCTCGTACGTCGTCACGTTCGCCATGAGGCCCGCGTAGAGGGGGTCCGCGGACGGGACCGGGAGGGGGGAGGCGCCTTGCGGGCCCACCGCCGCCTGGACCTCGATCACCGCGTCGTCGGGGAGGAAGGGGAGCGTGCCCCGGTTGTACGTGTTCACCACCTGGTACGGGCTGCCGCCACCGCCCAGGAGGGCCGCCGCCAGGTCCACCGCCGCCTCCGAGTAGTAGGCGCCGCCCCGCTCGGTGAGCAGGGCCGGCTTCTCGTCCAGGGACGGGTCGGCGTACAGGGTGAGCAGTTCGCGTTCCATGGCGGCCACTTCGGCCGCGCGGGACGGCTTCGTCCCGAGTTCCCGTACGACCTCGTCGTGCGCGTAGTAGTAGCGCAGGTAGTACGACGGGACCACGCCCAGGCGGTCGAGGAGCGGACGGGGCAGGCGCAGGTCCGCCGCGATCGTGTCGCCGTGGTCGGTCAGCAGCTTGGGCAGGACGTCCTCGCCCTCCGGGCCGCCCAGGCGTACTCCCGTCTCCCAGGTGAGGTGATTGAGGCCCACGTGGTCCAGGTGGACTTCCGGGGGCTCGACGCCCAGCAGGCCCGCGAACTTGCGCTGGAGGCCGATCGCCACGTTGCACAGGCCCACCGCCTTGTGACCGGCCTGGAGCAGGGCGCGAGTGACGATGCCGACCGGGTTCGTGAAGTCGATGATCCAGGCGTCGGGGTTCGCACGGCGTACCCGGTCCGCGATGTCCAGGACCACCGGGACCGTGCGCAGGGCCTTCGCCAGGCCGCCGGCGCCCGTCGTCTCCTGGCCCACGCAGCCGCACTCCAGGGGCCAGGTCTCGTCCTGTTCCCGGGCCGCCTGGCCGCCGACGCGGAGTTGGAGCAGCACGGCGTCCGCCCCTTCCACGCCCGCGTCGAGATTGTCGGTCGTGACGATCCGGCCGTTGTGGCCCTGGCGTGCGAAGATGCGGCGGGCCAGTCCGCCCACCAGCTCCAGCCGTTCGGCCGCCGGGTCCACCAGGACCAGTTCCTCGACGGGGAGGGTGTCCCTCAGGCGTGCGAAGCCGTCGACGAGTTCCGGTGTGTAGGTCGAGCCTCCGCCGACCACGGTGAGTTTCATACGTGCTTAACCCTTCACTCCGGTGAGCGTGACGCCCTCGACGAATGCCTTCTGGGCGAGGAAGAACACGAGGATCACGGGGGCCATCACCAGCACGGTGGCCGCCATGGTGAGGTTCCAGTCCGTGTGGTGGGCGCCCTTGAACGACTCCAGGCCGTAGGAGAGGGTCCAGGCACCCGGGTTCTCCGAGGCGTAGATCTGGGGTCCGAAGTAGTCGTTCCACGCGTAGAAGAACTGGAAGAGGGCCACTGCGGCGATGCCCGGCTTCGCCATCGGGAGGACGACCTTCAGGAGGGTGCGCAGGTCGCCGCAGCCGTCCACGCGGGCCGCGTCCAGGTACTCGTCGGGGATCGTGGTGAGGAACTGGCGCAGCAGGAAGATCGAGAACGCGTCGCCGAACGCCATGGGGATGATCAGCGGCCACAGCGTGCCGGACAGGTCCAGCTGCTTCGCCCAGAACAGGTACATCGGGATGATGACCACCTGGGGCGGCAGCATCATCATCGAGACGACCAGCATCAGGGCCAGGTTGCGGCCCCGGAAGCGGAACTTCGCGAGGGCGTAGGCCACCGGGATCGAGGAGACCACCGTGAGTGCCGTGCCCACGACCGCGTAGAACAGGGTGTTCCGCCACCAGGTGAGGAAGCCGGGGGTGTCGAAGACCCTGCGGTAGTTGTCCCATTCCCAGGTGTGCGGGATCAGGTCGCGGCTGAGCGCCTGGCTGTCGCTCATCAGTGAGGTGAGGACGACGAAGAGGAAAGGGAGGGTGAAGAACAGGGCCGCCGCGATGCCCAGGGAGTGGATCGCGATCCATTCCAGGAACGCCCTGCGGTGGGCGGTGCGCTGCGCGGGGGAGGGCGGTGCCTTCGGTTCCGCCGGCTTGTCGAGTAGTCGGGTCATCGGTCACCTGCCTGGATCAGACCGCCCTTGCGGCGCATCAGCAGTGCGGTGAAGGCCATGGAGAGGGCGAAGAGGACCAGGGCGACCACGCAGGCGGAGCCGTAGTCGAAGCGCTGGAAGCCCAGGTTGTAGACGAGTTGGGGGAGGGTGAGGGTCGACTTGTCCGGATAGCCGGGCTCGAACTGGGTGCCCGCGCCCTGGATCACGCCCGAGGCGACCTTTCCGGCGATCAGCGGCTGTGTGTAGTACTGCATGGTCTGGATCACGCCGGTGACGACCGCGAACATGACGATCGGGGAGATGTTCGGGAGCGTGACGTACCGGAAGCGCTGCCAGGGGGTCGCGCCGTCCAGTTGGGCCGCCTCGTACTGCTCCTTCGGTACGTCCAGCAGCGCGGCCATGAAGATGACCATCAGGTCGCCGATGCCCCACAGGGCCAGGAGCGTGAGGGCCGGTTTCGACCAGGTGGGGTCGTTGAACCAGCCGGGGGCGGGGAGCCCGGTCTTCTCCAGGATCGAGTTGACCGGGCCCGTGCCGGGGTTGAGGAGGAAGGCGAAGGCCATGGTGGCCGCCACGGGCGGGGCCAGGTACGGCAGGTAGAAGAGGGTGCGGAAGACACCCGTCCCCGTCTTGATCTTGGTGATCAGCAGGCCCACGCCCAGGCCGAAGGCGACCCGGAGCGTGACCATGATGACGACCAGCCACAGGGTGTTGCGCAGGGCGGGCCAGAAGAACGGGTAGTGCTCGAAGACGTACGTCCAGTTCTTCGTGCCCTCCCACACCGGCGGCTTGAAGCCGTCGTAGTGCATGAAGGAGAAGTAGACGGTGGAGAGCAGGGGGTAGGCGAAGAAGACCGAGAAGCCGATCAGCCAGGGGGAGAGGAAGGCGAGGGTGCGGAGCGTCGAGCGGCGGTGTTTCGCGCGCAACGTAGGAGTGCTCATGGGCTACTTCGCCTGCGCGATGTCCGTGTCGATCTGCCGGGCCGTCTTCTTCAGACCGGCCTCGAGGTCGGTGGCCTTGCCGCTCTCGTAGTCGTAGCCGAACTCCTGGATCGTGGTGAGGTAGACGCCGCCGTTGACGGAGGCGGGGGCCGTGGTGGAGTGCGGGTTCGCGGCGATCTCCAGGAACGTCTTGAAACGCGGGTCGTACGTCAGCTTCGGGGACTTCAGCGCCGCGAGCGTCGACGGCACGTTGTGGATGGCGTTGGAGAAGTTCACCACCGCGTCCGTGTCGGTGGTCATGTACTTCACCAGCTCCCAGGCCGCGTTCTGCTTCGTGCTGGTCGCCGCGACACCGGCGATGGTGCCGGTGATGTAGCCCTTGCCGTACTGGCCGGCCTGGTCGTCGGGGACGGGCAGCGGGGCCACGCCGATCTCGAACTTCGGCTTGGTGTCCAGGGCCATGCCCAGGCGCCACTCACCGTCGAGCTGCATGGCGACCTGCCCGGTGTGGAAGGGGTGCTTCGGGCCCCACTCGTCGCCGAGCTTGGAGCGGTACGTCTCCAGCTTGCGGTAGCCGCCAAGGGCGTCGACCAGCTTCTTCTGGACCGTGAAGGCCTTCTCGAAGGCCGGGTCCTTACCGACGTTCGACTTGCCGTCCTTGTCGAAGTACGTCGGGGAGAACTGGCCGAGGTAGTGCTCGGTGGTGGTCTCCCAGCCGTGGTAGTTCGGCATGAAGCCGAGCTGCTTGTAGGAGCCGCCCTGGGGGATCGTCAGCTTCTCGGCGACCTTCTCGAACTCGGACCAGGTCTTCGGCGGGCCGGTGATGCCCGCCTTCTCGAACGCGGTCTTGTTGTAGTAGAGGCCGTACGCGTCGCCGAGGAGCGGGACCGCGCAGCGGTTGCCCTCGAACTGGGTGTACTCGTTCATCGCCTTCGGGAAGGTCTGCTCCGGGTCGATGCCCGACTTCTCGAAGAACGGGTTCAGGTCCACCAGGGCGCCGGAGGAGCAGAACCTCCCGACGCTGTTCGTGGTGAAGGACGAGATCACGTCCGGGGCCTTGCCGCCGCCGGTGCGCAGGGCCTGGTTGATCTTGTCGTCGGTCATGTTGCCGACGACGTTCACATGGATGTGGGGGTGCGTCTTCTCGAAGCCGGCGACCAGGTCCTTGACGGCCTTCACCTCGGAGGGCGCGCTCCAGGCGTGCCAGAAGTTGAGGGTCGTCTCCTTGGACGCGTCGTCGGAGGCGCCGGAGTCCGCCTGGCCCGTACAGGCCGTGGCGAGGAGGGCGAGGGAGGCGGATACGGCGAGGGCGATAGCCGCTTTTCTGGATATTCCGGGCATGGCAGAGCTCCCTGAGGTACGGAGGAGGAAGGGAAATACCGGGGAGGGGGGTGGGGTCAGCGGGAGGTGTCGAAGACCTCGTCGCGCGTGGTCGCGAGCGCGCTCTCCAGCGCGCCGCGCAGCACGGGGTGTTCACGGACGTCGCCCACGACCAGGCGTGGGCGGGACGCGGCCAGTTCCTCCAGCTCGGCCTGGACGAGGGCGCGCAGCGTCTCGCCGCCCGAGGTGAGGGAGGCGCCGCTCAGTACGACGAGCTCCGGGTCGAGGACCGAGACCAGGGAGGCCAGACCGGTGGCGAGCCGGGTCGCGTAGGTCTGGAGGAGGCGGCGGTGCGGTTCGTCGTCGCTCTCCGCGGCCCGGGCCACCAGGTGTGCGGCGGCCTCGGCGTGCGGGCCCGCGGGGATGTCCTGGATGCCGAGTTCGCGGGCGAGCCTCGGGACGGCCTGGGAACCGGCCAGCTCCTGGTAGCCGCCGCTGTTGGCCTTGGTGACCTGGCGGACCAGGGGCGTGCCCGGCACCGGCAGGAAGCCGACCTCGCCGGCGCCGCCGGTCCAGCCGCGGTGCAGCCGGCCGCCCAGGACCAGGGCGGCGCCCAGGCCCTCCTGGTTCCACAGCAGTACGAAGTCCGTGTGGTCCCGGGCCGCGCCGAGGCGCTGTTCGGCGAGCGCGACCAGGTTGACGTCGTTCTCGTACTCGAACGGCATCGGCAGGGCGGCGGCGAGCTCGTCCAGCAGGGTGGGGGAGTGCCAGCCGGGGAGGTGGGAGGCGTAGCGCAGGCGGCCCGTGGTGGGGTCGAAGGCGCCGGGTGTGCCGATGACGAGGCGGTGGATGTCGCCCCGGGCGAGGCCCGCCGCCTTCACCGCGCCGTCCAGGGCGTCGGTGACCTGCTGGACGACGGGGGTGCCGGTGCGCCTGCCGGGGGTGGGCAGTTCGTGGCGGCCGACCGTACGGCCGGTGATGTCGGCGACCGCGGCGAGGATCCGCTGGGGGGTGACGTCGAGTCCGGCGGCGTAACCGGCCGCCGGATTGACCTCGTACAGCTGGGCGTTCGGGCCCGGCCGGCCTTCGGTGGTGCCGGTGGCCAGGACGAGGCCCGCGGCCTCCAGGCGGGCCAGGAGCTGGGAGGCGGTCGGCTTCGACAGGCCGGTGAGCTTGCCGATCCGGGTGCGCGACAGCTGTCCGTGCTCCAGCAGCAGGTCGAGGGCGGCCCGGTCGTTCATGGCGCGCAGGACGCGCGGGGTGCCCGGCGTGCCGGCGGTTCCTGCCATGCGTGTCCACACCTGCCCTTCGGCTGCTCAGCTTCTCAGTGATCAGGCGGGGAAGTCCATCGGCCGACCTGCGGCTGATCACTGTTAGGAAAGTTTCCTATCGGTGGGAGGAAGGTAAGCCCGGCGCCGCGCGGGCGTCAATAGGGGACGGTTCAGGCAACGCAGTCGTTACCCGGGCATGCGAAAAGGGCGGCACCCGAAAGCCCGGGTGCCGCCCTCTTCGTGCGGCGGGTCGGCTACTTCGTCGTGCTCGTCGGAGGTGCGACGGGCGTGAGCGGGGACGCCGCCGCCGACTGCGGGGAGGCCGAGTTCGCGTACACCGACGGGGGTGCCATCCCCGCCGTCGGGTCGGCGGGCGTCTCCTCCGCCGTGGCCGTGGCGCCGCCGACGATGCGGATGCCCGCCGCGTCGAACGCCCGCTTGATGCGCCAGCGCAGCTCGCGCTCCACGGTCAGGGACTTGCCGGGCATGGTCTTCGCCGAGACGCGCACGACCATGGAGTCCAGCAGGACGCTGTCCAGGCCGAGCACCTCGATCGGGCCCCACAGCAACTCGTTCCAGGGCTCCTCGGCGCCCATCTTCTCGGCGACCTCGTCCAGGGTGGCCTTGACCTTGTCCAGGTCCTCGCCGGAGTGGACCGTGACGTCGACGTTGGCCGTGGCCCAGCCCTGCGAGAGGTTGCCGATGCGCTTGACCTCGCCGTTGCGGACGTACCAGATCTCGCCGCCGTCGCCGCGCAGCTTGGTCACGCGCAGGCCCACCTCGATCACCTCGCCGGAGGCGACCCCCGCGTCGATCGTGTCGCCCACGCCGTACTGGTCCTCGAGAATCATGAAGACACCGGAGAGGAAGTCCGTGACCAGGTTGCGGGCGCCGAAGCCGATCGCGACACCGGCGACACCGGCCGAGGCCAGCAGCGGGGCCAGGTTGATCTGGAAGGTGCCCAGGACCATCAGCGCGGCCGTGCCCATGATCAGGAACGACGCCACCGAGCGCAGCACCGAGCCGATCGCCTGCGAGCGCTGGCGACGGCGCTCCACGTTGACCAGCAGCCCGCCGAGCCCGGAGCCGTCCACGGACTGGCCGGTGCGGTTCATGCGGTCTATGAGCTTGGTGATCGCACGCCGGACGACGACCCTCAGCACCGCCGCTATCACCACGATCAGCAGGACCCGCAGGCCGATCGCGAGCCACGTCGACCAGTTCTGCTCGACCCAGCCGGCGGCGTTCGTCGCCTTCTCCTGAGCGTCCTGGAGGGAGGGCACTCTCGGGGTCTCCGTATCCGAGGGGACCGGCGACGGCGACGGGCCGACGGCGAGCAGGACAGCGGACAGGGACACGGCAGGTACCTCCAAGTACAGCGGTCCGCCCCGGTGCGGTGGTTCAAGGGGGTCAAGGTCACGACTGGGTCACCGAAGGGGCAGAACCACCACACTAACGGGGCATTGTGTGTGCTCTCGCGGGATGTGTGAAGGAGAGACCGTGCTCACCTGGGCTTGAACAGGCCATGATCCTGGGGATGAATGAGATGTGGTCGAAAACACTCCCAGCCCGTTACGGGGACATGGTGGCGCTTTCACCAGGCATGAGGGGAGACTGGCTACGAATCGTCCCGGCGCGAGCCACGCGCCGCCGGCGTCCAAGGAGGCATCCGTGCCGCACGTCCTGGTCCTCAACGCGTCGTACGAGCCGCTAGGTGTCGTACCGCTCCGCCGCGCGCTCGTCCTCGTCCTCGAGAACAAGGCCGTCTGCCTCGAGGAGTCCGGCGCCTATCTGCACAGCGCGACCGTCACAGTCCCCGCACCCAGCGTGGTCCGGCTCAAGCGATTCGTCCGGGTCCCCTATCGGGGGCCCGTTCCACTGACCCGCCGGGCGCTGTTCGCCCGTGACGGGGGCCGGTGCATGTACTGCGGTGGCGTCGCAACCAGCGTCGACCACGTCATCCCGCGCAGCCGCGGGGGCAAGCACGTCTGGGACAACGTGGTGGCGTCCTGTCGCCGCTGCAACCACGTGAAGGCCGACCGTCACCTCTTCGAGATCGGCTGGCGGCTGCGCCACAAACCCGCTCCGCCCTCCGGCCTGGCCTGGCGCATCATCGGGACCGGCCATAGGGACCCGCGCTGGCTGCCGTACTTGCAGCCGTACGGCGCGGACGACGCCTTGGCCCGGATCGACGGCATTTCCGCCTGACGAGGATCCGGGCCTTCGTATTGCCGCGTGCGGCCGGCCGACCGGCCCGGGGGAACCCCCGTTCCCCCGGGCCGGCCCGTCATGAGGAGGGGCGCTCAGGCGTACCGCAGCTCCCCCGGGCGTACCGAGCGGCGCAGCAGGGGCAGTGAGGTGGCCGCGGCCAGGAGGCAGGCGGCGTAGACGGCGACCGGGACCAGAGCGATCGCCCAGGGCACCGGCCGGCCGACGAGCAGGGCGTACCAGATGCCGATGGCCGTCCCGCCCACGCCCGAGAGCAGCACGGCGGGGGCGAGCGGCAGCGCGGTCTCCAGCAGCAGGGCCCGGCCGAGCACCGTGCGCGGCACCCCGGCGGCGGCCTGCGCGGCCAGGCCCCGGCGGCGGGTGGCCAGGGACTCGGCGGTGCCGACGGCGAGGCCGGACAGGGTGATCGCGAAAGCGATGGCGATCGCGGCGCCGGTGAGGTCGAGGCCGGTGGTGTAGTAGGACGCGGGTGCGGAGAATCGCTGGGTGCGCACCGCGTCGCTCAGCACCTGCCGGATGCCCAGGAAGCCGGTACCCACGACCGTCACCAGCAGCACCGCCGCGTGCGCGCGGGCGGCCGACCAGGGGTCGTCGCGCAGCCGTTCCGCCGCGATCAGCGTCGCCGCCGACCGGGCCCGGACCGCGAGGACCCGCCCGGTCGCCTTCGCGGTGGCCCCGGAGAGCCACACCGCGCCCGCGCCGACCGCGAGGACCACGCCCATCAGCTGCAGCGGCGGCCCTCCGTTCGGCCGGTTGGGGGCGGTCGTGGACGTGGTGGCCACGGTCAGCAGCGCCAGCACCGCGACGAGCAGCACCCCGGCCAGGAACAGCAGCCCGGGCCCCCGTCCGCTGCGCGGCCCGACCCGGCGCACCCAGCCGAGCGGGGAGGCCACGACCCTGCGCAGCGCCAGTGCGCCCGCCGTCGCGCCCAGCACCGGTACGGCGACGGCGACCAGGGCGATCCCCACCCAGGCCAGGGCGGTCGGCCGGTCCCACTGGCGCAGCAGGACCAGCACCGACAGGACGGTGGCGACCGCCGAGCCCAGCAGACAGGCCAGCCCGGTCTCCAGCGCGGTGATCCGCCGCACTTGCCAGGGCGTCGCCCCGGCCAGCCGCAGCCCGGCCAGCCGCCGGTCGCGGTGCACGGCCCCGATCCGGGTGCACTGGCCGAGGAACCCCAGCACCGGCACGAGCAGAAGCAGCAGGCCGACGATCACACCGGACCGCGTGCCGGGCTCGTCCAGCAGGCCCGCGGCGACGGGCACCCGGTAGCTGCCCCGCAGCGAGGCCAGGGCGACGGCGCCGAGCGCGAACCCCGTCGCGAGCGCGGCACCCGTCGCCGTCAGCGCCACCCGCCACCACTCCCCGCGGTCGGAACCACGCGTCAGCTCCCAGGCGAGGCGCAGATCGGTACGCAGCGCCTTCATGCCGTCACCCCCAGCGGTGCCACGGCGCCGTCCCGCAGCTGGACCTCCCGGTCCGCGTACGCCGCCACCTGGGCGTCGTGGGTGATGAGCAGGACCGCCGTGCCCGACTCGCGGGCCGTGGTGACCAGGGCCGTCATGACCTGCTCGCCGGCGAGCGAGTCCAGAGCCCCGGTCGGCTCGTCGGCGAAGACCACCCTCGGGCCCGTGACCAGGGCCCGGGCCAGCGCGGTCCGCTGGGCCTGGCCGCCGCTCATCTCGCCCGGCCGCAGGTCCTGCTGCCCGCGCACGCCGAACCGCTCCAGCCACTCACCGGCCAGGGCCCGGGCCAGGGCGCGGCCGGTGCCGGCCAGCAGCAGCGGCAGGGCGACGTTGTCCAGGGCCGTCAGCTCGGGGATGAGCTGCCCGAACTGGAACACCAGGCCGAACTCGGTCCGCCGCAGCCGGCTCAGGTGCTTCTCGGGCAGGTCCGCCAGCCGCCGGCCGTCGTAGGACACCGAGCCCTCGTCGGGCCGGACGATCCCGGCCAGGCAGTGCAGCAGCGTCGACTTCCCGCTGCCGCTCGCGCCGGTGACGGCGAGGATCTCACCGGCGTGCAGCTCGACCGACGCCCCGCGCAGGGCGGGCGTCCTGCCGTGCGCCTTGGTGAGGCCACTGGCCGTGAGAAGAGGCACGGGTCTGTTCATGCTGCGTCGACCTCCGCGGTCAGGGTGGTGAGCCGGGCCGCCGTGGTGCTCATCCAGCGGAGGTCGGCGTCGAGGTGGTTGAGGGCGTAGTCCGCCGAGAGCACGGTCGCCAGGTCCGCGCCCTTCGCGGCCTTGAGGGCCGTGAGCTCCCGCATCCGCTCCATGTGGGCGGCGCGCTGGGCGCTCAGATACGCGGCCGGGTCGCCGCCCGAGAGGATCGCGACGACGACCTTGGCGAAGATCTCGTTCGCCACGAAGGGTGCGGGCGGCGTGATCTGCCCGGCCCAGCGGGACAGTTCGCGCGTCCCCTCGTCCGTGGCGCGGTACGTCGTCCGCTCCGGGCCGCCGTCCGAGTCGGTGCCCTCGATCTCGGCGAGGCCGTCCCGGACGAGGCGCTGGAGCGTCGTGTAGACCTGCCCGTAGGCCAGCGGGCGGGCCTGCGGGAAGCGTTCGTCGTGGCGTCGCTTGAGGTCGTAGCCGTGGCTCGGACCCGTGGCGAGCAGGCCCAGCAGAATGTGGCGGGTGCTCATGCCGATCATTATGTACTCAGTACATGTACTGAGTGAATAGTCGGCGGCCCAATTTCCCGGCCCGGGCCCGAGGGGTGGGTTCAGTCCGTGACGGCGTACGCCTCCACCGACCACAGCGAGTACCCGTACGGCGTGGCCCGCTTCTCGCCCTGCACCCGTACGAAGCGCACGTCGCGCTCGTCCATGCGGACGCTCTCCCGGCCGCCCCTGCCGTCCCGTACCGCCGCCGCCGTGCGCCAGCGGCGGCCGTCCGGCGACACCTGGACGCGGTACGCCGAGGGGTGGGCGTCCTGCCAGCGCAGCACGACCCGGCCGAGCCGCGCCGGGCGCGGCAGGTCGACCTGCCACCAGGCGCCGTCGTCGGCCGGGGACGACCAGCGGGTGTCCGGGTCGCCGTCGTTCGCCGCCGACGCGGGGAAGTCGGGCGTCTCGTCGCCCGAGGAGCGCGCCGTGCCGGCGCGGGCCAGGTCGGGTCCGCCGGTGGGCGGGAACGCCCGGACGGTGAGGGTGCGGGTCGCTCCCGCGAACCCCAGCCGGATGTCGTAGGAGCGCTTCGGCGCACCGCGTTCCACGGTCACCTCGACGGGGACCTCCACCTTCGTGCCGCGCGGCACGGACAGTTCGGTCCCGGGGACCTTCACCCGCACGCCCTCGGGCGCCTCGACCGTGAGCCTGCCGCGGGCGTCGGCGGGGCGCAGCGAGCTCAGCCCGGCCGACAGCCGCCGCGGCCTGCCGGTCTCGGCGTCCACGCGGTCCCGCGTCAGCTCGAGGGAGGTGGCGGGGGAGTCCGCGAACCACGGCACCAAGTGGCGTACGCGGGACGGGGCGGGACCGGTGACCCGTACGGCGTCCACGCGCTGCCCTGCCCGCACCTCGGTCGCGCCCGAAGCGGCCAGCCGGCCGGCCCGCTGCCAGCCCCGGCCCGGCACGTGCACCTCGACGTTCCCCTCGGTACCGGGGTCGGTGAGGGCCGTCACGGCCGTGAGGGACCGGGGGCCGGGGAAGCGCAGGGTGCGGCCGTCACCCGGGTCGCCGGGGCTCGGGGGCGGCTCGTGGTCGATGCCCGACCAGGCCGCGTACGCCTTCTGCGCCCGCCGCAGGAAGGCATCCAGGACGTCCGTGCCGACCTCGACCGGTGCCGGCTCCAGCCGGTCCCGCAGCGCGCCGAGCCTGCGGTACGCCGTCCAGGCCGCCGCCGCGTCCCCGGCGCGCTGCGCGTCCAGCATGTCGAGCGCGGCCGTGCCCGCCTCGCCGTAACGGGCCAGCTGCCGCGACCAGGGGGCGACCTCCGGGCCGAGGGCGGTGCCCGACAGCCGCCGGGGCAGCTCGCGCAGCACCGTGAACGCCTCGCGCAGCCGCCGCGCGGCGTCGTCGCCGGTGGCGGTGCCACCGGCTGTACGAGCCCGCCAGTACGCCTCGGTCAGCGGGCGCAGGTACGCCGACTCCTCCTCGCCGAGGACCGACGAGGCGTCGTTCCCGGCGAGCGCGGTCAGGGCCTCCTCGCGGCGCCGGTCCCCGCCCGCCAGGTCGGCGATCGCGGCGCGCCAGGACTCACCGGGGCGGTAGGCGCGGGGGTTCCAGGCGTAGTCGGCGGCGGTGAACAGCGGGATGCGGGACGCCTCGGGCTGCTGCATCGCATTGGCGAGCAGGGCCGCCGAACCGGTGGCGACGGCCGGCTCGCGGCCCCGGTAGGGGCCGAGGAAGAGACGGCCGGGCTCGTAGTCGTTGACCGGGTAGTTGTCCATCGTGACCAGCGGATGCCGGAACGCCTCCCGGGCGTCGGCCAGTTCACCGCCCGTGATGGTGCGCGGCACCACCCCGACGCCCGTCCACGCCACCTCGACACCCGGAGCCAGCGTGCCGGCCAGGGCCCGCCGGTAGTCGGTCGTGCCGTCCTCGTAGTACTCGGTCGGCATCAGCGACAGACCCGCCGCGCCGGGGTGCCGTTCCGCCAGGTGCCGGGCCACCGCGTTCGCCACCCGGGCCTGCGCCCGCGCGGCCGCCCGCGGGCCGGACCCGAACCGGTCGGCGTCCGCGTCGCAGTGCCACTCGCTGTAGCTGACGTCCTGGAACTGGAGCTGGAAGGCCCTGAAGCCCAGCGCCCACATCGCGTCGAGCTTGCGGGTCAGCGCGCGCACGTCGGAGTCCGACGCGAAGCACATCGCCTGGCCCGGGGCCACCGCCCAGCCGAGCGTGACGTGGTTGCCGCGGGCCCGCTCGGCCAGCTCCCGGAACCCGGCGCGCTGCTCCGCCGGGTACGGCTCACGCCAGCGTGCCTGCCGGTACAGGTCGTCCCCCGGGGCGTACAGGTAGCGGTTCTGCTTGGTGCGCCCCATGAAGTCGAGCTGCTCCAGCCGCTGCCGGTGCGTCCACGCGGTGCCGTAGAAGCCCTCGGTGATGCCCCGCACGGCGGTGCCCGGCCAGTCGCGTACGACGGCGGCCGCGATCGTGCCGTCGGGGCGCACGAGTTGCCGCAGCGTCTGCACCGCGTGGAACAGGCCGTCGTCGCCGGTGCCGGTGAGGGAGACGCCGTCCCCGCCCACGGACAGCTCGTATCCCCCGGCCGGGAGGGCGTGGCGGTCGCCCCGGCGGACGGGCTCCGTGCCCACCCGCACGACCAGCGCCCCGGGCCGGGCGGAGTCGGTGATGCGACGGGCCCCGGCCTGCCGCAGCAGCGCACGCAGGGCTTCGAGGGCGTACCCGTCCGCCGACGGGCCGGTGACCAGGGCGACCTCGTCGGTGACCGCGACCGGGGCGCCGTTCGCGCGCAGGGACTGGGGGCGCGGCCAGACGGAGAGGTTCGGCCCGGCGGTGTCGGAGGCGGGTGTCGCGGCCCGGCCCGGGACCGGCGGGGCCGCCACCGCGGCGGGCGCCGAGCCGAGGGTTCCGGCGACGACGGCGACGGCGAGAACCGCCGCCCGCTTCCCACGCCGCAGTCCCACAGGCCCCCTCCAGGTGTGTTCGACCGGGAGAACGAGCCCACCACCCGTCCGGTGAAGGTGTCAACGAGAGTGGCCGTTATCACTGGATTGCCGGAATCTGGAAGGAGTGGAGGGCAGTGGAATGTGAGCAGAAGCACGATGTCCGGCCTGGGGTGTCTGCCTTCGCGCCGACTGGGTAGGGCTGCGATAACCGTTGAACGTCGTACCCGACAAGGAGGCCCCCGTGGCTGCGATGACTTTCCTTCCGCTCCCCGCCCAGTCCAAACCCGTGGCGGACCCGTCCAAACCCGTGGCGGACACGTCCGCCGACCTCGACCCCCACTATGACGATCCCCGCTACGAAGACCCCCACTACTGCGTCTTCAGCTCCGAGAACACCTGCGCCGAGCCCCCGCTGACCAGCGAGACGCCGCTGCCCGACGCCGGGCCCCTCACCAGCGAGCCGCCGCTCGCCGAATCAGCCCCCCTCACCAGCGAACCCTTCGCCTTCACCTTCGTCCCGGACTTCTCGAGGTCGTAGATGACCGAACCCCGGCCGGCCGAACCGCCTTCCGAGGACCTGTCCCGCCTCGCCGAACTGCTCGGCGTCGCCACTTCGTACAGCCCGTCCCCGGACCGTACGGTCGCGGCCTCGGCCGCCGCGGTCACCCTCACCCTGGCCGCTCTCGGCGTGGACGCGAGCACGCCCGGCGCAGTCCGCGCCGCGCTCGCCGCCCGGGAGCGGGACCGGGGCACCAGGCTGCTGCCGCCCACGGTGGTCGGCTGGGGTACCGGCCCCCCGGCCGCCCTGGCGGCGCTCCCCGACGGAAGCCGGCTGCTCATCGAGACCGAGCAGGGCGAGACCCGCGCCTCGGCCGAGCACCTCCCGCCCGGGGTCCACCGGCTGACCGCCACCGTCCCCGACGGCCGCACGGCCACCGCCCACCTGGTCATCGCCCCGGCCCGACTGCCCACCCCGACCGGACGCTCCCACGGACTCCTCGTCCAGCTCTACTCCCTGCTGTCCCGCCGTTCCTGGGGCATGGGCGACCTGGGCGACCTCGCCGAGCTGGCCGGCTGGGCCGGACGGTCGCTCGGCGCCGGATTCGTCCAGGTCAACCCGCTGCACGCGGCCGTGCCCGGCGCCCCCACCGACCCCTCCCCGTACCGGCCCTCCTCCCGCCGCTTCCCCGACCCGGTGCACCTGCGCATCGAGGACGTCCCGGAATGCGCGTACGTCGAGGATCGTGAGCGGCTGCGCGCCCTGCTGGAGCGCTCCGGCCGACTGCGCGAAGCCGTACTGGAGAAGGGCGCGCTGATCGACCGGGACGCCGTGTGGGAGCTCAAGCGGGAGGCGCTCGAGCTGCTGTGCGAGGTGCCGCTCGGCCCCGGCAGACGCGCCGCCTACTGCGACTTCCTCGCCGAGCAGGGCCAGGCCCTGGAGGACCACGCCACCTGGTGCGCGCTCGCCGAGGTGCACGGCTCGGACTGGCACCGCTGGCCGACCGGCCTGCGCGACCCGCGCTCGGCCGAGACCGCCCGGGCCCGCAACGGCCTGATGGACCGCGTGGACTTCTGGTCCCGCCTCGCCTGGCTCACCGACACCCAGCTGACCGCCGCGCAGCGCGCCGGGCGCGAGGCCGGGATGCTGGTCGGGATCGTGCACGACCTCGCGGTCGGCGTCCACCCCGGCGGCGCCGACGCCTGGGCCCAGCAGGAGTACTTCGCCGCCGGCATGTCGGTGGGCGCCCCGCCGGACGCCTTCAACGCCCGCGGCCAGGACTGGGGCCTGCCGCCCTGGCGCCCCGACCGCCTGGCCGAGTCGGGCTACGCCCCCTTCCGCGAGCTGCTGCGCGCCCTGTTCCGCTACGCCGGAGCCCTGCGCATCGACCACGTCATGGGCCTGTCCCGCCTGTGGTGGGTGCCGCAGGGCCGGCCCCCGACCGAGGGCACCTACGTCCGCTACGACGCCGAGGCCATGCTCGCCGTCCTCGTCCTGGAGGCCTCCCGGGCCGGGGCGCTGGTCATCGGCGAGGACCTGGGCACCGTCGAACCGGGTGTGCGCGAGGCGCTGCGCGAACGCGGGGTGCTCGGCACGTCCGTGCTGTGGTTCGAACGCGACTGGGACGGCGACGGCCGACCCCTGCCCCCCGACCGCTGGCGCGCCGACTGCCTGGCCACCGCCACCACGCACGACCTGCCCTCCACGGCCGCGCGCCTCACCGGCGAGCACGTCGAACTCCGCGACCGCCTGGGCCTGCTGACCCGCCCCCTGGAGGAGGAGCGCGCCGAGGCCGCCGCCGACACCGCCGAGTGGCTGGCCCTGCTCACCCACCTCGGCCTGCTGGACGGCACCGGCGGCACCGACACCTCCTCGGAGGAGGCCGAGATCCAGGCCGTCCACCGCTTCCTGCTGCGCACCCCGGCCCGCATGGTCGGCGTCTGGCTCCCGGACGGGGTGGGCGACCGCCGCCCGCAGAACCTCCCGGGGACGTGGGACCAGTATCCGAACTGGCGGCTGCCGATCGCGGACGCTCAGGGACGTCCCGTGACCTTGGAGGATCTGGCCGCCTCGCCCCGGCTGCACGCCCTCGTCGAGGTACTGCGGCAGCCGGGTGACGGACCGGGCGGCTGAGGACGACCCTTGCGCCACCGCCTACGGCGCCTCTTACGGCACCCCGGGCGCGCGGCCCCGACCGGCGTTGGATACTTTTGGCACCGTGGACAAGAAGAACGCCCTGCGCGCCGGCGCCCTGGCCGCCGGTACGACGCTGATGATGCTGCTCATGTCGTCGCCCGCCTCCGCGCTCACGCGCGACGACGGTGACGACCCCGGCCCGGGCCTGAGCGTCATCGAGACGCTGGGCCTGTTCGTCGTGGCCCCGATCGCGCTGTACCTGGTCATCCACGCTCTGGTGATGATCGGCGACAAGTCGCACAAGAAGAAGGACCCGACCAGCTCCAACATCACGACCAAGGCTGACGGCAAGGCCGGCACCGAGGCCGACGCGAAGGCCTGATCAGGGCTCGTTCGCGAACGCCTGATCAGGGCTCTTCCCGAGTCCGCCGCGCACCTTTTCCGAGGGCGCCGTCCCCGTCGTACGTACGCCGCGCATGCGGCCGTGCGGCGACCGGGGCGGCGCCCTCGGCTTTTTCCGACGGCCGTGAGCCGGTCGTGAGCCGGTCGTGAGCCGGCCGGGAGTCAGGGATGCGCTGCCGTCAGATAGCGCTGCACCGTCGGTGCCAGCCACGCCACGATCTCCTGGCGGCTGAGCGCCACGGCCGGCGGGAGGCGCAGGACGTACCGGGCGAGAGCCATTCCGAGCAGCTGCGTGGAGGTGAGCGCGGCCCGCGCCGGGACCTGTTCGGGGTCCGGGCACACCTGGCGGGCGACCGGGAGCAGCTGGTCCTGGAAGATGCCCTGCATGCGCTCGGCCCCGGCCTGGTTGGTGGCACCGACCCTCAGCAGGGCCGTGAGGACCTCGTTCTCCTCCCACATGGCGAGGAAGTGGGTCACGAGGGCGGACCCGACCTCCTCGCGGGGCAGCGGGCCCAGGTCGGGCAGTTTGAGATCGATGGCGACGGCGGCCGCGAACAGGCCCTCCTTGCTGCCGTAGTACCGCATCACCATGGACGGGTCGATGCCCGCGTCCCGCGCGATGGTGCGGATGGTGGCGCGCTCGTAGCCGTCGGCGGCGAAACGCTCGCGGGCGGCGTCGAGGATGGCGGCGCGGGTGGTGTCCGAGCGTCTGGCGGGGGCGGTGGGAGCGGTGGGCTTGTTGTCGGGCATGCCAACGAGCGTATGCCAACATCTGTAGGCCAACAAGCGTTGACGAAGTCTGTGTGCGGCTCTACGTTGGTCGACGACCGTGGGTCAACGTGTGTTGGCAAACGTGTGTTGGCCAACGGTCGTCGACCAACTCGTGTTGGCCTACAGGGAGGCCCTGATGAGCGACACCACCCGTACCGTGATCGTCGTCGGTTCCGGCCCCACCGGCCTTCTCCTGGCCGGGGACCTGGCCACCGCCGGGATCCCCGTCACCGTCGTCGAGAAGCGCCCGCACAAGATCAGCAACCTGTCCCGCGCGTTCGTCCTGCACGCCCGCACGCTGGAGCAGCTGGACGCCCGAGGGCTGGCCGAGGAGCTGGAGGCGGTGGGCCGGCGGCTCGGCCGGTTCCGCCTCTATGGCCGCCTCAGCCTCGACCTCTCCACGCTCCCCTCCCGCTTCAACCACCTCCTCGTCCTGCCGCAGTACGAGGTGGAGAAGGCCCTGGAGCGGCGGGCGCGGCAGTCCGGGGTCGAGTTCCGGTACGAGACCGAGGTGACCGGGCTGACGCAGGACACGCAGGGCGTGACGGTCGAGGTCCGTGGGCCCGGCGGCGGCCCGGAGGCGCTGCGCGCGGCGTACGTCGTCGGTGCCGACGGGATGCGCAGCACGGTGCGGAACGCGATCGGGCTGCCGTTCCCCGGCCGTTCGGTGATTCGCTCGGTCATGCTCGCGGACGTACGGGTGACCGAGGAGCCCGGGGAGCTGCTCACCTTCAACGCCGTCGGCGACGCGTTCGCCTTCGTCGTCCCCTTCGGCGACGGTTACCACCGCGTCGTCTGCTGGGACCGCGGCCGCGAGCGCCCCGACGACGCGCCGGTCGGACTCGACGAGATCAGGGAGACCACCCGGCGGGCCCTCGGTCGTGACTTCGGCATGCACGACCCCCGCTGGATGTCCCGCTTCCACAGCGACGAGCGGCAGGCGCCCGCCTACCGGGTCGGCCGGGTCTTCCTCGCCGGGGACGCCGCGCACGTCCACACCCCGGCCGGAGCCCAGGGTATGAACACCGGCCTCCAGGACGCGGCCAACCTGAGCTGGAAGCTGGCCGCCGTCGTCGAGGGGCACGCGGCCGAGGCGCTCCTCGACACCTACCAGGCCGAACGGCACCCCGTCGGCAGGTCGGTGCTGCGCAGCAGCGGCGGTATCGTGCGCGCCGCCATGGCCAGGCGGCCCTGGACGATCGCCCTGCGGACCGCCTTCGCCGCCTTCCTCGGCACCGTCGGCCCGGCCCGCCGCAAGGCGCTCGGCCAGGTCACCGGCATCGGTTACCGCTACGCCGCGCCCCGCGGGTCCCACCGCTTCACCGGCCACCGCGTCCCGGACGTCGCCCTGGCCGGAGGCGGTCGCCTCCACGAGGCGATGCGGGGCGGCCGGTTCGTGCTGATCACCCCGGAGCCGTACAAGGCCGGGGCCGGCCGCGAGGACCGGCTGGCCGTGGAGCGCTGGGCGAGCGACCGCCGTACGACCGTGCTGGTGCGGCCCGACGGGTACGCGGCGTGGGCGGCCGACGCGGCGGACGCGCGGGCGATCGAGGCGGCCGTCACCGCCCACGTGGGGTAGTGCCTCGGCGGGCCGGCACCGCCGCAGGGGCAGGCCGGTGGACGCGCGGGCGCCGGGTCAGTCCTGCCGGCCCTCCGTCGTCCGGAGCAGCTCCCTGAGCAGTTCCGCCAGCTGTCCGGCCTGCTCGGCGTCGAGGCCGGACAGCGCCTCCGTCTGGACGGCGAGTCCGGTGCCGACCGCCTGGTCGATCAGCTCCAGGCCCTTGTCCGTGAGGGTGACGTGCAGGCCGCGCCGGTCGTGCGGATCGGGGGAGCGGCGCAGCAGGCCCGCGCGCTCCAGCTTGTCCAGGCGCCCCGTCATGCCCCCGGTCGTGAGCATCAGCGTCGCGGAGAGCTGGCGGGGCGAGAGCGTGTAGGGCTCACCGGCGCGGCGCAGTGTCGCGAGGACGTCGAACTCGCCGCGGCCGATCCCGAACTGCGCGTACGCCTTCTCCGTCCGGTCGCCCATCGCGCGTGAGAGCCGGTAGATGCGGCCGAAGACCTCCATGGCGGCGGTGTCGAGGTCGGGCCGCACCGTCGCCCACTGGTCGATGATCGCGTCGACGGGGTCCTTGCGCTGCTCGGGGCGTTCGCTCATGGCACGAGTATCCGGCCCCTCTGGGTCACCCGCAAGAAAGTAGCTTGACGGAAAGTTGCTTAGGGCTAAGCTACTTTCCATCGACCTACTTGAAGGGCGCGCTCATGGCCATCTCCCGCCCGGCTCTCATCACCCTCACCGCCCTCGCCCCCGTCTCCTGGGGCACGACCTACGCCGTCGCCACCGAGTTCCTCCCGGCCGACCGCCCCCTGTTCACCGGCCTCATGCGCGCTCTGCCGGCCGGTCTGCTGCTGCTCGCCCTGGCCCGGGTGCTGCCGCGCGGTGCCTGGTGGTGGAAGTCGGTGGTGCTGGGCGCGCTGAACATCGGCGCCTTCTTCCCGCTGCTGTTCCTCGCCGCGTACCGGCTGCCCGGCGGTATGGCGGCGGTCGTCGGCTCCGTCGGCCCGCTGTTCGTGGTCGGCCTCGCGGCGTTGCTGCTGGGGCAGCGGCCGACGCCGCGCACGCTGCTCACGGGGGTCGCGGCCGCGTTCGGTGTCAGCCTGGTCGTGCTCCAGGCGGCCGGGGCGCTGGACCTGCCGGGCGTGCTGGCGGCCCTCGCCTCCACCGCGTCCATGTCCACCGGCACCGTGCTCACCAAGCGGTGGGGACGCCCCGAGGGCGTCGGCCCGCTGGCCCTCACCGGCTGGCAGCTGACCGCGGGCGGCCTGCTGATCGCGCCCCTCGCCTTCCTCGTCGAGGGCGCGCCGCCGGCACTGGACGGCCGGGCCGTCGGCGGCTACCTCTACCTCGCCGTCGCGAACACGGCGATCGCGTACTGGCTGTGGTTCCGCGGCATCGGCCGTCTCACCGCCACCCAGGTGACCTTCCTCGGCCCGCTCTCCCCGCTGACCGCGGCCGTCGTCGGCTGGGCGGCACTCGGCCAGGCGCTGACGCCGGTGCAACTGGCGGGCATGGCGCTGGCGTTCGGGGCGACGGTGGCGGGCCAGATCGGCCCGCGGCGGAAGGTGGCGGCCCCGCGCATCCCCGCCTTCGGCCGGGCGACACGGCCTGCTGTGTCCCGGCGCGACACCAGGCCCGAGGCGTACGTCAGCGCGGACCCCGGTCCGCGGCGATGACGGCCTGGATCAGCCCGGGGAACCGGTGGTCCAGGTCGTCCTTGCGCAGGCGCATGTACAGCCGGTTGCCGGCGTCGCGCTGGTACACCAGACCCGCCTCGCGCAGCACTCGCCAGTGATGGGTACGGCTGGACTTGCTCACCGGCAGCTCGAAGGAGGCGCACAGCCGCTCCTCGTCCGGCCGTGCGGCGAGTTCGGCCACGACCCGGCGCCGGTTCTCGTCGGCGAGCGCCGGCAAAAAGAGGGGCGCCCGGCACAAAGCCGGGCGCCCCCGCAGCCGTGATGACTTGAACGGCTACTCCGCCGCCGCGTCCGCCCGCTGGGCCCGCAGCGCGCGCTCCACGCCCGCGCGGGACTCCGAGACCAGCCGCCGCAGGGCCGCGTTCGGCTCGGCGGAGGTCAGCCAGGCGTCCGTCTTGTCCAGGGTCTCCTGGGAGACCTGGACCGTCGGGTAGAGGCCGACCGCGATCTGCTGGGCCATCTCGTGGGAGCGGGACTCCCAGATGTCCTTGACCACCTCGAAGTAGCGGTCCGCGTACGGGGCGAGCAGCTCGCGCTGGTCGGTCTGGACGAAGCCGGCGATGACCGCCTCCTGCACGGCGTTCGGCAGCTTGTCGGAGTCGACGACCGACGCCCACGCCTCCGCCTTGGCCTCCGGGGTGGGCCGGGCCGCGCGGGCCGTGGTGGCGTGACGCTCACCGGCGGCCGTACGGTCACGGTCGTACTCGCCCGCGATCTCCGTCTCGTCGAACCGGCCCACCGCCGCGAGCCGCTGGACGAACGCCCAGCGCAGCTCCGTGTCGACGACCAGGCCCTCGATCGTCTGCGAGCCGTCCAGCAGGGCGTCCAGCAGGTCCAGCTGCTCGGGCGTGCGGGCCGTCGCGGCGAACGCGCGCGCCCACGCCAGCTGGTGGTCGCTGCCCGGCGCCGCCGCCCGCAGATGGGCCAACGTCGCGTCGGTCCAGCGGGCCAGCAGCGCCTCGCGGGCGGCCGGGTCGGCGTACAGGTCGACCGCCAGCTTCACCTGGCGGTGCAGCGACTGCACGACGCCGATGTCGGACTCCTTGCCGATGCCGGACAGCACCAGCGAGAGGTAGTCGCGGGCGGGCAGCTCGGCGTCACGGGTCATGTCCCAGGCCGACGCCCAGCACAGGGCGCGCGGCAGGGAGGACTCGAAGTCGCCGAGGTGTTCCGTCACGAAGGCCAGGGACTGCTCGTCCAGGCGGACCTTCGCGTAGGACAGGTCGTCGTCGTTGAGCAGGATCACGGCCGGGCGGCGCTTGCCGACCAGCTGCGGTACGGCGGTCAGCTCGCCGTCCACGTCCAGCTCGATCCGCTCCTCGCGGACCAGCTTGCCGCTCGCGTCGTCCAGTTCGTACAGGCCGACGGCGATCCGGTGCGGGCGCAGCGTCGGTTCGCCCTTGGCGCCGGAGGGCAGGGCCGGGGCCTCCTGGCGGATGGCGAAGGACGTGACGACACCGTCCGCGTCCGTCTCGATCTCCGGGCGCAGGATGTTGATCCCGGCCGCCTGGAGCCACTTCTCCGACCACGTCTTCAGATCGCGGCCGGAGGTCTCCTCCAGGGCGCCCAGCAGGTCGGACAGGCGCGTGTTGCCGTAGGCGTGGCGCTTGAAGTAGGCCTGCACGCCCCGGAAGAACTCGTCCATGCCGACGTAGGCGACGAGCTGCTTCAGGACGCTGGCGCCCTTGGCGTACGTGATGCCGTCGAAGTTGACCAGGACGTCGTCCAGGTCCCGGATCTCGGCCATGATCGGGTGCGTGGACGGCAGCTGGTCCTGCCGGTAGGCCCAGGTCTTCATGGAGTTGGCGAAGGTGGTCCACGCGTGCGGCCACCGGCTCCCGGGCGCGTGCGCCTGGCAGGCGATGGAGGTGTACGTGGCGAACGACTCGTTCAGCCACAGGTCGTTCCACCACTCCATGGTCACGAGGTCGCCGAACCACATGTGGGCCAGCTCGTGCAGGATGGTCTCCCCGCGCACCTCGTACGCCGCGTCCGTCACCTTCGACCGGAACACGTACTGGTCGCGGATGGTCACCGCGCCCGCGTTCTCCATCGCGCCCGCGTTGAACTCCGGCACGAACAGCTGGTCGTACTTCTTGAACGGGTACGCGTAGTCGAACTTCTCCTGGAACCACTCGAAGCCCTGCCGGGTCACCTCGAAGATGGCGTCCGAGTCGAGGTACTCGGCGAGCGAGGGGCGGCAGTAGATGCCGAGCGGCACGGACTGGCCGTCCTTCTCGTACACGCTGTGCACCGAGTGGTACGGGCCGACGATGAGCGCCGTGATGTACGTCGAGATGCGCGGCGTCGGCTCGAAGACCCAGACGCTGTCCTGCGGTTCGGGCGTGGGCGAGTTGGAGATGACGGTCCAGCCCTCCGGCGCCCTCACGGTGAACTGGAAGGTCGCCTTGAGGTCCGGCTGCTCGAAGCTCGCGAACACCCGGCGGGCGTCCGGCACCTCGAACTGGGTGTAGAGGTAGGCCTGGTCGTCGACCGGGTCGACGAAACGGTGCAGGCCCTCACCGGTGTTGGTGTACGCGCAGTCGGCGACCACCCGGAGGATGTTGCGGCCCTCCAGCAGGCCGCGCAGGGCGATCCGGGAGTCCGCGAAGACCTCGGCGGGGTCGAGGGAGTCCCCGTTGAGGGTCACCTCGTGCACGGTCGGGGCCACCAGGTCGATGAACGACTCGGCCCCGTTCTCCGCGACGTCGAAGCGCACCGTGGTCGCGGACCGGTAGGTGCCGCCCTCCTGCGCGCCGGAGAGGTCGAGTTCGATCTCGTACGAGTCAACGGCGAGCAGCTTCGCCCGCTGCTGCGCCTCTTCGCGGGTCAGGTTTGTGCCAGGCACGCGGTCATCTCCTCGGTATGGGTGGGTTGCGCCATCTTTCCACGGCAGCCTGTCATCAGGCGACGACCTGGGTATCTCCCAGGGATACCGTTCCGGAGACGGTGTCCTGTGTGGTGAGGTGATCGCTCGTCCGGACTGCCCCTGGCTCTCCGAGGACATCGCCATCGGCAGTCGGTTGATCCTCAGGCGGCCGTCCGCGGCCGTTCCTCCCGTGGTTGCCACAGTGCGTTGCGGTAGGCCGCGAGGCGGCTCGTCCGGCCGATGGTCAGGGCGCCGATCAGCCGGCCGGCCCGGTGGTAGGCGATGTCGAGGCGGCGGGCGGCGAGGTCGTACTCGACGACGCGGGCCTCGTCCGCCACGGCGGGCAGACCGACCGAGCGGATCTTGACGGCGTGCAGGTCCGACCAGAAGGTCGGTACGCCCTCGTAGGGCCGTGGGGCAGCCGGGTCGAGGAGCGTGTGCGCGGCGGTGGCCGCGTGTTCCACGGCGTTGGTCCAGTGGCCCAGCGCCAGTGGCTCACCGTCGGCCAACGGCTGCGGCACCTCGGCGACGTCTCCGGCGGCGACCACACCGGGCGCGACCGTCCCGTCGGAGCGCAGGGCGCGCAGATACGGATCGCAGCGCACGCCGCCCTCGGCCGCGAGACCGGAGCCGGCCAGCCAGCCCGTGGCGGGGACCGCTCCGAGGGCCAGCACGGCGGTGTCGGCAGGCAGTTCGGAGCCGTCCGAGAGCCGGACGGCGGTGATGCGGCCGTCGGCCGACGAGCAGAAGTCCGTGATCGTGGTGCCGGTCCGCAGGTCGATGCCCGCCTCTCGGTGCAACGCGGCCATGTATGCGCCGCCCTCGGTGCCGATGGCGCGTTCCAGCGGCTGGGAGCCCGCCTCGATCAGGGTGACGTCGAGGCCCCGGCCACGGGCGGCGGCCGCGATCTCGCCGCCGAGGAAACCCGCTCCCACGACGACGAGCCGGCGCCCCGGCACCAGTTCGGCCCGCAGCGCCAGCGCGTCGTCCCGGCCGCGGAGGGTGAACACACCCCGCGGCGGTGCCGGCCGGTCCGAGGGCCAGCCGCGCGCGGTGGAACCGGTCGCGATGACCAGCCCGTCGAACGGCAGGCGCGACCCGTCGGACAGGGTGACGGTCCTCGTGCGCTCGTCGAGGGCGACCGCCGGCCGGCCGAGCAGCCAGCGGGCCCCGAGATTCCCGGGCAGCGGCAGTTCGGTGCCCGGGGGCGGGCCGTCGGAGGTCAGCACCTGCTTCGACAGCGGCGGACGGTCGTAAGGCCGGTGAGGTTCCTCGCCGACGATGGTCAGCGCCCCGGTGAAACCCTGGGCGCGCAGCGCCTCGGCCGCCCGCAGGCCGGCCAGGGAGGCGCCGACGATCAGCAGTTCGCGGAAGTCGGTGCGGCTCACGAGGCGGCCGGACCGACGGTGATGGCACGCACCGGGCAGACGGCGGCGGCCTTCTCGGCCTTGTCGCGCAGGGCCTCGGACGGACCGGCGTCGTACACGAGGTAGTCCTCGTCGTCGAAGGAGAAGATCTCGGGCGCCGCGAAGACGCACTGCCCGTGGCTCTCGCAGAGCTTCATGTCCACGGTGATCTGCATGTCTGGCTCCGTTGCGGGTGCAAGGTCGGGTGAAGGGGCCGGGGCCGCTCAGGCCACCGGCGGGTTGAAGCGTGAGTAACCGGGCGCCGTCCAGCGCAGGGGTGAGGCTGCCGAGATCTCTCGTACGGCCTCGACGGAGAACTCCACCAGTCGCTGCGCGCCGGGAATCCGCGCGATCTCCTCGGCGTCCCACACGATGCGTGCGGTGCCGGTCAGCTGGAGCGTGGAGCCCGTCTCCCAGTCGGGGACGACGATGCCCGCGGCCGGGTTGAGCATCAGGTTGCCCAACGTGAGGAACATGGCGTTCCCCACGTAGTCGGGCCAGCGCAGCAGCGTCGGGGAGAGAACCCGTACGAAGCCGGGGTTTCCGCCGCGGTGTGAGGCGTCCGCGTCGCCGCGGTCGGAGGCGGTGGCGATGAAGAAGGTGTCCGCGGCGCTCACCGCCCTGCGCTGGGCTGCGCTGAGTTCCGTCCCGTCGGTGACGGTACGGGCGCCGGCCGCCTGCGCCTCCTCGCCGAGCGGCAGGGCGTGGTGTTCGCGCTTCTGTATGTACTTGGGGCAGTTGGCGATGACCTGGTCGAGGTCGACGCGCAGGCCGCCGGCGTCCCGGACGGCCGTGCCGTTCATCCGCATCCGGCGCCGGGTGGCGGGCTCGATGGCGATCATCCCGATCCGGGCCGGACCGTCGGCCCCGGCTTCCGCCAGTACCGCCGACAGCGGGTCCTCGGGGAGCGGGAGCGCGTCGATGACGAGGGTGCGGGGGTCGGGCACCCGGAGGAACCCGGGTGCCCCCGTCAGCTGGGTGGCCCAGACGCGACCCGTGCGCTCGGTGCTCCCCACGACGATCATCGGCTGTTCGGCCAGGAATGCCGCCGCGACGTCGGGAACGGAGTCGCCGATCCCGCCGAGGGAGAAGTGCGCCTGGTCAGTGAGGGCCGCACGCTTCTGCACCGCGATTTCACCGCTGTGATACGTGGCCACGGCATTCCTTTCCGATGGGTCCGACATGGGGGAGCGGCCGACGCCGGGTGTGGCGGCTTCCTAGAAGAAGCCGCAGGTCGGCGCGCCGGTGGTGGGAGCGTCGGCCGGGTTGGCTCCAGTGGGCGCGTAGACCTCCAGACGGATGCCGTCGGGGTCGGTGAAGAAAATGCCGCCGGAGGTGGCGCTCTCGCCGTGCGGCACGACGCCGTCGTAGCTGAACTCGGCGCCCAGACCGCGCAGCACCTCTTCGGTCGCCCTGACCTCCTCGATGGTGTCCACCTGGAAGGAGAGGTGGTGCAGGCCGGCCCGGTCCGCGGCGAAGCCGGTGTCGCTCTGCTGCCAGAGCGTGACGAGCAGGCTGGAGCCACGGCCGAGGAACGCCCAGCGGCGGCCTTCGTCCTTGCCTTCGGCCAGCACGTCGAAGTCGAAGACCTCGCGGTAGAAGGGCAGCGAGCGGTCCATGTCGGTGACGTTCAGTCCGACGTGACCGGTCTGCAGGTCGGGTGCCTTGCTCATCGTCGATCACATGCCTTCTGTAGGGGCCACGAGGCGTTCTCGTAACCGTTGAAAATGAAGTTAATGGTTATGTTCAGGGTCGTCAACCGGTGATCAAGGGATGACCGGTTATCGTTGGCGGGGTGATGCCCGTCTCCGCCTCGCAGGAAGGACCTGGCCCGTGTCGTCACCCATCGAGGCCGACCCCCGGCCGCTGACCGGCGAGCCCCTCTCCATCGACCTGCTCAACACCCGATGGATCGATGCCGAGGGCCGCCACGACCTGCTGGACTCCGTGGCGGGCCTGGCCGTGTGGCTGGGCAGCCCGCCCGTCCGCGCAAGCCTCGGCGACCGTCCCGTACCGGCCGACGAGAGCACGTTGGAGCGGCTCCTGCAGACGCGCGCCGCCCTGGACGAGGCCGTCACCACCGCTCTGGAGGACGGTCCGGCCCCGGCCGCGGTGACCGCCGTCAACGACGTCCTGGCGCACGGCCTGGTCCGCCACCTGCTGCGCCCCGACGGCCGGCCGGACACCCTCGTCGAGGTGGACGCGCCGTCCTGGCTGCCGGCCTGGTCGGCGGCCGAGAACTTCCTGCGGCTGCTCGCCGACCGCCCCGACCGGATACGCCCCTGCGCCAACGACGAATGCGTGCTGCACTTCTACGACGTCTCGAAGAACGGAACCCGGCGTTGGTGCTCGATGGCGGGCTGCGGCAACCGCGCCAAGGCCCGCCGCCACTACGCCCGCCACAACTCCCCGTGACCCGCGCCCACCCGGTTCCGCGATGCCATGGAGCCACCCCTCGGGCGGCGTACGACCGTGGGGCGGCCAGGGGCCGGTCCGGCGGCCGGCCGCCGGGTGCACGCCGAAGGGCCGGGGGCCTCGTGAACATCCGAGTTCCCGGCCATCGGCGCGATGGCCGCGGCCCGTACACCGCACTCGCCCGCCGCCGCCACCTCGGTCATCGTGGTCCTCACCGAGCCGCAGACCGCCCTGTTCCTGCTGCTCCTGCTGCTCGCCACGCTGGTGATCGTCGGCGTCGGGATCGTCGCAGGGCGCAGCGGCAAGACCGCTCGCTACCCCACCTACTGGTGGTAGGCCGCGCCCGATGACAAGCCGCTACGGACAGCTGCTGTTCACCGAACAGGTGCGCAGCCACCAGGAGAGGCACGGCAGCCGCCTCAACTACGCGCACATGACGGCGGGCCCCGAGACCGCCGACCGCCTGACCGAGCACGAGGCCGAGTTCGCCGCCACCAGGACCAGCTTCTATCTCGCCACGACGGGCTCCACGGGCTGGCCCTATGTCCAGCACCGTGGCGGCCCCCCGGGCTTCCTGCGGGCCCTCGACGACCGGACGCTGGGCCTCGCCGACTACCGGGGAAACAAGCAGTACATCACCGCCGGGAACCTCGACACCGACGACCGTGTCTCGCTGCTCCTCATGGACTATCCGTCCCGGAGCCGGCTGAAGATCCTCGGCCGTGCCCGCACCGCCGGCATCGACCAGTGGCCGCAGTCGGCCGGCGACCTGCTGCCCGGCGGCTACCGGGCGAAGGTCGAGCGGATCGTCCTCATCCAGGTCGAGGCGTACGACTGGAACTGCCCCCAGCACATCGAACCGCGCTACACCGAGGCCGAGTTGGAGGACGCGCTCGCCCCGGTCCAGCAGCGGATCGCGTATCTGGAAGAGGAGAACGCCCGGCTGAAGCAGGCCCTCCGGTCACACTCCGAATCCCATGCGTGCTGAGCCCGTCGCGGTCTGTCCGTCACGGTCGGCCGCGCCCCCGGGGATGGCACGCGCCTTCCCCGGGGGCCGGGCCACCCTCGGGCTGATCACGCCCCTGGAGTCGTTCGTCGGCGACCTCCCCACCATGGCGGACCATCTGGAGCTCGCCCGCACCGCCGAGGACCTGGGCTTCGCGTCGCTCTGGCTGCGCGACGTCCCGCTCCTCGTGCCCGGCCAGGGGGACGGCGGACAGCTCTACGACCCCTGGGTGTACCTGGGGGCCCTGGCCACCGTCACCCGGCGCATCACCCTCGGCACGGCCAGCACCGTGCTCCCGCTGCGCCACCCCGCTCACGTCGCCAAGGCCGCGGTCTCGGTCGACCACCTCTCGGGCGGACGAATGCTGCTCGGCCTCGCCGCCGGGGACCGCTCCGCCGAAGTTCCCGCGTTCGGCCTCACCACAGCGGACATCGGGACCCGGCTGCGCGACGGCTGGGACTATCTCCGGCACCTCACCGGACCGTCCACCGCCGGCTACGCGTCGCCGCTCGGAGAACTGGACCCTGGCATGGAAGTCGTACCAAAACCGCTCCACGGCCGACTGCCGATGCTGATGACCGGCCGCGGCGGGCAGCCACTGGAATGGACCGCCGAACACGCCGACGGCTGGCTCTACACCGCCCTCACTCCCGAACAGCAACGCATGAACACCACCCGCTGGCGCCGCCTCACCGGTGAGCCGGGCAGCCCCGGCTTCAAGCCGTACGGCCAGGCCGGCTACCTCGTCCTCCACGACAACCCCCGCGCGGCGCCCCGGCCCCTTCCCCAGGGCTGGTCCATGGGACGCGAACCGCTCATCGAGCTCTTCGAGACATACCAGGCGGGCGGCGTCGACCAGCTCCTGCTGAACCTCCGTCACAGCACGCGTCCGGCGGTGGAGGTGATGGCCGAACTCGCGGAACACGTGCTGCCGTATTTCCCGACGGAGGCGGGCGCACGAACGGTCGGATGACCCGGCGAGGGGCCCGGCATGCAGGCACAACACGACGTCCGTATTCCGCCGGTACGGAGGTCCCGGGCGCGCCAGCCTGAGGAGCATGACGACGACGTACACCGCACAACCCATCGCCCCGCGCGTCCTGAAGGAACTGCGCACGACGGACGACGCGGGCCGTCCCACGGCCCCCTTCACCGACGCCGAGGGCGGGGCACCCCTCCGCTGCTGTCTGGACCGCAGTGAGCCCGGCGAGCGCATCGCCCTGGTGTCGTACGCCCCCCTGCGCCGCTGGGCGGCGGAACAGGGCGTCGACCCCGGCGCGTACGACGAAGTGGGCCCGGTCTTCATCCACGCCGACGACTGCCCGGGACCGGACGCCGACGCCGCCCTGCCCTTCACCAACGCCCACCGCACGGTCCGCCGCTACTCCGCCGAGGGGCACATCCTGGGCGGGCGGCTGGTCGAGGAGCCTGGCGACTTCGACGAGGCCCTCACGGAAGCGTTCGACGACCCGGCCGTGGCGCTCGTCCACGTCCGGGCCGTCGAGTACGGGTGCTTCCTCTATGAGGTGCGCAGGGGCTACGAGGTGCGCAGGGCCTAGCCCTTCAGCTCGGCCGCCACCAGCTCCGCGATCTGGACCGCGTTGAGGGCCGCGCCCTTGCGGAGGTTGTCGTTGGAGACGAAGAGGGCCAGGCCGTTGTCCACCGTCTCGTCGCGGCGGATGCGGCCGACGTAGGACGGGTCGTTGCCGGCGGCCTGGAGGGGGGTGGGGATGTCGGAGAGCTCGACGCCCGGGGCGTCCTTCAGCAGCTCCGTCGCGCGCTCCGGGGAGATCGGGCGGGCGAAGCGGGCGTTGATCTGCAGCGAGTGGCCGGAGAAGACCGGGACGCGCACGCAGGTGCCGGAGACCTTCAGCCCGGGGATCTCCAGGATCTTGCGGGACTCGTTGCGGAGCTTCTGCTCCTCGTCGGTCTCGTTCAGACCGTCGTCGACGATGTTGCCCGCGAGCGGCAGCACGTTGAAGGCGATGGGGCGCTTGTAGACGCCCGGCTCGGGGAAGTCGACCGCCGCGCCGTCGTGCGTCAGCTTGTCCGCTTCGGCGACGACCTTCTGCGTCTGGCCGTGCAGCTCGGCGACACCCGCGAGGCCGGAGCCGGAGACCGCCTGGTAGGTGGCCACGACCAGGGCTTCCAGGCCGGCCTCGGCGTGCAGCGGACGGAGCACCGGCATCGCGGCCATCGTCGTGCAGTTCGGGTTGGCGATGATGCCCTTGGGGCGGTCCGCGATCGCGTGAGGGTTCACCTCGGAGACGACCAGCGGTACCTCCGGGTGCCTGCGCCACGCGGAGGAGTTGTCGATCACGACGGCGCCCTGGGAGGCGACCTTTTCGGCCAGCGCCTTGGAGGTGGTACCGCCCGCGGAGAACAGCACGATGTCCAGGCCGGTGTAGTCGGCGGTCGAGGCGTCCTCCACCGTCACGCCGTCCAGCTGCGTGCCCGCCGAGCGGGCGGAGGCGAACAGACGCAGTTCCGTGACCGGGAAGTTCCGTTCCGTGAGGATCCTGCGCATGACCGTGCCCACCTGTCCGGTGGCTCCGACGATTCCGACCCTCACGGTGACTCCCTCTCCTGCGTCTCTTCACGTGCTCGTTGCTTGGCCGAGGCTTTTCCATCATGCGGCCGACCAAGGCCCACCTGTCCACTTCTTTCCCCGGTCTGCCCGGAGAGTGGGACGACGTGTCCCGTTCCATGGTTGCGGACGTCCGGCGCCCGCCCCCGCTGAGCTGGAGAAATTCATCTGCCGGGGGGCATACGCCGCAAGGTCGCCTGCCCCTGTTGCTCTCGGCCACACGGGAGTGTGACGTACGCCTCTGTCGTCCTGTCACGCCTTCCGGGAAAAGGACCGAACGTTCCGGGCCGTGTCGGCGTCATAGGAGAAACACGGCGAGGGGGGTGGCTTGTGCTGCTGCGCGGGAGGGCCCGGCGGGGCCGGGAGGCGCACGCCGGGACCGGTGACGATCCGCTGGACGCGGCACAGGAGCGCCGGGTGCGGGCGGTGCTCGCGCTCGGCGGAGTGCCGCAGGCGGACCTGCCGGACGGGGTGCAGCAGGTCCGCCTGCGGTTGCTGGAGCGGGCCGCGAGCGGCCAGGAGGCGCCGCGGGACGTCTCGGCGTGGGCGGCGGTCGTCGCCTCCAACCTCGCCATGGACTGGCACCGGGCCAAGCGCCGCCAGGAGCGGCTCGGGGAGCGGCTGGCCGCCCTGCGGCAACTGGAGCATCCCTCCGGCGAGGACACCAGCGTGCTGTCCGTCGCCGTCGCCCAGGGCCTGGACGAGCTGCCCGACGCCCAGCGGCAGGTCGTCGTGCTGCGTTTCTACGCCGACCTGCCGGTGCGGTCCATCGCCGAGCAGCTCGGCGTCCCGGAGGGCACGGTCAAGAGCAGGCTGCACACGGCGGTACGGGCTCTGCGCGCCCGCCTGCACGAGGACGAGGTGGTGTGACGTGACCGCCCGGAACGACGACGACCGGCGCGACGCCGACTACGACGGCGTGGACGCGCTGATGGCGGCGCTCATCGACGACCCGCTGCCGGAGGGGGCCCGGCGGGACGCGTCCTTCGTGGCAGCCCACCGTGCGGCGGCCGCGGACGTGACACTGCTGCGGGAACATCTCCTGCTGATCGGGGACACGCTGGCGCGCGACACCGGGACGGCGGCCGGGGCAGCCGGTGCCGAGCGGGAGGCTGCCGCGCAGGTCCGGGGTGAAGCCGGGGGCGCGGCGGAGCGGACCCCGGCCGTGGGGTCGGCGGTCGACGCCGAGCCGGAGGCCGGCGGGCAGGCCCGGGCGGAAGCCGGGGATTCGGCGGGGCCGGCTCCCGTCGTGGGGTCGGCAGACGGTCTGTCGCCCACGCGTGCTGCCGCCGACCCGACCGCGTCCCGGGCCGGGCAGGAAGGGGAAGCCGGGGCGGGTGTGGTCTCCCTGGCCGGGCGGCGGAGCCGTCCGCGGCCCCTCGTCGTGGCCCTGCGGGGACTCGCCGCGGCCGTGGCCGCCGGTGTCGTGGTGGGCATGGGCTGGCTCGTCGTGCAGAGCGATTACGGGTCGGGGGACGACACGGCGGGCAGCTCGGCCGCCGACTCCGCGGCCGGTCCGCACCGCGGCGACCAGGAATCCGGGCTCAGCCACGCCGGCTATCTCGCCTGCGCCCGGCTCGTGGCCGAGGGCACCGTCGCCGAGGTCGAACGCGTCCCCGGCACCGGCCAGGACCGCGTCACCGTGGACGTGGACCGCTACTACAAGCCCGCCAAGGGCCAGGACCGGATCGTCTTCCCCATGGACGCGGACGCCGAACCCCAGCCGCGCCCGGGCGACCGCGTGCTCGTCGGGATCACGCGCGGGCAGGCCCAGCCTGACCTGTGGAGCGTCGGGGAGAAGGCGATCGCCCCCGAAAGGGCCTGGATCACCGCCTCCCCGGCCGAGTCGGGGACCCGTCCCTGCGCGTGAGCACAGGGCGGAAACGCCGAGGGCGGGCGCCCGTACGGACGCCCGCCCTCTTGATGCCGTCGAACCGCTACGGCAGAACCTTCTCGATCTTCACGCTGCCCACGCCCGCGGCCGTCCCGCGCGCGTTGACCAGCTGGACCTCGCCGAAGAACACACGCCCCTCGGGCGCGGCCGCCGCGGCGGTGACGCTGCCCGAGACCGTCGCGGAGTCACCCGTGCCGAGCTTCACCGGCGCCGAACCGTCGACGGTGACGCTGCCGAGGGAGGGAGCGAAGAACACGTCCTGGTAGTCGTACTCGGTCGTGCCGGCCGGCACCGAGTAGCCGACGACCTGGACGGTGTACTTCCCGGCGGCCGGGGAGGGCACGGAGACCGACTCCACCGAGTCACCGTCCGCGGAGCTGCCGACCAGCTTGCCGGCGGCGTCGTAGACCGCGAGGTCCAGGTCCGCGGCCGCGTCCGAGACACCGCCGATGGCGACGTCCAGCGTCTTCGCGCCCGCGGGCACCTCGACCGTGGTGCTCTGCGTCTCGCCCTGCTTGATCGACGGCCGGGTCGTCTTGGACGAGCCGAGCGAACCGCCCACCAGCTTGCCGTCGATCGGAGCGAAGCCGTTCGTCACCTTCCAGGAGGCGGCGGCCGGGGTGCCGACCTTCACCTCGGGCACGGTCACGGTCTCCGGCTCGAAGGCCGCGCCGAGCACGGCGACATCCAGCTTGTACGGGTTGTCGAGCAGCGGCGACGTACGGCGCGACTCGACCTCGATCTCCCACACGCCGGGCTGCGGGTTCGCGTAGGAACGCAGGTCCGGGCGGCAGGTGTTGGCCGGGTTCGCGTAGTTCGGGTAGCAGTTGACCGTCGACGTCGGGTCGGACGGGACGCCGTACGGGTGGATGGAGATGAACCGGGTCTGGCTCTTGTCCTTCAGCCCGCCCAGCGCGACCTCGAGGGTCTTCGCGCCCTCGGGCACGGTGACGTAGTAGTGCTTCGAGCTGTTGCGCTGCACCGAACCGGACGCGGAGAACGTGTACTTCAGCGGCGCCGCGACCACGACCGTGGTCAGGACCTGCCGGTCGATGCCCTCGGTCTTCGGGTCGTCGACCTCGAGGATGGCGCTCTTGATGCCCGCGGACTTGGGCGCGGCCTGGACCTTGACCGTGACCGGCTTGTTCAGCGGCAGCTTCACCTCGTCGGAGCCGACGATCCGGAACGTGCCGCCCGCGTTGTTCTCGAAGTGCAGCTCGTGCCGGACCGCCTTGGCGGCGCCGGACGTACGCGTGACGGTGATCTCGTACGTCTTCTTCTTGCCGGCCTTCAGGCCGCCCTCACGGTCGTACAGGCCCGTGCCGTAGCCGGGCGTCTTGAGCTTGTCGTCCATCGCGGTGTCGACCGGAGCCTTCACCGTGTACGCGTGGGAGGTCGCGCCGTCACGGATCGAGTCCCAGGCGTCCTCGATGTTCATCAGGCCCGCGCCCTCCTCGTACGCCTGCACACCCTTGATGTGGTCGGCGGTCGAGGTGAGGGCCGTGCGCAGCGTCGCCGGCGTGAGCTCGATCTTCTTCTGCTCGGCGGCCGACAGCAGCAGCGCGGCGGCGCCGGCGGCCTGCGGGGAGGCCATCGAGGTGCCCTGGAGCATGCCGTAGCCGGCCGGCAGGGAGTAGCCCGCCTCGGCGACCGGCTGGCCCGGCATCCAGGTCTGGATGGTGTTGATCGCCGCGCCCGGGGCGACCAGGGTCGGGGTAAAACCGCCGTCCTCACGCGGGCCGCGCGAGGAGAACGGCATCAGCGCGTACTTCTTCTCCACGACCGAGCCGTAGTTGGCGGCCCAGGTCTGCTTGGAGACGGACGCGCCGACCGAGATGACCTTGTCGGCCAGGGACGGGTCGCCGATGGTGTTGGTGCCGGGGCCGGAGTTGCCCGCGGAGATCACCAGCTGGACGCCGTAGGTGTCGATGAGGCGCGTGTACAGCTCGGCGCGCGCGTTGTTGCCGTCGTTCAGCGCCGGCAGGCCGCCGATCGACATGTTGACGATGTCGACGCCGCGCTTGGTGACGAGGTCGATCATGCCCTCGGTGAGCGCGACGTTGGTGCAGCCGCCGGACCAGGTGCAGGCGCGCGAGGAGACCAGCTTGGCGCCCGGGGCGGCGCCGTCCATCTTGCCGCCGAACAGGCCGTTCGCGGCGGTGATGCCCGCGACGTGCGTGCCGTGCTCGGACTCGATGACGCCGATGTTGACGAAGTCGGCCTTCGCGCCGGCGCCGTTGTAGACGACGTCCTTGCGGATCTCGACGACGAACGGCTGCCGCTCGGCGATGTCGGTCTTCGGGTCGTCGGTGCCGAAGTACCCGATGTGGAAGCCGTCCTTGTACGGCTTCATCGCGGTGTCGTCGGCGAAGTCGAAGTTGTTGTTCAGGTCGACGCGGACCGTACCGGCGGCCGGGTCGTACAGCACGCCCCAGGAGTCCGTGGTGTCGCCGTCGCGGTTGGCGTCACCCGCGGCGTCACCGCCGGTGGTGTACGACTCCTTGAAGGTGCTCACCCGGTACGCGCCCGACGGCGCCTTCCAGGTCCTGCCGTCGTGCGTGAACGTGGGGCCCGCGACGGAGGTGTCCATCCGGCGCCAGGTGTTGTCGTTGTCGACGACCGGGTCCGTCGCCGTCACCCAGTCGACGATCTTCCGCTCGCCCGTGGTGGTCTTCTGCAGCGCCGGGTGGCCCAGGTCGACGCCGGAGTCCAGGATGCCGATGGTGATGCCGCGGCCGTCCGCCTTCGGGTGGTCCTCGACGAAGTCGACCGCGCCCGTCTCGAAGGACGGGTTGTACGGGTTCTCCGCGGGGGTCTTCTTCCCCGGCGGCGGGTACGTCCCCGCGGCGGCCTTCGCGCCCTTGGCGGCGTCCGCGGCCGGCGTCGGGTCGTCCAGCGGGATCTCCTCGCGCAGGTCGATGCCGTGCACGGAGGAGAGCTTGACGGCGGCGGCGATGGCCGAGTCCGCCCGGGACGTCGGGACGGTGGCCCGGACGTAGCCCAGCTTGTCGTCGGCCCGGCCCACCGAGCCGCCCTTGACCGCGTCCAGCTGCCCGGCGACCTGCTCGGTCTGCCCGGGCGCGGTGGCGACCATCATCGTGACGGTCTTGTCGCCGTCCGCCTTCGCCTCGGCGAGCAGGTCCGCGTCTGTCGAACCGAGCTTGTCGTGCGCCGACTTGACGTCGGTGTCGGCCGGGACGGACGCGCCCGGATCGTCGGCGGCGAAGGCCAGGGGGACCGGCCCGGCCGCACAGAGCGCGGCGACGAGGCCGGCGGCCACGGCGACGCGCGCCACACGTCTCCGGGACGATATCGGGTCACGCTCGGGGGTGTTGGTCATCGGCATCCCTTGTAGGTAAAGGAACGAGCGGGAGCGACCGGGAACCGATCGGCCCTGGTCGCGACCGTCCGGATCGCAGGCCCGGACGATCGCACAGCTTTACGCAAGGGGAGGTTCTTTGGGGACGGTTGACCGAAACGAAATGGATGTATGGGGAAAACCCGCGATGCGTTTTGCGGGCATGAGTCCCGAAGGCGGCGAAATCGGTTAACGTCCCGGAGTGCGACAGAAGTTGAGGGTGGCGGCCTACGCCATATGCGTCCGTGACGGACAGATCCTGCTCGCCCGCTCCCCGGCCGCCGACGGCACCCCCGAGTGGGTCGTGCCCGGCGGCGGCATGGAGCACGGCGAGGACCCCTACGACACCGTGCGCAGAGAAGTCGAGGAAGAGACCGGGTACCGCATCGAGGTCACCGGACTGCTCGGCGTGGACTCCTCCCGCCGCGTCTTCCGCGAAGGCCTCGGACGCGCCGTCGACCACCACGCCGTCCGCTTCGTCTACGAGGGCCGGATCACCGGCGGCGAACTGCGCTACGAGGTGGGCGGCTCCACCGACCTCGCCGCCTGGCACGACCTGGACGCGGTGCCCGGCCTCGTCCGGGTGGGGATGGTCGACATCGCACTGCGCCTGTGGCGGGAACGGCCGCCCACCGGACGGCTCGCCGAGGTCCTGGAGGACGCCGAATAGGGCCTGTCCACCAGCTGAATAGGGCCTGTCTCCTAGGTGCAGTACCCAGGAAGATGAACACGGCGTGACCGGCTCCCGGCCGTTCCCGGAGCGGCCGACGACGCGCAAGGTGGTCGAAGATCCACGTACGGTGATCGGCGCTGCGCGTTGCCGCCCCGTTTACGCGCAGGTCATTCCCGGTGCCAACGATCCAGTATGAGCGGGAAGTTCGCGTGTCGAGTCTCCCGCGACCACTGCCGACGCGTTCGCACTCGGGGAGAGAAGCGCATGTCGCGCACACGCTCAGTCGCCGGCTCCGGCCAGGGCATCCACCGTCGTTCCGTCCTCGCCGCCACCGGAGCGGTCGCCCTGTCCGCGGGTGTCGGCTACGCCCTGCGGCCCAGCGACAGCCAGGCCGCCACCGCCACGGAGACCACCGAGGCCGTCGCCGCCTCCTCGCGCCGGGCACCCGCCGCGCCGCTGGCCCCCTACACCAAGGGCACGACCGTGGCGTCCGTGTCCACCCCGCGCGGCTCCGGCTACCGGCGCCTCGGCGACGGACCCGGCTGGCAGCGGGTCGTGCGCTCCGACCTGGCCGCGCCCAAGTCCGGCCGCGCCGGGCGCCGTACCGCGCTCGCGGCGTTCGTGCAGCTCACCGACCTGCACATCATCGACGCCCAGCACCCGCTGCGCCTGGAGTACCTGCGCTCGGCCGACATCCACGCCTGGCGGCCGCACGAGGCGCTGACCGTGCAGGGCGCGATCGCGCTCGTGGAACGGATCAACGCGCTCCGCGGCGCGCCCGTCACCGGAAGCCCGCTGCACTTCGCCATGACCACCGGCGACAACACGGACAACAACGCCAAGTCCGAGCTGGAGTGGTTCCTGAAGATCATGAGCGGCGGGCGCATCACCCCCAACTCCGGAGATCCGCGCCGGTACGAGGGCGTCCAGAACAGCGGCCTCAAGCAGTACTGGCAACCCGATGCCGCGGTCCGCGACAGCGACAAGCAGGCCGGCTTCCCGCACCTCGACGGCTTCCTGAAGGCAGCCATCCGCGAGGTCCGCAGCCCCGGCCTCAACCTGCCCTGGTACTCCACCGTCGGCAACCACGACTCCCTGCCGATGGGCTGCTACGCCTCGCACGGCGACACCTACCTCACCGAACTCGCCGTCGGCGGCAAGAAACTGATGGACGTGTCCGCGGCCGAGGCGCAGCGGCTGCAGACCCTCATCAAGAAGGCCCGGGACCCCGAAGGCGTCCGCTACGAGGAGTTCCTGAAGTCCCACGCCCGCGCCATGCGTTCGGTCACCCCCGACGAGAGCCGCGCCCCCTTCACCCCCACCGAGTACCTCCGGGCCCACCTGGACCCGGCCTACCGCGGCCTCGGCCCGGCCGGACACGGCTACTCCTCCGCCAACCTCGACGCGGGCACCCAGTACTACGCCTTCCGCGTCTCCGACGACGTCATCGGCATCAGCCTGGACACCACCGACGCGGGCGGCCACTACGAGGGCTCCCTCGGCACGGCCCAGCTGAAGTGGCTCGACCGGACCCTGCGGGAGAACAAGGACTCCCACGCGGTGATCTTCAGCCATCACACCAGCAAGACGATGACGAACACCCGCATCGACCCGGCCCGCCCCCAGGAGCGCCGCCACAACGGCCAGGAGGTCCTCGCCCTCCTCGGCGGTCACCGCAACGTGCTCGCCTGGGTGAACGGCCACATCCACAAGAACGTCATCACCCCGCACGCGATGTCCTCCGGCGGCTCCTTCTGGGAGATCTCCACGGCCTCCCACGTCGACTACCCCCAGCTCGCCCGCATCATCGAGCTGACCGACAACAAGGACGGCACGGTCTCCCTGTTCACCACGCTGGTGGAGTCCTCGGCCCCGCACCGCACGGACTTCTCCGACCTTTCCCAGACCGGCCTCGCCGCGCTCTACCGCGAGCTGTCCCTCAACGCCCCCGGCGCGAGCACGACCCTCAGCGGCGACCCGGCGGACCGCAACACGGAGCTGGTGCTCAAGAAGGGCTGAATCCCGCCCAACCCGCCAGGGACGGTCAACTCCGGCCCGCCGACTCGCGGTCCCACCCCCCGACACCGCTCGACATGACGGGGGTACGGGACATGAACAGACGCGCACGCACGATCCTTACGGCGGCGACGGCCGTGGCACTGTCGGCGGCCCTGGCGGGCCCCGCGGTCGCGGCCCCGCCCGCAGGCCACCACCACGACGCGACGCGGCAGGCGATGCGGGCCGCGGTCGCCGACGGCGTCCCGGGCGTGACCGTGAGAGTGCAGCAGGGGCACGGCGCCTGGGCGGCCACGGCCGGAGTCGGCGACCTCAAGACGGGCCAGCCGCGTTCGGCGCGCGACCACTACCGCGTCGCCAGCATCTCCAAGACGTTCGTCGCCACCGTCGTCCTGCAGCTGGAGGCGGAGGGGCGGCTGTCGCTGGACGACACGGTGGAGAAGTGGCTGCCGGGCGTGGTCCGGGGGCACGGACACGACGGCCGCGAGATCACCCTCCGCCAGCTCCTGAACCACACCAGCGGCATCTTCGACTACCTGGGGGACGCCGGCTTCCAGCGGACGTACATGACCGCGGACGGCTTCATGAAGCACCGGTTCGACGAGGCGGCCCCGGAGGAACTGCTCGCCTACGCCCTGGCGAACGAGCCGTACTTCGCGCCGGGCACGTTGTTCGAGTACTCCAACACGAACTACCTCCTGGCCGCGCGGGTGATCGAGAAGGCCACGGGCAACGACGACTACGGCGCCGAGATCGACCGGCGCATCATCGCCCCGCTGCGTCTGACCTCCACGTCCGTCCCCACCACCCGCGTCACCCTGCCCCGGCCCAGCAGCCGCGCCTACTCCAAGCTGGCCGAGACCGACACGGGCCCGACCTACGACGTCACGGAACTGAACGCGCGTCTGGCCTACGGCTCGGGCCAGATGGTCTCCAGCTCGGCCGACCTGAACCGCTTCTACTCGGCGCTGCTCCGCGGCAGGCTGCTCCCGCCCGAGCAGCTGAAGGAGATGAAGACCACGGTCCCCTCCAGCCGGGAGACCAGCCGCTACGGCCTGGGGCTCGTCGACCGCAAGCTCAGCTGCGGCGTCCACGTCTGGGGCCACGACGGCGGCATCAGCGGCTCCAACTCGGACGCCGTGACGACCGAGGACGGCCGCCACACGCTCGCCGTCAACCTCAACGGCGACTGGTCGGGCAGCACCCGCGCGATCATCGAGGCGGAGTTCTGCGGCACGTAGGACGGTGCCGCCTGTCCGCTGGGTGAGAGGCCCGCTCATCATCCGAGAAGAACAGCCGGACCCTCCATCCCTCGGCTGCCCGGCTCCGAATCCCTAGCGAGGAAGGGCACGCGACCGTCGCAGCCGAGGGGGTCCTCCTCATGAAGGGACAGCAACTGCAGGAGGCGGCCAGGGGCGTCATGGAGGGAGTCCGGCCCCGTGAAGCGCCGCCACATCCGGCGGTATCCGCCGCCGCGGAGCGGCTCGCCGCGCTGCTGGCGGATGTCGCCCACCTGGACGAGGTGCCGCTCGACAGCAACTTCTTCGATGATCTCGGCGCCGACTCCCTGGTGATGGCGCACTTCTGCGCGCGGGTGAGGAACCGGCCGGACCTGCCGGCGGTGTCGATGCGCGACGTCTACCGGCATCCGACCGCCCGCGGCCTCGCGGTCGCACTGCTCGACAGCACCCCGCCCTCACCCGGATCCGAGCTGCCCGGCCCGCCGGCACTGCCCAGGGCACAGGCCGAGGCCCCGGCACCGGTGCCACCGACGGGCCGCCCCCACCGCGTGCTCTGCGGGGCACTCCAGCTTCTGGCCTTCCTCGGCTACGCCTTCCTCGTCGCCGCCGTCTCCGCCCAGGGCTACGAATGGATCTCCGCGTATACGCACCTGCTCGACGCCTACCTGCGGAGCGTCGTGTTCGGCGCCGCGCTGCTCCTGGTGCTGTGCGCCCTGCCGGTGATCGCCAAGTGGCTGCTGTTCGGCCGGTTCACACCACGCCGGTTCCACGTCTGGAGCCTCACCTACTTCCGGTTCTGGCTGGTCAAGACGCTGATCCGGTCGAGCCCGCTGGTGCTGTTCGCCGGGTCGCCGCTCTACCCCCTCTTCCTGAGGGCCCTGGGCGCGCGGATCGGCAGAGGAGTGACGATCCTTTCCCGCTCCGCCCCCGTCTGCACCGATCTGCTCACCGTGGGTGACGGCACGCTCGTCCGCAAGGACGCGCTGATGAGCTGCTACAACGCGGCCGACGGGGTCATCGAGACAGGGCCGGTCACGCTGGGCCGGGGCGCGGTCGTCGGTGAGGTGACCGTGCTGGACATCGGGACCCGGCTCGGCGACGCCTCCCGGCTCGGGCACGCGTCCTCCCTGCACACCGGCCAGGCGGTCCCCGACGGCGAGCACTGGCAGGGCTCTCCGGCCCAGCCCGCGGACGGCGACTTCCAGGAGGTGGAGCCCGCCCGGTGCGGCACCGTACGGCGAGCGGCCCACGGCACCCTGCTGTTGCTCACGGTGCTGCTGGTGTACCTGCCGCTGGCGGTGGGCTGCCTGGACGTGCTGCTCTCCCGCCTGCTGGAGGGATCCGCGGTCGTGAAGGGCGGGGCGACGGTGCTCTACGCCGACCTGCTGGTGGTCACGGCCGTGGTCTTCTTCGGCGGCCTGATCGCCGCCCTGCTGATCCTGGCCACCGTCCCTCGGCTGCTGGGCCTGCTCGTCCGGCCCGGCCGGACGTACCCGCTCTTCGGCTTCCACCACTCCGTGCACCGGACGATCGCCCTGATGACGAACAGGAAATCCCTGACGCGTCTGTTCGGCGACAGCTCCTGCATCGTGCACTACCTGCGCTGGATCGGCTATCGCCTGACTCCCGTGGAGCAGACCGGCTCGAACTTCGGGACAGCGGTCAAGCACGAGAGCCCCTACCTGAGCAGGGTCGGCACCGGGACCATGGTCGCGGACGGACTGTCCCTGATGAACGCCGAGTACTCCAGCACCTCCTTCCGTTTGTCGCCGACCGTGATCGGGGCGCACAACTTCCTCGGGAACCGGATCGCCTACCCCGCCGGCGGCCGGACCGGCGACAACTGCCTCCTCGCCACCAAGGTGGCGGTCCCCGTCAGCGGACCGCTCCGGCACGACGTGGGACTTCTCGGCTCCCCCTGCTTCGAGATCCCGCGTTCGGTGGCGCGGGACAGCACCTTCGACGAGCTGAAGGACGGGAACGTCCTGCGCCGCCGCCTCGCGGCCAAGAACCGGCACAACGCCGTCACCATGGCATGCCATCTGCTCACGGGATGGCTGTACTTCTTCTGCGTCACCCTGCTCTTCGCGTTCGCCGCGAGCCGGTACCCCGCGTGGGGCACCGTGGCCCTCGCGCTCGCCAACGCCGCCCTGCTGCCGTTCACCTTCCTGTACTACGTCCTTCTCGAGCGGGCCGTCATCGCCGCGTACCCACCGGAGCCGTTGTTCTGCTCGATCTACGACCGCCGCTTCTGGCGCCGTGAGCGGTACTGGAAGGTCCCGTCCGAGACCTATCTGCACATCCTCGACGGCACCCCGTTCAAGACCGTCGTATGGCGCCTGCTGGGTGTCCGGATCGGGGCACGGGTCTTCGACGACGGCTGCCACATGACGGAGCGCCCCATGGTCGCCATCGGGGACGACTGCACCCTCAACTCGGGCAGTGTCCTGCAGTGCCACTCCCAGGAGGACGGCACGTTCAAGTCGGACCGCAGCGCGCTCGGCGCCGGCTGCACCGTCGGCGTCGGAGCGCTCGTGCACTACGGGGTGACGGTCGGCGACGGCGCCGTGCTGGCGGCGGACTCCTTCCTCATGAAGGGCGAGACGGTTCCCGGGAACGCCCGCTGGGCGGGGAATCCGGCCCGTCCCCTCGACGAAAACGGAGGTGCGCGGTGATGACAGCGACAGCGACCGACGCCCGCGTCCCCGGAAGCGACAGCAGGGCCGAGGGCGGCTTCACGGCCCTGCTTCGATGGGCGAAGGAGCCGGTGCCCGGCACCGGGGAGCACCTCAGGAGCGTCCCCCGCGACGTGACGGCGGCCCTGCGCGGGCGGGCCCGTGAACTCGGCGTGCCGCTCACCGCGATCCTCCTCGCGGCACACGCGAAGGTGCTCGCCCTGCTCTCCGGCGACCCCGAGGTGCGCAGCGGCTGCCTGCTCCCGGACCGGACCGGGCCGCTGCCCTTCGAGCTGACGGTCGCGCCTGGCACCTGGCGCGGGCTCGTGCTTCAAGCCCGGCGGGCCGAGGCGGCGGTGCCGTCGCCCGGGACCGGCTCACCGTCCGCGGCCGGAGCCGAGGCGGTGTTCGCCCCGGCCGGGCAGGAGGTCACCGTCCCGGCGGACGGCAGCGTGCTCCTCGGCGTCTCGGCGGGCGAGGAGGACGGCCGGTTCGTCCTGCGCGTGCGTCACCGGACGGACCTGCTGGACGCGGACTGTGCCGCGCGGATCGGGGGGTACCACCTCGCCGCGCTGGAGGCGATCGCCGCCGATCCCGACGCCCCCCATGACCGTCGCAGCCTGCTGTCCGCGGAGGAACTCCGGTTCCAGCTCGACGGGCTGGCCGGGCCGCGCCGTGAGCTGCCGGACCGCCGGTTCCACGAGCTGTTCGAGGAGCGGGTGCGCAAGGCTCCGGACGCCGTCGCGGTGGTCCACCAGGGCCGCAGCCTGACGTACGCGGACCTCGACGTACGGGCCAACCGGCTGGCCCGCGCCCTGCTGGCCGAGGGGCTCGGACCCGAGGACCCGGTCGCCGTGGTGACCGAGCGCGACCTCCACTGGGCGGCCGCCGTGCTCGGCGTCCTCAAGGCCGGCGCCGTGTACCTGCCCGTCGACCCGCATCACCCGCCCGGCCGCATCGCCACGATGCTCACCCGCGCCGGCTGCTCGTACGTCCTCACCGAACCGGACAGCACCGGGCAGCTGGACCGGGCGCTCGCGACGCTGCCCGGGACCCGGCGGCTGCTCGTCCCGGACGTCACCGACCGGGCCGCCGACGGCACGGACCTCGGCCTGGCCATACCGGCGGACGGGCTGGCGTACGTCTTCTTCACCTCCGGCTCCACCGGTGAGCCGAAGGGCGCGATGTGCGAGCACGCCGGCCTGCTCAACCACCTGTACGCCAAGATCGACGATCTGGGCATCGGCGAGGGCACCGTGGTGGCGCAGACGGCCTCGCAGTGCTTCGACATCTCGCTGTGGCAGCTGCTCGCGGGGCTGCTGACGGGCGGGCGGACCCTGCTGGTCGAGCAGGAGGCCATCCTCGACGCGGACCGGTTCCTGGACACGATCACCGAGGGCCGCGTCAACGTCCTGCAACTGGTGCCGTCCTACCTCGACGTCATCCTGTCCGCCCTGGAACGCCGCCCCCGGGACCTGCCGGACCTGCGGTGCGTGTCCGTCACCGGCGAGGCGCTGAAGGGGGAGCTGGTCCAGCGGTGGTTCGCCACCGGTCCGGCCGTGCGGCTGGTCAACGCCTACGGACTGACCGAGACGTCCGACGACACCAACCACGAGGTGATGGACCGGGCGCCCGCCACCGACCGGATCCCGCTCGGCCGGCCCATCGCCAACGTGTACCAGTACGTCGTCGACGACAACCTGCTCCCGGTTCCGCTCGGGGCGCCCGGAGCCATCGTCTTCTCCGGGGTGTGCGTCGGGCGCGGCTACGTCAACGACGCCGAACGCACCCGGCTCGCCTACCTGCCCGACCCCCACCGCCCCGGCCGGCGGCTCTACCGCGGAGGAGACTTCGGCCGCTGGCGGCCCGACGGGAAACTGGAGTTCCTCGGCCGCCGGGACGCGCAGGTGAAGATCCGGGGGTTCCGGGTCGAGATCGGCGAGGTCGAGAACGCGCTGCTGCGCGTGCCCGGCGTCACGGACTGCGCGGTCGTGGTGACCGGCGCGGAAGGGCACGGCCGCCAGTTGGCAGCCTTCTGCACGAGCGCGGGCGCGGTGACCGCCGAGGACCTGCGGGAACGGCTCGCGGACCTGCTCCCCGAGTACATGATCCCGTCGTCCTTCCACCGGCTGGACCGCCTGCCGCTCACGGCCAACGGCAAGACCGACCGCAAGGCGCTCGCGGCGCTCGCCGAGGACCTCGGTCCGGCCCGGGAGGCCCAGGGCGCCCCGCGGACGCCGGCCGAACGGCGGCTCGCGGCGCAATGGGAGGCGGAACTCGGCCTGCCGCCAGGGCGGATCCGCCGGGACGACAACTTCTTCGACCTGGGCGGCACCTCCCTGTCGGCGGTACGGCTCGCGGTCTCGCTCGGCCGGGTGATCTCGCCGCGCGACCTCGCCGGCCGTCCCGTACTGGCCGACCTGGCCCGGCTGATCGACAGCCGGACCGGCGGAGAACCGTGACGGACCGAGGAGTACGAGAGGAGACCCACATGCTGTCGGCACTCTTCCGCAGGAACAGGGCCACCCCGGCACCGGCTCCGGACGGCCTTCCGGTACTCGACGCCGCAGACACCGGGGACGCCACGGACGCGGCGGCCTGGGCGGCGGGCCGGCGAAACGCACTGCGTGAACTCGTCGCCGAGCGGGGAGCGCTCGTGGTCCGGGGCCTCGGCCTGCGCACCCCGGCCGACGTCGAGTCGGTCCTGCGCCAGGTGGCCGAGCGCCCCCTGACCGAACGCGAGGCGTTCGCCGCCCGCGACCGCCACGCGGACGGCGTCTACTCGTCCTCGGCATGGCCGCCCAACCAGCCCATGTGCATGCACCACGAACTCAGCTACGCCTTCGAGTGCCCCGGCCTGCTGATGTTCGCGTGTCTGGAGCCGCCCGACGAAGGCGGTGCCACGGCGGTGGCCGACGCGACCGAGGTGCTGCACGCGCTGCCCGCCGAACTCGTCGACCGTTTCGCCCGGGAGGGCTGGCTGCTCGACAGGGCCTACAACGAGGGGATCGGCGCGACGCTCGGTCAGTCCTTCGGCACCGACGACCGCGGCGCGGTCGAGGCCTACTGCCGTGCCCACGCGATCGACTGGTCCTGGCAGCCGGACGGTTCGCTGCGCACGCGCCAGCACCGGCCCGCCGTCGTGCGGCACCCGGTCTCCGGCCGGCACTGCTGGTTCAACCAGATCGCGTTCCTGAACGAGTGGACGATGGCGCCCGAGGTCAGAGAGTTCCTGATCGAGGAGTACGGACCGGACGGGCTGCCCTTCAACACCCGTTACGGCAACGGCGATCCGGTGCCCCCGGACGTCGTCGAGCAGATCAACAAGACGTACGAAGCCCACACCGTGCGCCGGCCCTGGCAGCGCGGGGACCTGATGCTCGTGGACAACATCCGCACCGCGCACAGCCGGGAGGCGTACCGGGGGCCGCGGAACATCGTGGTGGCGATGGCCGACCCCGTACGTCCCGGCCATCCCGGACCGCAAACGGGGAGGGAAGCGGCATGACGACCCTGCACACCGCACCGTGGACCGCCCGGACGGACACCCCGGCCGTGCCGTCCTTCGCCGTCGTCCCCGGCAGTCAGGTCAAGGAGGTGCTCCAGGGCCGGGAGAAGACCGTGGTGGAGGTCGTCGAGGCGACCTACCGCCTGCACGGCGCCGGCCGCACGGTCAACCCGCCGTCCTCCTTCCTGCGCTTCCCCGACCGGCCGACGGCACGGATCATCGCCCTGCCCGCCTCGCTCGGCGGCGAGGGCCGGGTGGACGGGCTGAAATGGATCTCCAGCTTCCCCGCCAACGTCGCCTCGGGCATCCCCCGGGCGTCAGCCGTCCTCATCCTCAACGACCCCACCACCGGCTACCCGTTCGCCTGCATCGAGAGCTCGATCATCAGCGCCGCCAGAACCGCGGCGTCCGCCGCGTCGGCCGCCGACCGGCTCAGCAGGGGACGATCCCGCCCCACCCGCCTGGGATTCGTCGGAGCGGGTCTGATCGCCCGCTACATCCACACGTACCTGGAGGGCACCGGCTGGACCTTCGACACCATCGGTGTGCATGATCTGTCCCCCGACAGCGCTGCCGGCTTCCGCACCTACCTGGAGCAGTCCGGGGCCGTCGGACGCGTCACCGTGCACGGCAGCGCCGAGGAGCTGATCCGGCTCAGCGACCTGATCGTCTTCGCCACGGTCGCCGACCGGCCGCACATCACCGAGCCGTCGTGGTTCCGGCACAACCCGGTGGTGCTGCACGTGTCGCTGCGCGACCTCGCGCCGCAGGTGCTGCTCGGCGCCACCAACGTCGTCGACGACATCGACCACTGCCTCAGGGCCGCGACCTCGCCGCACCTCACCGAACGCCTCACCGGCAACCGCGACTTCCTGCTCGGCACACTCGACGACGTGATGGCCGGCCGCGTGACGGTCCCGGCCGACCGTCCGGCGGTCTTCTCGCCGTTCGGCCTCGGCGTGCTGGACCTGGCGGTCGGCTCCTACGTCTACGACGAAGTGGCCCGCTCCGGAGGACTGCAGGTCATCGACCACTTCTTTCACGAACTGAGCCGGCACGGCTGAGGCGGCACCCGTCCGCCGTCGGGCTCTGGACGAGGAGAACATCGTGCCAGTCATATCCGTACCCCAAGCCTTCAACGAGGAGGACCTGTACGTCGACCTCGAGCCGATCACGGGACACCGGCTGTTCCTCAAGTGCGAGGGCTTCAACTTCGCCGGTTCCATCAAGCTGAAGGCCGCGAACGAGATGGTGGAGTCCGCCGAGCGGAGCGGGACCCTCAGGCGGGACTCGATCCTGATCGAGTCCTCCTCCGGCAACCTGGGCGTGGCGTTGAGCATGATCGCTGCGAGCAAGGGCTACCGCTTCGTCTGCGTGACGGACTCCCGGTGCAACCTGGCCACCCGGCTGATGATGGAGGCTTTGGGAAGCCAGGTCCACGTCGTCTCCGACGAGCACGCCGCGGGTGGTCTCCTGGGCGCGCGGCTGGCGCACCTGCGCGATCTGTGCGCCGCGGACGACCGTTACGTGTGGCTGAGTCAGTACACCAACCCCGACAACTGGAGGGCCCACTACTTCAGGACGGCCCCGGCCATCGCCCGCTGGTTCCCGTACCTGGACGTGCTGTTCATCGGTGTCGGCACGACCGGCACGCTGATGGGCTGCGCACGCTGGTTCCGCTCCTGGCACCGGCCGGTGCGGATCGTCGCGGTGGACACTGTCGGCTCCGCCATCTTCGGCGACCCGCCCGGACGGCGGATGATTCCCGGACTGGGCATGAGCCTCAGGCCTCCCCTGCTCGACGAGAGTTACGTCGACGAGGCGGTGCGCGTCGAGGAGGCCGATGCCATCAGTACCTGCCAGAAACTGGCGAGGCGGGGCTTTTTGTTCGGCGGTTCGACCGGCACGGTCGTCAGCGGTGCGACGAGCTGGCTCGCCCGGCACGGAAGGCCGGGCCTCACGCCCGTCGCGATCGCTCCCGACCTCGGTGAGCGCTACCTCGACACGATCTACCAGAGCAACTGGGTGCAGGCCCTGTACGGCGGCGACGCGCTCGCCCCGCCGGTGTCGCACGCCGGTGGAATCCAAGACCCCCGCGCCGTGCGAGCCCCCTCCGACTGAAGGCGGCCGTCGCCGTGTGCCTCCTCCCCGCGAGACCGGTCCCGCGTCCCGAACGGCTCACGCCCGCCGCCTGGACCCGGCTTCCGGAGCCGCCCCGCCCCGGTCGGGCCCGGCTGTGGCTGGCCCGGGTGGAGGACCTCCGCGGCGTCGTGGCCCCGCTCGCGGACGTGGTGCTGGACAGCGGGGAAAGGGCACGGGCCGCGGCATTTCACCGGGCGGCGGACAGGGACGGCTACCGGGTCGCCCACGTGTGCCTGCGCATGCTCCTCGGTGCCTACCTCGGCGTCGAGCCGTCGCAGGTGCCGCTGGTGCGGCGGCCCTGCCCCGTGTGCCGGGCCCCGCACGGCCGCCCCGACGTGCCCGGCGTGCCCCTGTGCTTCTCCGTCTCCCGCACCGCCGGGCTGTGCCTGCTCGCCTTCGCGGACACGGCGGTCGGCGCGGACATCGAGCGGCTGCCCGCCTCCGACGTCGTCTCCGCCCTCACGGCGACGCTGCACCCCCGGGAGGCCGCCGAACTCGCCGCGTGTCCGCCGGACCGGCGCCCGGCCGCCTTCGCCCGTGTGTGGACACGCAAGGAGGCGTATCTGAAGGGGCTCGGCATCGGACTGGGACGCGACCTGCGCTCCGACCATCTCGGCGCCTCCGCGCGCGGGCCCGGCCGGGTGCCGGGCTGGGCGATCGACGACGTGGCGGTGGGGAAAGGGTGTGCGGCCGCCGTCGCGGTGGCCGAGCGGTGATCGTCAACGGGGGACGGTGATCGTCAACGGGGGACGGAGATGAAGCCGACGGGGTCGGTGGTGGGCTGCGTGGAGCCGCCGGCCGGCTCCACGGTGAGACAGACGGCAGTGGCCCCGTCGAGGCGCCCGTCCAGGACATATGCCTCACGTCCGCCCGTGGGGGCCAGCAGTCCGGCCGGCCGGTACCGTCCCGATTCGGCGTACCAGAGTTGGTAGACCCGGTCGCCGGTGAGCTGCGGCAGTCCGGAGGCGATGAACGCGGACCGGCTCTGCGCCCGCGAGGCGACCACACTCGCGGCCCCGCCGCCCGTGAGTTCCTTGCTGCTGATCGTGGCGTCGGGGGCGGCGAGGACATCGGCGAGTCGCCGGTACTCGGCACGGTCCTGCGCGTGCTGCTCGCGTGCGGTGTCGGCCTCGGAGCTCTGCCACCAGGCGACGCCTCCGAGAGCCACGGCCGCCGCCACGGCCGCCGCCAGCGCCGGCTTGAGACTCCACCGGCGGCGCCGCCGCCGGGATCCGCCTGGGACGGACCTGTCCTGACGCACGGTGGCGATCTGGTCGAGCACGCGGCGGCGCAGGTCCGCGGAGGGTGTGCTCGTCTCGGCCTCCGCCAGCCGAACGGCCGCACTCGACAGCTGATCGACCTCCAGACGGCAGGGGCCGCACACGGCCAGGTGCTTCTCGAAGTCGGTCTCCTCACCGGTCGGCAGCGCGTGCAACACGTACGCTCCGACTGCGAGGTGGGGGTCGTCGGTGAGGTTCACGAAGCGGCCTCCATGCAGTCGTGCAGGCGCCGCAGCCCCTGGCGCATCCGCGACTTGATGGTTCCCGCCGGCGTCGAGAGCGCCTCGGCGACCTCCGCGTACGTCAACCCCTGGTAGTAGGCCAGCACCAGCGGCAGCCTCAGCTCGCGGGCCAGCTGGGTCAGGCAGCGGAAGACCGCGCGGTGCTCCTCCCGCACCTCGACCTCTTCGGTGACGACGTCGAAGGACCGTTCCTGTTCCATGACCGCGGCGCGCAGCTCGCGGGCGCGGCCCGCGGTGACGGACCGTACCCGGTCCACCGCGCGGCGGTGCGCGAGGGTGAGCACCCAGTTCCGGGCGGCTCCGCGCGCCGGCTGGAACCGGTCGGCGGTCCGCCACACCTCCACCATCACGTCCTGGGTCACCTCCTCCGCCTGGGCCTTGTCCCCCACCACACGGCAGGCCAGTCCCAGCACCGTGTGTGCCAGGGCGTCGTACAGCTCGGCGAAGGCCTGTTCGTCGCCGTCGGCGGCGCGGACGAGCAACTGGTCGAGCCCGGGGTCGTCCGCCGACCCTCGTCGCCGCCCTTGCCTGTCACCTGCCCTCCGAGCTCCGGCTCCTCGGTCCATCGCGCCTCCTCGCCTCAGCTCGACACTGGCCCTCTTCCGCGAGCGGCGCATCCGGTCCGAAGCCATCCGTCTGACGGATTCACCTGCCTGCCGCAACAGACGGCGGACCTCGCGCCGGGCGGGGCGGGGCGAGGCGGTGCGTAGTCCCTCACTCTTTGTTCGAAGCTGCCGCCGCGACAGATCATGATCAGCCGCCGCCGGAGTGCGAGGAGGGACCGCCGGAGTGCGAGGAGGGGACGCCGGCGACTCCGGCGGCCCCTCCTCTCCCCTCCTGGCCCTGCCCCCGGTCCGTCACTACCGGGGCAGCACCACGACATACGCGGCCGGCTCGCGGTCGGCCGAGGCCATCAGGGCCGTGCGGACCACCGTCGCCTGCTGTTCCACAGAGTCGCGGAGCTTCCTGGGCGTGATGTGGACGACCGTGATGCCGAGGCGCTCCAGGTGCTCGCGCTTGCGGGCGTACTCGGACCACAGGGCGTCGTCGTCCTGCCGGGGCGCCCGCGTGTCCAGCTCCAGCGCCACCGCCTGGTCGGGCCAGTACGCGTCCAGACCCCCGAGGTAGGGGCCGCCGGGCAGACGCAGGTCCACGTTCCAGACCGGGTCGGGCAGGCCGTACTCGCGCACCATCCGGTACAGGCGGTCCTCCGCGATCGCCCGGCCCTCGGCCAGCAGGGACTCCACCGCGTCCACCACGTGCGGACGGCTCAGCAGCCGCGCCTGGTTCAGCTCCCGCACCACCGCCGCCGGCTCGCAGTGGGCGCCGCGCACCGCCTCCGTCATCAGCCGGCGCACGGTTCCGGCGTCCCGCAGGCCGGCCACCGCGTCGGCCAGCGCGCGGGCGACCGGGGCCACGGGCAGGCCCGTGACCTGCTCGGGGGCGGGCAGCGCGGCGCCGCGGACGATGCGCGCACAGCCCGTCGAGCGCAGCCGACGCAGCCGAGGGACCAGCACGTCGATCGCGTCCAGGGACGGCAGCGGGGGAGTGGAGGAGAAGCCGTGCAGCGTCAGGGCGGCCAGGCCGGTGATCATCGCCTCCGGGTAGGCGGGGGCGTGCCCCTGGCCCGCGCCGGGCTGGGCGGGGACGCCCGTGCCGCGCTCCCGCGCCGCGTACATCAGCACCGCGTGCAGCCGCTCCTCGCTGGTCGGCGGGCCCGGGTGGAGCAGGACTACGCCCGGGAGGAGCTGCTGCCAGGGTCCGCCGGGGCGGCACTGCTCGTTCGTCGCGGACGTCGTCACGCCGTGCGAGCGGAGCTGCGCGACCGTCATCACACGGAGCCGGCCGCGGCCGGACAGGTCGTGCAGAGGGCGCGGGGAGAGCGGGGTGTTGTGGGTCATGACCCGCAATTTCCCTTGCTCGGACGGCTCTTTAACCGCTGTTACAGGCCCGTCGACAAATACGGACAACCCAGCACTAAAGGACGGATGTTCGGATGCCGAAAGCCCCTGGTCCGTTCGGGTGCGGACCAGGGGTTACGGCTCTTGGGGCACGCATCTCGTAACGATGGCGGAACGCCCCGATCTCAGGCCAAAGCTACTGGCCAGAGGCCTCGTCGCACTCCTGCGCGCGCAGCGCCCGCGCCAGGTCGTCCCGGGCCTCCAGCACCAGCCGGCGCAGCGCCGGGGCCGCCTCCCGGTGGCCTTCCAGCCACGCGTCCGTGGCGTCGAGGGTCTCCGGGGACTGCTGGAGCGAGGGGAACATGCCCTGCACTACGTGCATCCCGATCTGGATCGACCGCTCGGCCCAGACCCGCTCGATCGCCGCGAAGTACTTCGGCGCGTACGGCGCGAGCAACTCCCGCTGCGAGCCCTGGGAGAAGCCCGCGATGGTCGCCTCGACCATGGCGTTGGACAGCGCGTCCGACTCCACGACCTGCGCCCACGCCTGTGCCTTGACGGCCGCCGACGGGCGGGCCGCCAGGCAGCGCACCTGGTGGCGCTTGCCGGACGCCGTGTCGTCCCGGGCCAGCTCCTCGGCCAGCGCCTTCTCGTCCACCACCCCGTGCGCGGCCAGCGGCTCCAGGAAGACCCACCGCAGCTCCTGGTCCAGGTCGAGGCCCTCGACCGACGCCGTGCCCGCCAGCAGGTCGCCCAGCAGCTCGAAGTCGGCGTCGGCGGTGGCCGTCCGGGCGAAGAAACGCGCCCACGCCAGCTGGTGCTCGCTGCCGGACTCGGCCGCGTACAGCTCGCGCCGCGCGCCCTCGGCGAGGAGGCGGGCGGTCGTCTCCCGCCGGGCGGGCGCCGCGTAGTGCGTGACCGCCGACTCGGCCCACGCGTGCAGCATCTGCACCACGCCGATCTCGGACTCGCCTCCCGCGAACCGCAGCACCAGGTCCACGAAGTCCCCCGCCGGGAGCAGCGCGTCCCTGGTCATGTTCCACAGCGCCGACCAGCACAGGGCGCGCGCCAGCGGGTCGGTCACCGACCCCAGGTGCTCGCGCAGCGTCGCCAGCGAGGTCTCGTCGAAGCGGATCTTGCAGTACGTCAGGTCGTCGTCGTTGACCAGGACCAGGTCGGGCGCCTCGGCGCCGGTCAGTTCCGCCACGACCGTGCGCGGGCCGTCGACGTCCACCTGGGCGCGCGCGTACCGCTCGACCGCCCCGCCGTCCGTCGCCCGGTACAGGCCCACCGCCACCCGGTGCGGGCGCAGTTCCGGATGCGACTCGGCCGCCTCCTGCACCACCGCGAGCTCCTCCACGCGGCCCTGCGGGTTGAGCAGCAGCTGCGGGGTCAGCGCGTTCACCCCGGCCGTCTGGAGCCAGGACCGCGCCCAGGCACTCATGTCCCGGCCGCTGGTCTCCTCCAGCACCGACAGCAGGTCACCGAGGCGCGTGTTGCCGTACGCGTGCCGCTTGAAGTAGCGCCGGGCGCCCTCCAGGAACGCGTCCTGGCCGACGTACGCCACGAGCTGCTTCAGCACCGACGCGCCCTTGGCGTACGTGATGCCGTCGAAGTTCAGCTTGGCGTCCTGCAGGTCGCGGATGTCCGCCGTGATCGGGTGCGTGGAGGGCAGCTGGTCGGCCCGGTAGGCCCACGACTTGCGGCGGTTGGCGAAGGTGACCCAGCCGTTGACGAAGCGGGTGGCGCCGACCAGCGAGAACTCGCCCATGAAGTCCGCGAACGACTCCTTCAGCCACAGGTCGTCCCACCACTCCATGGTGACCAGGTCGCCGAACCACATGTGCGCCATCTCGTGCAGGATGACGTTGGCCCGGCCCTCGTAGGACGCCTGTGTCACCTTGCCCCGGAAGATGAACTCCTCCCGGAACGTCACCAGACCCGGGTTCTCCATCGCGCCCAGGTTGTACTCGGGCACGAACGCCTGGTCGTACTTCCCGAACGGGTACGGGTAGTCGAAGTGGTCGTGGAAGAAGTCCAGGCCCTGCTTGGTGACCAGGAAGACGTCGTCGGCGTCGAAGTAGGGAGCGAGACCCTTGCGGCACAGGGCGCCGAGGGGGATCTCCAGCGTCGTGCCGTCGGCGAACGTACGGGAGTAGCTGTCCGTCACGTAGTGGTAGGGGCCCGCCACCACACATGTGATGTACGTCGAGATCGGCTTGGTCTCGGCGAACCGCCACACGCCGTCGGCCTGTTCGCCCACGCCGTTGCTCCACACCGTCCAGCCCTCCGGCGCCCGCACCTCGAAGCGGAACGGGGCCTTGAGGTCGGGCTGCTCGAAGTTCGCGAAGACCCGGCGGGAGTCGGCCGGCTCGTACTGCGTGTACAGGTACACCTCGCCGTCCTCGGGGTCGACGAAGCGGTGCAGGCCCTCGCCGGTGCGGGAGTAGGCGCACTGCGCGTCGACCACCAGCTCGTTGTCGGCGGCCAGGTCCTCCAGCGTGATCCGCGAGCCGTCGAAGACCTCACCGGGGTCCAGATCCCGGCCGTTGAGTGAGACGGCCGTCACACTCGGGGCGATCAGATCGGCGAAGCTGCTCGCGCCGGGCTCGTTGCAGCGGAACCGGACGGTCGTCACGGACCGGAACGTGCGGGGCCCGTCGGTGTCGTCCGCGCCGACCGCGGACCGCAGGTCGAGGGACACCTCGTACCCGTCGACGCCGATCAGGGCGGCCCGCTCACGGGCCTCGTCGCGGGACAGATTCTCACCGGGCACGGGCGGAACTCCTCAAGCGTCGTCGGATACGGCTGAACAGCGACGATCCTGCCACGTACCCCTGACGCGAGGCAGCCGGGAATGACCGGAGCAAGCCTTGACGTTGCCGGAGAAACGGTTTCCTCATGAGGAGAGACATGTCGGACAAGACTCCCGTCGACTTCTGGTTCGACCCGCTGTGCCCCTGGGCGTGGATGACCTCCCGCTGGGTGCTGGAGGTGGAGAAGGTCAGGGACATCGAGGTCCGCTGGCATGTCATGAGCCTCGCCGTGCTCAACGAGGACAAGCTCGACGAGCTGCCCGAGGAGTACCGCGAGCTGCTCGAGACCAAGGCGTGGGGTCCCGTCCGGATCGTCATAGCGGCACAGCAGGAGCACGGCGCCGAGGTGCTGGGCGACCTCTACACCGCGCTCGGCACCCGCATCCACAACCAGGGCGGGGGCCCCGGCAAGGAGACGGTCGCCGCCGCCCTGAAGGACGTCGGCCTGCCCGAGTCCCTCATGGACCACTGGGACGGCACCCGGTACGAGCCCGAGCTGCGCGCCTCCCACAAGGAGGGCATCGACAAGGTCGGCCAGGAGGTCGGCACCCCGGTCATCGCCGTGCCCGGCGCGGACGGCGAGCAGCTCGCCTTCTTCGGCCCGGTCGTCACCCCGGCCCCCAAGGGCGAGGAGGCCGCCCGCCTCTGGGACGGCACCCTCGCCGTGGCCTCGGTGCCGGGCTTCTACGAGATCAAGCGCACGCGCACGAAGGGCCCGGACTTCTCCAACCTGTAGGGCTCACCCGGCGGGAGCGGCCTCTTCCCTGAACCGCTCGGGGAGGAGGCCGCCGCCGTCCGTGTGCAGATACGGCTGGTACCAGAGGCAGCCCTTCACGGTGCACCGCCAGAGGTTGTCCACGTAGTGGCGCGGATCCTTCCTCTCCTCACGGACCGCCGCCCGCTCCTCCTCGTTGAGCTTCCGGAAGTCCTGCATGGTGCCGCAGGTCCGGCACGCCCTGCGAATCATCAGCCCCTCCTCGCCATCACCGCCAAGTCCGGGAAGTCGGTTACGACCGCATCGACCCCCATGCGGTAGTACAGCGCGTATTCCGCGAACGCGTCCCCGAAATCGCTGCTTCCGGTGCCGCGCCGGAACTCCGACGGCAGGAACTGGTTCTCCGCCCGGAAGGTGTACGGCCCCACACGCAGGCCCGCCGCGTGCGCGTCCGCGAGGAGCGACGTGCCGACGAGCGACGACTTGTCCGGCCCGATCCAGTCCGCGTACCGCGCGATCTCCGCCAGCCCGTCCGGGGTCATCATGTCCCGGTAGCTCGTCGTGGGCAGGTCGTACGGCCCGCCCGTCGTCCCCAGCGCCTGCCACAGCGGCACCCCCAGGCCTGTCATACGCCGCAGGCTCGTCGGCTCGAAGGACTGCACGACGCACTCGCGCGGGCCGAGCCGGGCCCGGCGGATCGCGGACGCCAGCTTCGGCTCCAGCGGCAGGCCGATGGACCGGAAGTACGTCGGGTGCTTGGTCTCCGGGAAGACGGCGATCGTCCGGCCGTGCGCCCTCGACAGCTTCCGCGCCAGAGCGACGACCTCCTGGAAGGTCATGACCTCCTCGCGCCCGTCGAAGACCGTGTTGCGGTTGCGGACCTGCGGCAGCCGCTCCACCGCCCGCAGCGTCTTCAGCTCGGCGAGGGTGAAGTCCTCCGTGAACCATCCGGTCACGGACCGGCCGTCGACCGTCTTCGTCGTGCGCCGGCCGGCGAACTCCGGGCGGCGGGCCACGTCGGTGGTCTGGGAGATCTCGTTCTCGTGCCGGACCACCAGCACATGGTCCTTCGTCGGCACCAGGTCCGGTTCGATCCAGTCGGCGCCCGTCTGCACGGCGTACGTGTACGAGGCGGCCGTGTGCTCGGGGCGCCAGCCGGCCGCGCCGCGGTGGCCGATGACCACCGGGCCGCTCCCACGGGGTGCGGCCGCCGCCGGGGTGGCCGTGGCGGCTGTGGCTGTTCCCGCGGCCGCCGCGAGCAGCAGAGATCTCCGTCCGAGCCGCATGCGACTCCCTTTCCCGGTAGGTGGATTCATGTGCGTGCCCGGGCCCGCGCCTGCGCGAGCCGGACCAGGTGCTCCTCGTAGCCCTTGCTGTAGGACGCGGCCCGTGCCGGGTCCGGCTCGACGACCTCCGTCGGCCGGGTCCACACCCGCGCGTCCAGCGGCACCCCGTACCGCTCGGCCGCCGCGAGGACCGCGCCCCGCGCGCCCACCTCGCCCTCGACGACCCGCAGCGGCCGCCCGAGCACGTCGGCGAGCAGCCGCATCCAGGCGGGGCTGCGGGTGCCGCCGCCGCAGACGGCCAGATTCCCCTCGAGGCCCGCCGCCTCCAGGCAGTGCCGGGCCGCGTAGCCGATGCCCTCGCAGGTGGCGCGGACCAGGTCGCCCCGGGTCGACTCCAGGGAGACACCGGTGAGTTCGGCACGCAGCCGGGGCTCGACGAAGGGCGCCCGCTCCCCGGAGGGCGCGAAGTACGGCAGCACGCGGACGCCGTTCGCGCCCGGCGGGGTCTGCGCCAGCAGGCCGTCCACCTCGTCGTGCCGCACGCCCGTCGTCGACAGCACCCAGTCCAGGGCCGCCGTGCCGACCATCGCGGGCATGGCACGCAGCCAGTGGCCGGGCCGGTCGGTGGAGATGTACAGGCCCGCCGGTTCGCCCGTCAGGTCCAGCTCGGTCGTGGCGACCAGACTGGCCAGACAGGTCCCGACGATCAGCAGACCGTCCCCGGGGGCCGTCACCCCGGCGCCCAGCGCACAGGCAGGCAGATCGTACGGGCCGTTCGCGATCCGCGTGCCGGACGGCAGGCCCTCGCCCCGCGCCTCGGCCGTGGCGACCGGGTCGCTCACCGGGGCGAGCAACCCGCGGCGGTGCGTGAGACCCAGCAGCTCCACGACCCGGTTGTCGTACGTCCGGGTGCGCGGGTCCAGGAACGGCATCGACGCGTCCGACACATCCGTCGCCGGACCCGCCCCCGTCAGCCGCTGGAACACCATGTCCTTGCAGTACACGGCGGCCTTCGCGGCATCCAGCGCCTTCGGTTCGTTGCTGTCCAGCCAGGCCAGCAGCGGCCCCGGACAACCCGGGAACATCGCGCTGCCGGTCCGCCGGAACACCGTCTCGAACGTACCGTCGGCCAGCCACCGGTCGACCAGTTCGTGCGCCCGCCCGTCCATCCAGGAGGCCGCCGCCCGCACGGGCCGCCCCTCCCCGTCGACCAGCCACACCCCGTCGCCCTGCCCGGTGAGCCCGGCCAGCTCCACCGGCCCCGGGACCCGCCCGGTGAGCTCGTCGAGCACGGCGACGACCGCCCCGTACACCTCGTCCATGTCCTGCTCGACGAACCCGCCGTGCAGTGTCAGGTCCACCGGGCGGGACGACACGGCCAGTTCCCGGCCCGTGTCGTCGAAGGCCGCCGCCTTGACCATGGACGTGCCCACATCGATACCGACGTACATGCGGCTCTCCTCCAGGTCTCAGGTCAGGCAGTGGGCGAGGGGCTCTCCACGGACCCAGCGGCCCACTTCCTCGGCGGCGATCCGCGCGGCCTTCTCCGCGACCGCACGCGAGGCGCCGCCCAGGTGAGGGGTGAGCACCACACGTTCGGAGAGTCCCAGCAGCCGGGACTCCGCCGGCAGCGGCTCCCGCTCGTACGTGTCGAGCGCCGCCGCCGACACCTGCCCGCTCTCCAGCGCGTCGCACAGCGCGCCCTCGTCCAGCAGCGGGCCCCGGGCCACGTTCACCACCACCGCGCCCGACGGCAGCAGCCCCAGCTCCCGGGCGCCGATCAGCCCCCGGGTCTCGGGGGTGAGCCGGGCGTGCAGGGTGATCACCTGGGAGCGGCGCAGGAGTTCGTCCAGCGAGGTAACGCGCAGTCCGTGGATCTCGCCGTGCACATACGGGTCGTACACCATCACCCGTGCCCCGAACGCGCACAGCACGCGGGCCACCCGGCTGCCGACGGCGCCGTACCCGACGAGCCCGACGGGCAGGTCCTCCAGCTCCAGGCCGCTCTGCTCGTACGTGTAGTACGTCGCGCCCTCCCAACTGCCCTGCCGGGCCAGCGGATCATGGGCCTGGGGGATGCGGCGCAGGGCGGCCAGCATCATGCCGACGGTGAACTCGGCGGTGGCGGCGGCGTTGCGGCCGGGCGCGAAGCACACCCGCACGTCACGCCGCTTGGCCGCGTCCAGGTTGACGTTGACCGGGCCGCCCCGGCAGACCACGACCAGCCTCAGATCCGGGCAGGCGGCGAGCACCTTCTCGGTGACCGGCCCCATCTGCGTGACCAGCACCTGCGCCCCGGCCAGCGCCTCGATCATCTCGTCCTCGGCGTCACTGGCCTCCTGCACCTCGGCGACCGGCCCGAACGGCTCCAGCGGCCAGCCGAGCCTCAGTTCCGTCACCCGGGCCCGCTCCACCTCGTGCTCCACCGCCCGTGTGATCAGCGACGGCAGGACGAAGTGGTCACCGGCGGCCACCACACGCACGCTGTTCCCGGCAGTCATCGCAGAGTTTCTCCTGTCTCGGCGTCGAAGACGTGGGTGTGCCGGAGGTCGGCGGCGACGCGGACCCGCTCGTCGTGGGCGAGCCGCACCTCGGGGTCGGTGAGGACGACCAGGTGCCGTTCGACCCCGTCGAGGGCGAGGGTCGCCAGGCCCGACTCCAGCAGGGGTTCGTGGGCGACGACCCGGGCGGGCAGGCCCTCTTCGGCGGTGAGCCGGACGTCCTCCGGGCGGATCCCGACCACCACCTCCCGGCCCTTTTCCACCGGCACGGGCAGCGCGATCCGCACCGAGTCGGAGAGGCGGGCGTGGCCGTCGCCGCCGGCGATACCGGGCAGCAGGGTGATCGCGGGCTCGCCGACGAAGTCCGCCACGAACACGCTGGCCGGGCTGTCGTAGATCTCGTAGGGGGTGCCGAGCTGCTGGATGACGCCGTCCTTCATCACGGCGATCCGGTCGGCGAGGGAGAGGGCCTCCTCCTGGTCGTGGGTGACCAGGATCGTGGTGTGGCCCAGATCCTTCTGGATGCGCTTGAGTTCGCGGCGCGTGGTGTCCCGCTGGGCCGCGTCCAGATGGGAGAGCGGCTCGTCGAGCAGCAGCACGTCCGGTTCGCGGATCAGGGCCCGGGCCAGCGACACGCGCTGCTTCTGGCCGCTGGACAGGCCGGCCGGGCGGGCGTCGAGGAGATCGGTCAGACCGACCCGCTCGGCGATCTCCTTCACCGTGCGGTCGACATCCCCACGACCCTTACGGCCCCGGGCCTTCAAACCGAACGCCAGGTTCTCCGCGACCGACAGCGGCGGATACAGCGCGTAGTTCTCGAACGCGACCCCGATGTTGCGCTGCTGCGCGGGCCGGTCGACCACCGACGCCCCGCCGACCAGGATGTCCCCGCCGGTCACCGACTCCAACCCGGCGATCATCCGCAGCGTCGTCGACTTGCCGCAGCCCGACGGGCCGAGCAGCCCCAGCAGCTCCCCGGAACGCAGCGCGAGGTCGAGACCGCGCACCGCGTCCACGCCCGGACGACCCCGGGCCCGGTAGGTCTTGCGCAGATCACGTAGCTCCAGCTCGGTCATCGCTGCCCTTCGTCGCACAGACCTCGTAACGGACCTTGTGCTCGTCCAGGTCCCGCAGCGCCTCCGCCGACGCCCCGTCGTCCACCAGGAGCAGGTCGAAACGGGACAGCGGGACGACCCGGTGCAGGGCGACCCGGCCGAGCTTGGTGTGGTCGATCAGCAGGACGTTGCGTGCCGCCGCGTCGAGCATCGCCCGCTTCACGGACACGATGTGCTGCTCCTGGTGGTAGGCGTAACCCCGGTGCACGGCCGACGTCGACGCGAAGCACAGGTCCACCCGGAGCTGCTCGACCGCCTCCACGCAGGACACCCCGAGGAACGAGGAGTGCAGCGGGTCGTAGTCGCCGCCGAGCGCCATCAGGTGGATGCCGCGCTGGTCGGCCAGCAGGTTGATCGCCTCCAGGAAGTTGGTGACGACCGTCAGCGGCGTGACCTCGCCCGAGCGCAGACGCCGGGCTATCTCCAGGGTGGAGGTGGAGTCGTCCAGCAGGATCGCCATGCCGGGCTCCACCATCCGCAGCGCGTGCTCGGCGACGGCGGCCTTCTCGGCCCGCATGGTCTTCAGCCGGTACTGCACGTTCGACTCGAAGACGCCCGACGGCTGCGCGGTCACCCCGCCCCGGAACTTGCGGACGATGCCCTGCCGTTCGAGCTCGTCGAGGTCCCGGTGGATGGTCATCAGGCTCACCCCGAACCGCTCGGCGAGCTCCGCCGCCGTCGCCGATCCGTCTGCCAGCACCCGCTCGGCCATGGCCGCCTGCCGCGCCGCCGGTCCCTGCTGTCCACCACTGCTGCTCATCGCTGTGTCTCTATCCGTCGTCCCGGTCGCTCCGGCCGGTCGGCCTCGAACAGCAGCAGGTTCTCAGGCCGGACCGCGAGCCGTACCGGATCGTCCGGACGAAGGCGCGCCGCGTCCGCCCGGGGCGCCACCAGCGACACCCGCTGCTCCCCGGTCCCGAGCCGGACGGTGACCTCGACGGACCGGCCGAGCACCTCGGTGACGTACACGGTCCCGGCGAGCTCGTGCCCCTCGCCGTGCAGGGCGATGTCCCGGGGCCGCAGCCCGACCAGGACCTCGGTGCCGGGCGTGGCCTGCGCCCGGACCGGCAGTTCGACCCCGCCGTCCGACCGCACCCCGCTCTCCGTCACCACCCCCGGCAGCAGATTGATCCGGGGCCGCCCGAAGGCCCGCGCGACCTCCGTGTCGTGGGGCCGGTACCAGATCTCCTCCCGCGTGCCCGTCTGCACGATCCGCCCCTGCCGGATCACCCCGATCCGGTCGCCGAGTGCCAGCGCCTCGACCGAGTCGTGGGTGACGTACAGGGTGGTGGTGTGCTGCACGGCCCCGATCGCCTTCAGCTCGGCCCGCATCTGCTGGCGCAGCTTGGCGTCGAGGTGGGAGAGCGGCTCGTCGAGGAGGAAGGCCCGGGCGGGGCGGACCAGCACCCGGCCGAGTGCGACACGCTGCCGCTGCCCGTTGGACAACCGGCCCACGGGCCGGTCCAGCAGCCCCGAGATGCCCAGCAGTTCGGCGATCGCGCCGATCCGCTGCCGGGCCTCGGCGGCGGGCAGCCGATGCCGGGGCGAGCGCAGGGGGGAGGCCAGGTTGTCGTAGGCCGAGCGGTGCGGGTAGAGGGCGTAGCTCTCGAAGCACATCGCCACCCCCCGGTCGTACGGCTCCACTCCCCGCATGTCCTCGCCGTCGAGCACGACCGTGCCGGAGTCGGGCTGTTCGAGCCCGGCGACGGTCTTCAACGTCGTGGTCTTGCCCGCGCCCGACGGGCCCAGCAGGCAGAAGAACTCGCCCTCCCGCACCTCCAGTTCGAGCGCGTCGAGCGCGACGGTCTTCCCGTACGTCTTCCGGATCCCGCTCAGCCTGATCACGACTTCACCGCCCCGAACGACAGTCCTCGCACCAGATACCGCTGGATCGTCAGCGCCAGCAGCAGCGGCGGCACGACGGACACCAGCGCGGCCGCGGCTGTCAGGTTGTACTTGGGCCGGTCGCCGCCGAGGAAGGACAGCGCGCCCACGGTCACCGTCTGGGCCTCGTTGGAGGTGAGGATCAGCGGGAAGACGAAGTTGTTCCAGGCGAAGATGAAGGCCAGCAGCGACACGGCCGCGATACCGGGCTTGACCAGGGGCAGGGCCACCTTGAAGAACGCCTGTTTGCGGGTGTAGCCGTCCAGCAGGGCCGCTTGTTCCAGCTCCGGCGTCAGGTCGGCGAAGTACGACCGCATGATCCACACGATCAGCGGCAGCGTGACCAGTTGCAGCACCCACACCATGCCGACGTACGTGTCGAACAGCCCGAGCTTCTGGTACAGCACGAACAGCGGGATGATCACGGTCAGTTCGGGCGCGAAACGGAACGACAGCAGCGTGAACATCAGGTTCTCGGAGCCCTTGAACCGCCACCGCGCCGAGGCGTACGCGGCCGGCAGCCCGACCACCAGCGACAGCACCACCGCGCCGACCGACACCACCAGGCTGTTGACGAAGAACCGCACGAACGGGATGCCCTCGCTGTCGCCGAGAACCGTCCGGTAACCGTCGAGGGTGGGGGAGAAGGAGAAGTAGGTGGAGAAGAGCTGGTTCGCCGGCTTCAGCGACAGGATCACCATCCAGGCGATCGGGAACAGCGCGAAGACGAAGTAGAGGACGAGGGCGGCGTCCGCGAGCCACCCCAGCGCACGCTTCTTCACTCAGGTCACCTCCGCGGCCCGGCGCTGGATCTTCCCCAGGTGCTTCACCAGCACCATCGCGGCCAGGTACACCACGGCCCACAGCACGATCGTGTAGCTGATCCCGAAGGAGTAGCGCTGGAAGCGGATGGCTTCCAGATACGCCCGGATCTGGAGGACGACGGTCGAGTCACCGGGCCCGCCCTCGGTGAGGGCGTAGATGATGTCGAACACCTTCAGCGAGTCCATGAACCGGAAGATCACCGCCACCAGCACGTACGGCCACAGCATCGGCAGCGTCAGCCGCCGGAACGTGTACCACCACCCCGCGCCGTCCACGGCCGCCGCCTCGAACGGGGAGGTGGGCAGCGACCGCAGACCAGCGAGGGCGAGGATCGCCACGAACGGCGTGTAGACCCACACGTCCACGGCGATCGACGACAGGAGGGCGCCCGTCGGGGTGTCGGTCCACTGCACCCCGCCGAGACCGAAGGGCCTCAGCAGGTAGTTGACGACCCCCACGGACGGCTGGAGCATCAGCTTCCAGATGATCGCCGCGATCACCGGGGCGATCATCAGCGGCAGGATCAGGACCTTCTCCAGCACCCGGCCCACCAGCGTCGAGCGGTGCAGCAGCAGGGCGACGGCCACCCCGAGCACGGTCTCGGTGAGGGCCGCCCCGACCGCGTACAGCACCGTCACCCACGCCGAGTTCCAGAACGCCTCCTGGGTGAAGACGGCTCTGTAGTTCTCGAACCCCACCATGTCCGGCTGCGGTTTGCTCGCCGAGAAGTCGAAGAGCGTGTAGTACAGGCCGAGCCCGAAGGGGTAGAGGATCCCGCAGGTCAGCAGCAGTGCGGGGACGATCAGGAGGTACGGGCGCAGCGCCGGCCGCATCGGCTAACGCACCTTGTCGGCGAGGTCGTCCGCCAGCCCGTCCAGGACGGACTTCGCGTCCTCGCCGCCGTAGATCTCCTGGAGGGCGGCGGCCCAGCTGGTCGTCGCGTCGAAGAACTGCGCCTGCGGGGTGAACTGGATCCTCGTCTGGTCGACGACCGTCTCGAAGGTCTCCAGGAAGCCCGGCAGATGCCGCATCTTGTCCTTGTACGCGGCGTCGTCGGCGACCGACTTGCGCACCGGGTCGATGTGGTTGTGCGTGATCGCGCTCTTGCGCAGGTGCTCCTTGCCGGTCGCCCACTGCAGGAACAGCCAACTGGCGCTCTTCTTCTTGCTCTTGGCGTTCATGCCGAGCGACCAGATCCACATGTTGGTGGCCAGGGAGCCGTCGGGCCCCTTCGGGCCGGGGTGGAAGGCGATCTTCCCGGAGGCGGGGCTGGCCCCCTTCACGGCCTGGAAGTAGGCGGCCGTGTCGGCGTCGAACAGCATCCCGGCCTTCTTCGCGCCCAGGTCGCTGGAGCACTGGTACCAGGTGTACGACGTCCAGGACGGCGGCCCGCCCCGCTTGACCATGCGCGCCCAGTCCTCGGTGAAGGCGACGGCCTCGGAGCTGTTCATGGCGGGGGTGAGCTTCCCACCGTCGACCGTGAAGTCCTTCAGCCCGTTGCGGGCGTACATCGTCATGAAGCCGGGGTGGATGGTGGCCCAGCTCCTGGACCCGCGTACGGCGATCCCGTACATCCCGTCGAAGCCCGCGCCCGGCGCCCGCTGCTTGATGGTGCCGGCGAGTTCGGTCAGTTCCTCGAAGGTCTCGGCCGGCTTCAGGCCCAGCTTCCCGAACACCTCCGTGTTGTAGGCGACGACGTTCGTCTCCCAGCCCCACGGCAGCGCGTACTGCCCGCCCTGGCCGAGCGGCGCGCCCGCTTTCAGCGACCACTGGTCGGCCTGGAGCAGGTTCGGGAAGAAGTCCGCCTGGTCCCACTCGGCGCCCGTCGCCGAGGAGTTGCGCATCCAGGGCCCGAGGTCCTCCAGCCAGTTCGGCGGACCGTACTGCCACACCATGTACGCGCCGAGCATGAAAACGTCGTAGGAGGCACGCCCGCTGGACAGGTCCACGGTGAGCTTGTCGAAGTAGTTGTCCTCCGGGAAGACGTCGTACTCGACCTTGATGCCGGTCTTCGCGGTGAAGGACTTCAGGTCGGCGATCAACGCGTCGGTGTACGGGTGCTTGTTGAGCAGCGCCTTGACGGTGGTGCCCTTCTCCCGCTTCCAGTCGAAGGAGCCGGTGACGTCGTCCGCGGCGGACCCGTCGCTCTTGCTGTCGTCGCCGCCGAAACCGGCGCCGCAGGCCGTGAGCAGCGGGGCCGCGGCAGCCCCGGCGGCGAGCGCGAGGAAGCGCCGCCGGTCGTGCACGTGCGTGTCCATCCGTACCTCCACGTGGGGGCTGGGGCTGGTTAACACGTCGAGTCGACTCGTTAACAGAGGGTGGAACGGCTGAAGTTGGGCGTCAATCCCTCGCGCACGGGAAAATATCGGGGCACAGTGAGAAGTTCACAGATCCGGCTGCGACGTCGTGGGAGGTCCCGGATGGCGGACGAGGGTGCGGGCTGGCTCGGCATCGACCTGGGCACACAGAGCGTCCGCGTGCTGCTCGTCACCGCCGCCGGCAGGGTCCTCGGCAGCGGCTCGGCACCGCTGACCGGGCGGCGGGACGGGGTGCGGCACGAGCAGGACCCGGAGCAGTGGTGGTCGGCGCTGTGCACGGCCTCCCGGGCGGCGCTCGGCTCCGCGCCCGGCGTGCCGGTCGGCGGCCTCGCGGTGTGCGGCACGTCCGGCACGGTCCTGCTCACGGACGGCTCGGGCCGCCCGGTGAGCCCCGCGCTGATGTACGACGACGGCCGCGCGGCGGCCGAGGCGGCGCGGGCCCGGGAGGCGGGGCTCGCGGTCCAGGACACCTGGGCGCTGCCGAAGGCGCTGTGGCTGCTGGGGGAGTACGGCGGCGGCGCGAGGGGCGGCCGGGCGGCCGGCGCCGGCGCACGGACACCCGCCCCGCGGCTCCGCCTCGCCCACCAGCCCGACCTGGTCATCACCCGCCTCACCGGAGAACCGCCCCCGGCGGACTCCAGCCACGCCCTCAAAACCGGCTACGACCTGCACACGGAGGCCTGGCCGGAGGCCGCCCTGGCGCACCTCGGCGTCCCCGACCGCCTGTTGCCCGACGTCGTACGCCCGGGCACCCGCCTCGGCGAGGTCGGCCCGGACGCCGCCGACGCCACCGGCATCCCCGCCGGCACCCCGGTGCTCGCCGGAATGACGGACGGCTGCGCGGCCCAGATCGCCTCGGGCGCGCTGCGCCCCGGCTCCTGGAACTCGGTGCTCGGCACGACCCTCGTCCTGAAGGGAGCTGCCCGCGACCTGGTCCGGGACCCCACGGGAGTGGTCTACAACCACCGCGCCCCCGACGGCACCTGGCTGCCCGGCGGGGCGTCCAGCGTCGGCGCCGGGGCGCTCACGGCGCACTTCCCGGACGCCGACCCCGCCACGATGGACGAGCGGGCGGCGGCGTTCGAGCCGTCCCGCGCGGTCGCCTACCCGCTGGTCTCGCCGGGGGAGCGGTTCCCGTTCCGCGCGCCGGACGCGACCGCCCTGGTCCTGGGCGAACCCGAGGGCGAGGCCGGTCTGTGGGCCGCGCTGCTCCAGGGCGTCGGCTTCGCCGAACGCCTCTGCCTCGACTACCTGCACCACCTCGGCGCCCCGCTCGACGGCCCGCTCACCTTCACCGGCGGCGGCGCGCGCAGCCGCTACTGGAACCAGCTGCGCGCCGACATCCTGGCCCGCCCCGCCCGCGTCCCCGAGCAGACCGAACCGGCCCTGGGCATGGCCGCGCTGGCCGCGTACGGGGCGTCGGGGACGGGCGCGCTCGCGGACGTCGCCGAGCGCATGGTCCGCGTCCGAACCGTCCTGGAACCCCGCCCCGAGCGCACGGCGGCCTTCGCCGAGCCGTACGCCCGTCTCGTCCACGCCCTGCGGGAGCGCGGCTGGCTGCCCGCCCCCGTAGCGGAACACGCCCTGACCCGTCTGCACCCGGACACTGGGGAGTCATGACCACCACGCTCCTGCTGGCCCGCCATGGACAGACCATCTGGCACGCCGAGAACCGGTACGCCGGCGTCAGCGACATCGGCCTCACCGACACCGGCCGCGCCCAGGCCGAGGCCCTCGGCCGCTGGGCCGCCGCCCACCCCGTCGACGCGATCTGGACGTCCCCGCTCTCCCGGGCCGCCGCCACCGCCGAACCCGCCTGCCGGGCCCTGGGCCTGGTCCCGCGGCGCGAACCCGGCCTCGCCGAATGCGACTTCGGAGTCGTGGAGGGCCGTACGCTCGCCGAGTTCGAGGCCGAGAACCCCGACCGGGCCGCCGCCTTCCGCGCCGACCCCGTCGCCCACCCCTTCCCCGGCGCCGAGGACCCGACGGCGGCAGCGGCCCGCGGGGCAGCGGCCCTGCGTCGCATCACCGCCGCCCACCCCGGCGGGCGCGTCCTCGTCGTCGCCCACAACACCCTGCTGCGCCTGGTCCTGTGCACCCTGCTGTCGATCCCGGCCGGCGAGTACCGCAGGGTGTTCCCGCGCCTGCGGAACGCGGCGATCAGCGAACTGCGCATGAACCCCGACGGTTCCGCCGCACTCCTCTCACTCAATGTGCCGTGCGAGGCGGACGTGCCGTAGCACTATGAGCCCATGACGCAGATCGACACCTCGGTGCCGCACTCGGCCCGGATCTGGAACTACTGGCTGGGCGGCAAGGACAACTACCCGGTGGACGAGGCGGCCGGTGATGCCTACACCGCCGTGTTCCCGGGCATCGTCACCATCGCCCGCGGCAGCCGCGCCTTCCTCGGCCGCAGCGTCCGCCACCTCGTCCAGGAGGCCGGTGTACGCCAGTTCCTCGACGTCGGCACCGGCCTGCCGACCGTCGACAACACCCACGAGGTGGCCCAGAGCCTCGCCCCCGAGTCGCGGATCGTCTACGTCGACAACGACCCGCTGGTCCTCGCCCACGCCCGCGCCCTGCTCACCTCCACCCCCGAGGGCGCGACGGCGTACGAGCCCATCAGCCTCTTCGAGCCCGAGCGCATCATCGAGGCGGCCGGCAAGACGCTCGACCTCGCCCGCCCCACGGCCCTGATCCTCAGCGGCATCCTGGGCCACGTGGCCGACTACGACGAGGCCCGCGACCTCGTCCGCCGCCTCCTGTCCGGTCTGCCCTCCGGCAGCTACCTCTCCCTCAACGAGGGATCGCGCGGCACCGACCCGGCCTACGAGCAGGCCCAGGACGCCTACAACGAGACCGGCGCGGTCCCGTACCACCTGCGGCCGGTCGAGCAGATCGAGGCTTTCTTCGATGGCCTGGAGCTGGTGGAACCGGGCGTGGTCTCGGTACCGCTGTGGCACCCCGAGCCGGGCGCCCCCACGGAGCCGATCGGCCAGCACGGCGGCCTGGGCCGCAAGCCGTAGCGCACGCACGGAAAGCCCCCGCGAGTCACGTCCTCGCGGGGGCTTCCTTCTTCCGCCTGCCGGTCGTGAAGGGTGAGAAGACGATCACGAGGCAGGACGACTCGGCGGCACGCGGCCGTCAGGGCGCCAGCAGCAGCACGTCCGCGCGGGACCTGGCGGCCTCGTACCGCCGCGCCACGTCCTGCCAGTTGACGACCTGCCACATGGCCTCGATGAAGTCGACCTTCTGGTTGCGGTACTGGAGGTAGAAGGCGTGCTCCCAGGCGTCGAAGACGAGGATCGGGGTCGAGCCCTGGCCGACGTTGCCCTGGTGGTCGTAGACCTGCTCCACGATCAGCCGCCCGCTCAGCGGCTCGTAGGCCAGCACGCCCCAGCCCGAGCCCTGCGTGGTCGCCGACGCCTTGGACAACTGCGCCTTGAAGTTCGCGAACGACCCGAACGACTCGGCGATCGCGTCCGCGAGCTCACCCACACCGTCCTGCGCGAGCGGCTCACCGCCGCCGTCCTTCGGTCCGGTCATGTTCTGCCAGTAGATGCTGTGCAGGATGTGCCCGGACAGGTGGAAGGCCAGGTTCTTCTCCAGCCCGTTGACCGCCCCCCACGTCCCCTTGTCCCGCGCCTCCGCAAGCTGCTCCAGCGTGTCGTTGGCGCCTTTCACATAGGCCGCGTGGTGCTTGTCGTGGTGCAGCTCGATGATCTCCGGGCTGATCACGGGGGCGAGCGCGGAGTAGTCGTAGGGCAGGTCGGGCAACGCGTAGACGGGCATGGGCGGGATCCCCTCCGGGCTTCTTATTGCAATAGTCTTGCAACTGCACGCTAACAGCAAGAGGGCGGTGCCGGGTGCCTGGGGCACACAAAAAGGCCCCCGCGTGTCTCGCGGAGGCCTTTCGCCGTGGGACGGGGACGCCAGGGGGTTCCTACTGCCGGGCGCGCGCCTTCTGCCACGCGTACCCGACGGCCGCCAGGGCCAGCGTCATCCCGCCCGTCGAGTACAGCTGCACCCGTGTGTCGGGCTGGCGGGCCATCAGGACGAAGACGGCGGCCATACCGGCCAGCGCGACCCACGTCAGCCACGGGAACGCCCACATCCGCACGACCAGCTTCTGAGGCGTCTCCCGCTCCAGGCGCCGCCGCAGCCGCAGTTGCGAGACGGCGATGAAGATCCAGACGACCAGGATCACCGCGCCGATCATGTTCAGCAGCCAGGAGAAGACGTCGTCCGGCCGCCAGTAGCTCAGCAGCACGCACAGGAACCCGAAGACGGAGGAGGCCAGCACGGCGATCCGTGGGACCCCGCCCGAGACCCGGCCCAGCGCCTTCGGGCCCTGGCCGCGCTCCACCAGCGAGTAGGCGATGCGGGAAGCGCCGTAGATGTTGGCGTTCATGGCGGACAGCAGCGCCACCAGCACGACGACGTTCATCAGCTGGCCGGCGCCCGGGATGCCGAGCTCGTCGAGGGCGGCCACGTACGGGCCCTTCTCGACGACCTCCTTGGAGTCCCACGGCACCAGCGTGACGATGACCGCCATCGAGCCGACGTAGAACAGCGCGATCCGCCACATCGCCGTACGGACCGCGCTCGCCACGCCCTTGACGGGGTTCTCCGACTCGGCCGCCGCGATGGTGACCGTCTCCAGCCCGCCGTAGGCGAAGACCGAGGCGAGCAGACCGATGACCAGGCCCTCACCGCCGTTGGGGAGGAAGTCGGTGAGGTGCGAGGCGCCGGGGGAGTCCGTGCCGGGCAGGATCCCGAGGATCGCCAGGACGCCGAGCGCCAGGAACAGGGTGATCGCGCCGACCTTCAGGGCCGCGAACCAGAACTCGAACTCGCCGAAGTTCTTCACGGCCGCGAGGTTCGTGCCGCAGAACACGACCATGAACAGCGCCACCCACGCCCACTCCGGCGTGCCCGGCAGCCAGCCGCTCACGATCTGCGCGGCACCGATGCCCTCCAGGCCGACGGCCGTGCACAGCAGTACCCAGAACGCCCATCCGGCGGTGAACCCGGCCCAGGGGCCGATCGCCCGCTCCGCGTGCGCCGAGAACGAACCCGACGACGGATACGCGGCCGACATCTCGCCGAGCATCCGCATCACCAGCATCACGAGGAGGCCGGAGAGGGCGTAGGCGACCACGATCGACGGACCGGCGGCGGCGATGCCCGCACCGGAACCGACGAACAGTCCGGCGCCGATCACTCCGCCGAGGGCGATCATCGACAGGTGGCGCTGTTTCAGGCCATGGGAGAGGGAGACGTCGTCCGTGCTGGGCTGCGTCTCCGTGGTGGTGCTGCTGGGCATGGGCGCGGATCGTCCAATGCGTGAGAGGCGTGAGAGGGCAAAAACGCCGCCAGTCTGGGCGGTCCACCCGGCCGACGGGGAGGGCTGTCCATCATGCGGACACCCGGAGCGCGCACTGTGAGTGTCCGTAACCGGAGGGTTGACACCCGTCCAGAAGGCGATTTGGCGAAACCCTACAGTCGGCCCGCGCGCCCGCCCCGTGACCGAAGCCTCGCTGCCACCGTGACCGGCATCACTTCACGCCCGGTGCACCCCCCATCTTTTGTCCGGAGTCGACCAACCGCGCGTTCGCGCCTTTGTCGAGCGCTGACGGTGATCGGGGCGAGGACGCTGGGATAGCGTCACGGTGTCCCGAACGGCCCTCACTCCCGCGGAGTCCCCATGAGCACCGCTGCCGCCACACCCGCCCGCACCGGGCAGGTCCTCGCCGACCTGCTGCCCGCGTCCCGTGTCCGGGACGCGGCCCTCGTGCTCGGCGGAGCCGCGCTCACCGGCCTCGCCGCGCAGCTCTCGGTGCCCGTGCCCGGTTCCCCGGTGCCGGTGACCGGCCAGACCTTCGCCGCACTGCTCGTCGGCACCTCCCTCGGCGCCGGCCGCGGCTTCCTCGCCCTGGCGCTGTACGCCGTGGCGGGCCTCGCCGGTGTGCCGTGGTTCGCGAGCGGCACCTCCGGCGTCGCCCCCTCCTTCGGCTACATCCTCGGCATGATCCTCGCCGCCACGGTGGTGGGCGCCCTGGCCCGCCGCGGCGCCGACCGCTCGATGCTGCGCATGGCGGGCACGATGCTGGTGGGCGAGGCGATCATCTACGCCGTCGGCGTGCCCTACCTGGCCCTCGCCACCGGCATGTCCGCCACCGCCGCGATCGCCGCCGGCCTCACGCCGTTCCTGATCGGCGACGCGCTGAAGGCGGCGCTGGCGATGGGGGCGCTGCCGACGGCATGGAAGTTCGCGAACAAGCGCTGAACCCGCAGGCGTTGCCCAGAAGCCCGAGGCCCGACGGGGGCATCACCCCCCCGTCGGGCCTCTGGGCGTAAGTACGGTCGGCAGGGGCCGGATCAGCCCTCCTGAACCCCTGGCCGCCGCCGCTGGGACCACCACATCCCGGCCACGCCCGCCGCGAGCAGCGACGCACCGGCCGCCCCCAGCGGCAGCAGATCGCGCGCCGGACCGGTCTTCGGCAGTTCCTTGCCGCCCGGGGAATCCGGCTTGCCGGGGGAGACCGGCTCGTTGTCGGTGCCGAGCAGCAGCGGCGTCGCCGGGGCGTCCGGCGACGGATTCGTCGTGCCGAACGGCACCGGGCCCTGCTGCCAGAACGTCTTCTTCCCGTCGCCCGTCTGCACGGGCAGACAGATCTTCCCCGTCTTGCCCAGGTCGTACGTCGCGTCGACGGCGTACGACTTCGACTCACCGGCCGCGAGATTGTCGAGAGGGCAGCTGAAACCGCTGTTCGAACCCTCCGGAAGATTGTTCTCGGCTATCGGGGAACATCCCTGGACGTTCTTGACGGTGAGCCCGTCGAAACCGACGACCAAAAGCTGGATCTTCCCGCTGTCCTTGTTCCCCTCGTTCTTCACCGTCGCGGTGAGTGCTGTCTTTTCGGAGTCGTTGTCGACCGAGATCTTCTCGGGCAGCAGCGTGGTCAGCTTCACCCCCGCCGGTGCCTCGTCAACGACCTTCCCCCCTTTGCTGCTCGCGGGCCCTTCGTCTTCCGCTCCGGCTGTTCCGGAAAGGATCACCACGGCCGAGAAAGATGCTGCCACCAGCGATCCCGCGACCGCCGCCGTGCGACGAGAACTCATGTTCGCCCCCCTTTGCGTCCCCCTGGACTGCCCTGGCCTGCACCAGAATTCGCCAGTACTGAAAGAGCTACCACAAGATTTCCCGCCACTATCCTGGTACGGCGCGAAGTGTGACCGTTGTGTTTCACTGGAGTCGGTCGCGGCGTCGTGAAGGGGGTGCAGCGGATTGCCGGGGAATGCGAACATCGGCGGTGTTCCAGGGATATTGGTGACGGGGCGCTATCGGCTGGTCGAAAGTATCGGGCAGGGGGGAATGGGGCGGGTGTGGCGAGCCGCCGACGAAATACTCGACCGGCAGGTCGCCGTCAAGGAAATGCGTATCGACGGACTCGACGCGGAGGACAGCAGGACCCGCCGCGAACGCACCCTGCGCGAGGCCAGGGCCACGGCCAGGATCGACCACCCCAACGTCGTACGGGTCTACGACGTGGTCGACGAAGGCGAACGCCTGTGGATCGTCATGGAGTTGGTCGCGGGCCGCTCCCTCGAACAGATCCTCGCGGAGGACGGCCCACTGAGTCCCCCTGCCACGGCCCGGCTCGGACTCGGCCTGGTCGCGGCGCTACGGCAGGTCCACGCGCGGGGAGTGCTGCACCGGGACATCAAGCCGGGCAACGTGCTGGTGGAGACCTGGAGCGGGCCGGCCGGGCCGGGAGGCGGCACCGCCTCCGGGCGGGTCGTCCTCACGGACTTCGGCATCGCCGCGATCCAGGACGCCAAGGCGCTCACCATGGTCGGCATGCTGGTCGGCTCGCCCGACTACATGGCCCCCGAGCGCATCTCCGGCCGCCCGCAGGGCCCACCGTCCGACGTCTGGTCCCTCGGCGCGACGCTCTGCGCCGCCCTCGGCGGCCGTTCCCCCTTCGCCCGCGACACCACGCTCGCGACCCTGCACGCGGTCCTGTACGAGGAACCCGAACTCCCCGCCGCATCCGGTCCGTTGCGCGACATCCTGACGTCCCTGCTGGAAAAGGAACCATCGGTCCGCCCGGGACTGGAGGAACTGGAAGCGGCCTTGGAGCCGGTCGCGTTCCCCGCACCGACGCCTACGGTGCCGGTGGGGGCGATACGGGAACGGCGGGAAGGGACAGCAGGATGGGCGGAGCCGTCGGATGTGGAGCCGGTGTCGCATGCGGCCCCCGCTCAGGACCCCGCCGCCGCGAGGCCGGACCGACAGCCCGAACTCGAGCCCGAATCCGAGCCCGCGCCCGTCCCGCACCCCGACCCGCCACACACCACTACACCGCACGCCACCACGACCACCCCCCGCCCTGGCCCCGTCTCCCTCAGCCGAGCACAGGCGGCGACGGAGTGCCGCCCCCACCCGGCACCCACCGCGATGCCGCCGGGCGAGCTCCCCGGCCCCGCCACACCGGCTTCGGCCCGCCCCCGCACCGGCCACCGCCGTACGATGCTCGCCGCCGCCGCAGCCACGGTCGCGACGGTCGGCGCCGTCGTAGGAATCGTGCTGGCGACGACATCCGGCTCACCGGGCGACGACGCCCCCCGCGCAGGCTCCTCGGCCTCCGCCCAACCCACCACAGAGTCCACCCCCGACTCCACCTCCGACTCCACCCCCTCACCCACCGTCGACGGCACGTCCAGGCCGCAGAGCCTGCCGCCGGGCGCGCACCGGGAGGCCGGCGGATTCGCCTGGGCGACACCCGACGGCTGGCGGCGGGACGTGAAGACGGGCGCGGAGGTGCACTACACCTCCCCGGACGGCACGCAGGAACTCGTCGGCAAGTCGTCCCTGGCCCGCGGCGACCTGCTGGAGACCTGGCAGACCTCGGAGCGCAACGCCCAACAGGGCGAGGACTACCAGAAGGTCCGCCTGGAGGAGACGACGTTCCGCGGCCATCCGGCGGTGGTCTGGGAGTACACGTTCACGCTGAAGGGCGTCCACTGGCACGCCCGCCTGCTCGGCTTCAACTCGGGCGGCAAGTCGTACCAGGTCAACACCTGGTACGACTCCGGCATCGAACCGGAAGCCCTCCGCACGTACGAGAAGGTCAAGGACAGCTTCACGGTGCTGTAGGCGGCAACGGAAAAGCCCCCCGTTCACCACGAACCATGAACGGGGGGCACCGGGAAAAGGCCGGTCAGCCGGCCGAAACCTCGTCCCGCCTGTCGTCCTGCGCCTGTCCCTGTCCTTGTCCTTGCGCCTGCGCGGCGGCAGCGGCGGCCCGCCGCCCCCCGAGGACCCGCTCCTTCACGAAGGCGACGGCGAGGACGAGCGCCGCGACGAGCAGCGACAACAGCATGGTCTGGCGCCCGTCGTGCTCGGTGTCGGTGAGCATGTAACCGAGGATGAACACGATCAGCGCGGCCGTCGCCCAGGTCAGGTACGGGTACAGCCACATCTTCACGACGAGCTTCTCGGGCGCCTCGGCCTGGATGATCCTCCGCATCCGCAGCTGGGAGAAGCAGATCACCAGCCACACGAACAGGGCCACAGCGCCACTGGAGTTCACGAGGAAGAGGAAGACGGAGTCCGGGAACTTGTAGTTGAAGAACACGGCGACGAATCCGAAGGCGACGGACGCGAGGATCGCCGTGCGCGGCACGCCGTTGGCGGTCGTCCGGGCGAAGCCCTTCGGCGCGTCACCGCGCTGGCCGAGCGAGAAGGCCATGCGGGAGGCGGTGTAGAGGCCGGAGTTGAGACAGGACAGCACCGAGGTCAGCACGATGAAGTTCATGATCTGGCCGGCGTGCGGAATCCCGAGGGAGTCGAGCGCGGCGACGTACGAGCCGTCCTTGGTGATGGACTTGCTGTCCCAGGGCAGCAGGGACACCACGACGAAGATCGAGCCGAGGTAGAACACGGCGACACGCCAGATGATGCTGTTGGTGGCCTTGGTGACGGCCTGCTGCGGGTTCTCGGACTCACCGGCGGCCAGGGTGGCGATCTCGCTGCCCATGAAGGAGAAGACGACGAGCAGCACACCGGTGAGGATCGCGCCGGGACCGTGGGGCAGGAAGCCCCCGTGCTCGGTGAGGTTGCTCAGCCCGGCCTGCTCACTGTCCACACCCGGCAGGAGCCCGAACACGGCCAGCCCGCCGATGACGATGAACGCGGCGATCGCGACCACCTTGATCCCGGCGAACCAGAACTCGAACTCTCCGTACGACCCGACGGAGACGAGGTTGGTGGCGGTGAGCACCAGCATCACGATCAGGGCCCAGGCCCATTGCGGCACGGCCGGTATCCACCCCTCCAGGATCACGGCACCGGCGGTCGCCTCGACCGCCAGCACGACCACCCAGAAGAACCAGTACAGCCAGCCGATGGAGAAACCGGCCCAGGACCCGAGCGCGCGGTCGGCGTGCGCGGAGAAGGAACCCGACGTCGGGTTGGCGGCCGACATCTCACCGAGCATCCGCATCACCAGAACGACGAGCGTGCCGACGAGGGCGTACGACAGCAGGATGCCGGGCCCGGCGGTGGCGATACCGGAGCTGGACCCGACGAACAGGCCCGCCCCGATGACGCCACCGATGGCGATCATCGACAGATGTCGGCTCTTCAGCCCGGCCTGGAGCCCGGAGCCGTCACCGGGTTCGTTTCCTGTCGTTTTGAGAGTCGGCTGCGAGGTCATGGAACGGATTTCCTTTGCGCCGGGGAGCTGTTCTCTCGTACGAGCGGTGTACGAGCCGGTCCAGTGAATCGGAGGTGAACGAAGAGGAGAACCTTTGAATCCAGATTGTTACTTGAGGTTTTCCTGAGCTTCAGTTACCGGCTCACACTCACGTCAAGTTTTCATGAGCGCCACCCCGCGCGCCTGCCCCGAAACACCCGTGTCACACTCGTCCCATGCGCGTGTACCTCGGCTCGGACCATGCGGGCTACGAACTCAAGAACCACCTCGTCGAGTGGCTGAAGGCGGCGGGTCACGACCCCGTCGACTGCGGCCCGCACATCTACGACGCCCAGGACGACTACCCGCCCTTCTGCCTCCGCGCCGCGGAGCGGACGGCCGCGGACCCCGACGCCCTCGGCATCGTCATCGGCGGCTCCGGCAACGGCGAGCAGATCGCCGCGAACAAGGTCAAGGGCGTCCGCGCGGCCCTCGCCTGGAGCGAGGAGACGGCGGCGCTCGGCCGCCAGCACAACAACGCGAACGTCGTCGCCGTGGGCGCGCGCATGCACTCGCAGGACGAGGCGACGGCGTTCATCGAGACGTTCCTCAGCACACCGTTCTCCGGTGACGAACGTCACATCCGCCGAATCGACATGCTCGACGGCTACGAGTCGTCCGGCGACCTCCCGCCCATCCCGCCCCACCACCCCCAGCAGTAAGCCCCCCGGGGGGCAGGCAGCTCCACCGCCCGGGTGAGCCGGCTGGCCCGCCGGCTCAGGCCCACCCGGAGGCGGAGGGGGCTCTACCCACCCCCGCCTCCGACCTCCGAGCCGGACCCGGGCCCCACGCGGGGCCCGAACTCCACGCGGGCGGAACACGGCGAGGGGATTGAGCGCCAGGGCCCCCGCTCGCTCAGCGCATCCGAGCCTGACGCGAGGGCCCAGGACACGCGAGCCGACCGCGCCGACCGATCGCACCGGTCCTACTGCGGCGTCCAACGCACGCGGGCCTGATGTGAGCGTCCGACGCACGCGGGCCTACTGTGGGCGTCCAACGCACGCGGGCCCGACGCGGGCTTCCAGCAGACTCGGCCGATGCGGATGCCCACCCCCCGGGACCCTGATGCGGGTGCCCGTCCCACCCGGGCCCTGATGCGGCTGTCCGGCACACTCGGGCCCTGATGCGGGTGTCCGGCACACTCGGGCCTTCGGCGGGCGCTCAGGGCATTCGGGCCTCCGGCGGGTGCTCAGGACATCCGGGCCTCCGGCGGGCCCAGACGTCAGGGGCTCGTGCGGGTGTCCAGCACATCCGGACCCGATGCGGAACGAGGGGCGCACCCCCTTTTCGGGGTGCAGGGGCGGAGCCCCGCGAGGGGTGCAGGGGACGCAGTCCCCGCCGGGGTCCGGGGCGGAGCCC
>NZ_JBVHEP010000019.1:0-203997 GCF_055562795.1 Streptomyces sp. NPDC016851
GGGGGGGGGGGGTGGGGGGGGGCCCGGGGGGGGGGGGGTGGGGGGGGTGGGGCGGGGTGGGGGGGTGTGAAACCGTATGGGGGGTTTGGGGGGGGGGGGGGGGGGGGGCGGGGGGGGGGGCCCCCCCCCACGCCGGGCGGATCACTTCACGCGCCCGTACCAGACGCTCTTGGTCCAGATCTTCTGCAGCCGCACCACGTCCCCGCTCTTGGGGGAGTGCCAGAGCTTGTTCTTACCCGCGTAGATACCCACGTGGTACACGTTGCTGCCCGAGTGGAAGAACACCAGGTCTCCCGCCTTGCGGTTCTTGGCGGAGATGTGGCGCGTCTTGTTGTACTGCTGGGCGGCCGTGCGGGGGAGCTTCTTGCCGGCCTTCTTGAACGAGTACAGCGTGAGCCCGGAGCAGTCGAACCTGTGCGGGCCGGTGGCCCCGTACTTGTAGGGCGAACCCTTTTTCGAGGCCGCGATCTGGAGTGCCTTGGTCGCCGGTGTGGCTGCCGCTGCTTCGGAGGAGAAGCCGGGGGCCACGATCGAGCCGCCCACGGCGGCGATGGTGAGGGCCGAGGCCGTACCGGCCCGGACCATCAGCGACGGGACACGATTGAGCGCAGTCATGCGCAACCCTTCGTCAGCCGCCTGTGAAGGATGACCTGTCGGATTCGGGCTGGCGAAGTTGCCCGGCCGCTGACGCGGCTTCACCCCAAGGGCTGCTCGGGTCCGGTCATGGCGTGACCGTCCCGGCGACCCGTCGTGCTTGGGTCCTCCACTCCTGCCGATGCACTTCTGTCGACCGGTCATCCAGGCGGCGGCAGGACTCGGCGTCCGCCCGGACCGCCCCGCCGCTGTGGCGGGGGCTTGTCGTCAGACAGGGATCTTGGCTCATGCATGTCCGGAAATCCCAACGGAACCGGGGATTTGTGTTGTTACTCACCACTCACCCGTTCGGGTGGACACGTATGTGTTCGAGCCACCGTCCACGGGCCCGTGGACCGCCGGACCAGCAATGGAATGTCCCATTCCGCCCCTCGGCTACGCGCGTTGCGCAACTGCGAGGGCCCAAAAACATGACTCCCGTCTACTCCGAACAGGGGTACGTCATTCGGTCCGTTTGGACTCAGGCCCGGACGCTCCGCCGGCGGGGCGGGCGTCCGGGCCGGCGCATCCGCGTCAACTGACGGACTGCGGGGGCAGGGTGACGCGTGCCGTGCGCCGCTCGCCGTCCAGCACCCGCAGCGCCCGGCCGAGGGTGCCGGCGTGCAGTTCCGTCTCACCCCGCTGGTGCATCAGGGTCAGTGCGTCACGCAGTGCGGCCGCCTTGCCCACCAGGGCCTGGGCGGCGCGCAGTCCGCGGTACGTGTCGCCGGGCAGGGCCGGGTTGATCCGGCCGAGCAGGTCGACGACCTCCAGGTAACGGTCGATCAACTCCGCCTCGGCGCGGGTCAGTGCGGGCAGCGGCGGCAGTTCGGGCGGGAGCACCGGCGGCTCACTCTCCGGTCGGCGGGGCCAGGGTGGCGTTGCGGTGGGGGACGATCCGGTCCACCAGGCCGTACTCCACCGCCTCCTGGGCGGTGAGGACCTTGTCGCGCTCGATGTCCGCGCTCACCTGCTCCCGGGTGCGGCCGGTGTGCAGCGCGAGCATCTCTTCCATGCGGGTCCGGATCCGCAGCAACTCGTCGGCCTGGATCGCCAGATCGCTGGCCTGCCCGCGGACCGGCTCGGGCAGCGCGGGCTGATGGATCACCAGACGCGCGTCCGGCAGCACGGATCGCTTGCCGGGCGTGCCCGCCGCCAGCAGCACCGAGGTGGCCGCGCCGGCCTGCCCCAGGCAGACCGTCTCCACGTCGCAGGCGACGTACTGCATCGTGTCGTAGAGGGCCGCCATGGCGTGGAAGGTGCCGCCGGGGGAGTTGATGTAGAGCGAGATGTCGCGGTCGGGGGCCTGGTGTTCGAGGTACATGAGCTGGGCCATCACGTCGTTCGCCGAGGTCTCGTCCACCGGCGTCCCGAGGAAGACGATCCGCCCCTCCAGGAGCTTGGAGTACGGGTCCATCGTCCGTTGCCCGGATGTCGTGCGTTCGGTGAACTCGGGCAGCACGTGACGGGCGGACGGTCGGGTCATGGCGAACCCCTCCTCGCGGGCAGAGCCGTCTCCGGCGGCAGCCGTCTTCCGCGACGGCTGTCTCTGTAAAAAATGTACAGGACGTACGTGCCGTTATGATGGGGACATGGCCTACGAGATTCCGGTGACGCAAGCCAGGGCTGAGCTCGCCGACCTGATCAACCGCGTGGTGTACGGCGGTGAACGCGTCGTCGTCACCCGGCACGGCAAGCCCCTCGTCGCCCTCGTCTCAGCCGATGACCTGCGGCGACTCGACGAGACCCAGGAACTCGCGGAGCCCGCGGCGCTCGCGGAGGAGCAGGTGATCAGCGCGGTCTCCACGGTCCGCGAGGTCGCGTCCGCTCCTGGCGAACCCCAGCGGTTCGGCATCGCGGCGGAGCACCGGAGGCCCGGCCCGGCCTGATGAAAGACCGTGCGTCCCCGTCCGCTGCAGCGGGGACACACGGTCGCTTGCTGTGACGCTGCCCGGGCGCGGCGGGCGGTGGTCAGCCGACGGCCGACAGTTCCCGCCGGTCGGGCGCGTGCTCACTGCCCGTCTTCCGTGTCCGCAGCGAACCGCCGAGCAGTACGGCACCCAGGCCCAGCGCCGCCCACCAGGTCAGGGTCAGTGCAGGGCCGGTCGCCGCCGCACCGTCGAAGTACGACACCGAGCGCAGCAGCGTCGTACCCGCGCCGGGCGGCAGCCACTGGCCGATCGCGCCGGCCGGCTCCGGCAGCATCTGCGGGGCCGAAGTGGCGCCCGAGAAGGGGTTGCCCAGCAGCATCACCACCGCGGCGCCGATGCCCGTGCCGGCGGGGCCGACCAGGGCGGCGAGGCCGGCGACGGCACTGCCGACGGCCAGCGTGGACAGGCCGAGCACCGCTGCCTCCGCCCACCAGTCGCCGCCGAGCGCCCCGAGCCAGCTGTGCGCGATCCCGGCCGCAACCATGCCGACCAGGGCGGACGCGCCGAGCAGCGCGAGCACGGCCCGGACGCCGCGCAGCCCCAGCAGGGTGATCATCGCGCCCGCCGCGATGCCGGCCAGGGCGAGCGGCAGTACGGCGGCGTTCAGCACCGCGCCGCGCGGATCACTGGCGGGGGTGGGCGCGACGTCGACCGTCTCGACCTGTGTGCCCCCGGCGGCGGCCTGCTGCGCCACGGCCTGCTGGAGGAACTGTGCGACAGCCGGTCCGGCCGCGGACGCGGTGAGCAGTTCGGGTCCCCGGGGCGTGACCACGACGGCGCCGTAGACGCTCCGGTCCTCGATGGCGTCCCGGGCGGCGGCCTCGTCGGCGTAGCGGTGGATCTCGAAGGCGCCCTCGTGCCGCTCCAGCTGCCGCTCCACCTGGGCCGCCGCGGTGGGCGGTCCGGCCACGCCCAGCGGCAGGTCGCGGGGTGCTGTACGGGAGGCCGGCCAGGCGAAGGCCCACAAGGCGAGGGCCGCCAGGACGGGCACGAGGACGACGACCGCGATCGGTCGGCGGTTGCGGGAAGGCATGAGGGTCTCCTGAAGCGAGCGGAACCGGAGCCGGAGCTGGAGAGGGAACTAAAAAGAAGGATCGTTCGTTTTTGCTCTGCTCCCACCGTGCTCCGCCAGTGGTGGCTTGTCAAGAATGAATATTCGTTTTACGTTGGGGATCATGGCCCGCGTGTCCCAGGAACATCTCGACGCCCGCCGCCGCCAGATCCTCGACGGCGCCGCGCTCTGCTTCGCCCGCAACGGCTTCCACGCCACGTCCATGCAGGACGTGCTGAAGGAGGCCGACCTCTCGGCGGGTGCGGTGTACCGCTACTTCAGCGGCAAGGAGGAGTTGATCGGCGCGATCGTCGCCGAGGTGCTCGGGTCGGTCCGCGGAGCCTTCGAGGAGGCGGCCCGGCAGAGTCCGCCCCCGCCGCCCGACGAACTCGTCGCCTCCGTCCTCGGCAAGACGCTCGCCGCTCGTGAGTCCCTGGTCGTCGACGGCCGGCCCGCCTTTCCGCGGCTCGTCATCCAGGTGTGGACGGAGACGCTGCGCAACGAGGAGCTCGCGGCCCTCCTGCGGGAGGGCTACGGCTCGGTTCGCGCGACCTGGGGGAGGATCGTCGAGGGCTACCAGGCGGCCGGGATGATGCGGGCGGACGTGGCGCCGGACCATGTGGCCCGCACGATGATCGCCGCCGTGCTGGGGTTCATCGCACAGCAGTCCCTCTTCGGGCCGGCGCCGGTCGAGGTCCTCCGGGACGGTCTGCGGGCACTGATGAGCATGCGGGACGAGGACACCGCAAGCGGTGGATCACAGCTCGGTTAACGTGCCCGAAACGCGGTCCAATTAGCCTGCCGCCACGCCACCAGGGCTTTTCCCCTGCCCCTGGGGCTGCGGCAGCCGGGCCCCGCACGGTCCGGAGCGAGGACTGTGAGGTGGGACGTGCAACTGACCCCGCACGAGCAAGAGAGGCTGCTGATCCACGTGGCGGCCGACGTGGCCGAGAAGCGCCGGGCCCGAGGGCTGAAGCTCAACCACCCCGAGGCGGTCGCGCTCATCACGTCGCACATCCTCGAAGGCGCGCGTGACGGCCGTACCGTCGCCGAGCTCATGGCCTCCGGGCGCAAGCTGCTCACCAGGGACGACGTCATGGAGGGCATCCCGGAGATGATCCACGACGTCCAGGTCGAGGCCACCTTCCCGGACGGCACCAAGCTCGTCACCGTCCACGACCCGATCGTCTGACGGGGAGGCCGCCGTGATTCCCGGAGAGATCCTCTTCGCCGACGAACCGATTGCGTACAACGAGGGCCGTGAGATCACTCGGCTCACCGTCCTCAACGCAGCCGACCGGCCCGTCCAGGTCGGCTCCCACTACCACTTCGCCGAGGCCAACCCCGGTCTGGAGTTCGACCGCGCCGCCGCGCGCGGCAAGCGGCTGAACGTCGCCGCCGGCACGGCCGTGCGCTTCGAACCCGGGATCCCCGTCGACGTCGAACTCGTTCCGCTGACCGGCGCCCGCGTCGTGCCCGGTCTGCGCGGGGAGATTGGAGGAGCCCTCGATGCCTGAGATCTCACGTGCCGCGTACGCCGACCTGTTCGGCCCGACGACCGGCGACCGGATCCGGCTCGCCGACACCGATCTGCTGGTCGAGATCGAGGAGGATCGTTCCGGCGGTCCCGGGCTCGCCGGTGACGAGGCCGTGTTCGGCGGCGGCAAGGTCATCCGCGAGTCCATGGGCCAGGCGCGCGCCACCCGTGCGGAGGGCACCCCGGACACCGTCGTCACCGGCGCGGTGATCATCGACCACTGGGGCATCGTCAAGGCCGACGTCGGCATCCGCGACGGGCGGATCACCGGGATCGGCAAGGCCGGCAACCCCGACACCATGGACGGCGTGCACCCGGACCTGGTCATCGGCCCCGAGACCGAGATCATCGCCGGCAACGGGCGGATCCTCACGGCGGGCGCGATCGACGCCCACGTGCACTTCATCTGCCCGCAGATCGCCGACGAGGCACTGTCCGCGGGCATCACGACACTCGTCGGCGGCGGTACCGGCCCCGCCGAGGGCTCCAAGGCCACCACCGTCACCCCCGGGCCCTGGCACCTGGCGCGGATGCTGGAGGCCATGGAGGCCCACCCGCTCAACATCGGCCTCCTCGGCAAGGGCAACACCGTCTCCCACGAGGCGATGCTGTCGCAGATCCGGGGCGGCGCACTCGGCCTGAAACTGCACGAGGACTGGGGTTCGACCCCGGCCGTCATCGACGCCTCGCTGACCGTCGCCGGGCAGACCGGCGTCCAGGTCGCCATCCACACGGACACCCTCAACGAGGCCGGGTTCGTCGGCGACACGCTCGCCGCGATCGCCGGGCGGGGCATCCACGCGTACCACACCGAGGGCGCGGGCGGCGGGCACGCGCCGGACATCATGACCGTGGTCTCCGAGCCGCACGTGCTGCCGAGCTCCACGAACCCGACCCGGCCGTTCACCGTCAACACCGCCGAGGAACACCTCGACATGCTGATGGTGTGCCACCACCTCAACCCGGCCGTCCCGGAGGACCTGGCCTTCGCCGAGTCCCGGATCCGGCCCTCCACGATCGGCGCCGAGGACATCCTGCACGACCTCGGCGCGATCTCGATCATCTCCTCCGACTCCCAGGCCATGGGGCGCGTGGGCGAGGTCGTCATGCGGACCTGGCAGACCGCCCATGTGATGAAGCGGCGCCGGGGCGCGCTGCCCGGGGACGGCCGCGCCGACAACCGCCGGGTACGCCGCTATGTCGCCAAGTACACGATCAACCCGGCGCTCGCCCAGGGCCTGGCCCGGGAGATCGGGTCGGTGGAGAGCGGCAAGCTGGCCGACCTGGTGCTGTGGGAACCGGCCTTCTTCGGCGTCAAGCCGCACCTCGTCATCAAGGGCGGGCAGATCGCCTACGCGCAGATGGGCGACGCCAACGCCTCGATCCCCACACCGCAGCCGGTCCTGCCGCGCCCGATGTTCGGGGCGATCGGGCGGGCACCCGCCGCCAACTCCCTCAACTTCGTCGCCCCCTTGGCCGTCGAGGACGGCCTGCCGGAGCGGCTCGGCCTCGGCAAGCGGTTCGTGGCGATCGAGTCGACGCGCGGGGTCACCAAGGCCGACATGCGGGAGAACGACGCCCGGCCCGAGGTCCGGGTCGATCCCGACAGCTTCGCCGTGCACATCGACGGCGAGCTGGTCGAGGCGGCGCCGGCGGCCGAACTGCCCATGACCCAGCGGTACTTCCTGTTCTGAGGACGTCCTGATGTCACGTGCGGCACTTCTCGTCCTGGCCGACGGCCGGTTCCCCGCCGGTGGTCACGCCCACTCCGGCGGGGCGGAGGCGGCGGTCAAGGCCGGGCGGATCAGTGGGGCGGCGAGTCTGGCGGAGTTCTGCCGGGGGCGGCTGCACACGGCAGGTTCGATGGCGGCCGCCCTCTCGGCGGCGGCCGCGCTGGGGATCGACCCCGTCGCGCTGGACCGTGCCGCGGACGCCCGTACGCCCTCGCCCGCGCTGCGCGTCGCCGCGCGCAAGCTGGGGCGGCAGCTGATGCGGGCCGCCCGGACGACCTGGCCCTCCGCGGAACTGGACGCTCTGGCCCGGCAGTTCCCCAAGGGGGCCCACCAGCCGGTGGTGCTCGGCCTGGCGGCACGGGCCGCCGGGCTGGGCCCGGTCGACGCGGCATACTGCGCGGCGTACGAGTGCGTCAGCGGGCCCGCCACGGCGACGGTGCGGTTGCTGAGTCTGGACCCCTTCGACGCGACGGCGGTGCTGGCCCGGCTGGCGCCGGAGGTGGACCGCGTCGTGGACCGGGCGGTGGAAGCGGCGCGGAGGGTGGTCGACGAGGGGGTCGACGCGCTGCCGGCGGGGTCGGCGCCGTTGCTGGAGATCGGGGCGGAGATACACGCGGGCTGGCCCGTGCGGCTGTTCGCCTCCTAAGCAGATCATCCCTTTACGCGAATCACTCGAATCACGCGAATCACTCGAATCATTCGGACAAGAACGCAGGAGCCGCCCCATGCACCTCGGCCACGACCACTCCCACGACGGCCCCGGCGCCGTGAGCGCCGACGCCCTGCGGCCCGACGGCGGCCGACGGGCCCTGCGGATCGGACTCGGAGGGCCCGTCGGGTCCGGGAAGACCGCCACCGTCGCGGCGCTGTGCCGCGCGCTGCGGGACGAGCTGTCCCTCGCGGTCGTCACCAACGACATCTACACCCGCGAGGACGCCGAGTTCCTGCTCCGCGAGGCCGTGCTGCCGCCTGAGCGGATCACCGCGGTGGAGACGGGAGCCTGCCCGCACACCGCGATCCGGGACGACATCTCCGCCAACCTGGAAGCGGTGGAGGACCTGGAGGACGCCGTCGGGCCGCTGGACCTGGTCCTCGTGGAGTCCGGTGGGGACAACCTCACCGCGACCTTCTCCAAGGGGCTCGTCGACGCCCAGATCTTCGTGATCGACGTGGCGGGGGGCGACGACATTCCGCGCAAGGGCGGGCCGGGCGTGACCACCGCCGACCTGCTCGTCGTCAACAAGACCGACCTCGCCCCCTACGTCGGCTCCGACCTGGCGCGGATGGCGGCCGACGCCAAGGCGCAACGGGCCGAACTGCCGGTCGTCTTCCAGTCGTTGCGCGGCGAGCCCGGGGTGACGGAGGTCGCCGCCTGGGTGCGTGCGCAGCTCGCCGCGTGGGCGGCACGAGCGTGACCAGCGCCGGTGTGCGGTCCGTCGCGAGGATCGTCGCCCGGGACGACGGCCGGGGCGGGACGGCCCTGCCCGTGCTGGAGAGCGACGGACCGCTGGCGCTGCGGCGCACCAGGGGCAGTGGTGCCCAGGCGCGGGTCATGCTGGTCGGAGCGATGAGCGGGCCGCTCGGCGGGGACCATTTCACCGTGCGGGCCCGGGTGGAGGAGGGTGCGCGGCTGACCGTCGGCTCGGCCGCCGCCACCATCGCCCTGCCGGGGCAGGCCAAGGGAGAGGCCCGCTACGACGTCCGGCTCGACGTCGCCAACGGGGCCGAACTGCAGTGGCTGCCTGAGCAGTTGATCTCCGCCCGGGGCAGCGACCTGCACGTGACGACCCGCGTCGAGCTGGCCGCCACGGCCCGGCTGGTGCTGCGCGAGGAGCAGGTGCTCGGGCGTGCCGGTGAGGAACCCGGGCGGCTGACGAGCCGGCTGACCGTGCGGGTCGCCGGGCAGGCCGTGCTCGACCAGGAACTGGCCTGCGGGCCCGGTGCGCCGGGCGGCTGGGACGGCCCGGCGGTGCTCGCGGGTCATCGCGTGGTCGGGCAACTGATCGTCGTAAGCCCGGAGTTCGCCGCCGAACCGGTGCCGGCCCGGGCACTCGGGGAAGGGGCCTGTCTCGTCCCGCTCGCCGGCCCTGCCGCCCTGGTGACCGCCGTGGCGCCGGACGCGCTGCGGCTGCGGCGGCTGCTCGACGAGGCACTGGCGTCACTCGCGCGGTCGTAGGCTTCCGCTCACGCCCCGAACCAGGCGTCCTCCGCCGCGTAGTCGAACAGGTCCGGGTAGACCCGTGCCAGAGTCGGGAACGCGTCCTTCCAGTCCTGCCCGGACAGGTGGCGCGCGAGCCAGTCGACCGTCTCCGGCAGGCTCTCGGAGTAGGACACGACCGGCCGGTAGCCCAACTCCCGTTCCGCCGCCGTCATGTCGAACACCACCGGCAGCTCCACCGACCAGGGCGAGCTGCCCACGGACGGTGAGGGTGCCGCCCCGCCCACCAGGACGGTCTGCGTCTCCACCCCCATCACCGCGTCCACCGCCGCCCCGATCCCGGCCACCGTCGGCGGCTGCGGATCACAGGCGTTGAGCACACGGGAGCCGGGCCGGGCGGCCGCCAGCCGGATCAGTTCGGCGATGTTGCGGGCGGCCGACGGGTGGAAACGGCTCTCGCCCCGGTAGGCGAGCACCCGCCTGCGCCGGCCGTCGAGATTCCGTTTCACGAAGTACAGCTCGCGGGGGAGCGGGCTGTGGGGACCGTGGATCGCGCCCGCGCGCAGCAGGGTCGTGGGCAACCGGTCGCCCGCCGCGAGGAGTTCCCTCTCCAGGGCGGCCTTGCCGGTGCTGTAGGTGGCGTCCCCCGGCGGGACCGTCGGCTGGTCCTCCCGTACGGGCACGGGGTATCGGGGGAAACCGCCCGGCTCGCTCATCGTGTCGAAGCCGCGGCCCGTGCCGTCCTCGTACACCGACACCGTCGACACGACCACGGCCGAGCCGATGCGGTCGGCCAGACCGGTCAACTGCCGTGCGTGCCGGGTCCCGTAGGCGACGATGTCGACCACCAGGTCGCAGCCGTCACCGACCAGCGCGCCGAGCGCCGCGTCGTCCTCGCGGTCCAGCCGCACCGCCCGCACCTCGCCGGGCCAGCTCTCGTCCCGTGCCCCGCCGCGCGACGCGGCCGTCACCTCCCAGCCGTCCCGCGCCAGCGCCTCCACCGCCGGCCTGCCTATCTGCCCGGCCGCCCCGATCACCACAGCACGTCTCATGACGCGACCGTAGACGGTAAAGACGGCCGGGGAGACGGCTTCTGCCGACGGCAGAGGCTCAAGGGGCCGACAGCAGACACCTCACATGGCCGACGGCGGGTGCTTCACATGGCCGACGGCAGACGCCTCAAGTCAGCGGCAGGCGAGGGAACTTCCGCTCCTTCGCGGCGGCCGCGGCCTCCTCGGCCTTCACGACGGCCGCGTACTGGTCGACGTACTCCTGCTCGGACAGGGAGAGGATCGCGTACATGATCTCGTCGGTGACGGCCCGCAGGATGGCCTTCTCGTTCTCCATGCCCTCGTAGCGGGAGAAGTCGAGGGGCTTGCCGAAGCGGATCACGACGGGGTGGACGTTGGGGATGACCTTGCCGGGCGGCTGGGCCTCGAAGGTGCCGATCATCGCGCACGGGATGACCGGGACGCCGGCCTTGAGGGCCATGACCGCGACGCCCACCTTGCCCTTGTAGAGCCGGCCGTCGTGCGAGCGCGTGCCCTCCGGGTAGATGCCGAGCAACTCGTCCTTGCTCAGGACGCCGAGGCCCTCGCGGATCGCGGCCTGCCCGGCGTCCTTGCCGGAGCGGTCCACGGGGATCTGCCCCGCGCTGCGGAAGAACGACGCCGTCAGGCGGCCCTTGATGCCCGGGCCCGTGAAGTACTCGGCCTTCGCGAGGAAGGTGATGCGCCGCTTGAGGACCGCGGGCATCAGGAAGTGGTCCGAGAACGACAGGTGATTGCCGGCGATGATGGCGGCACCCTCCGAAGGAACGTGCTCCAGGCCTTCTATCCGAGGCCGGAAAACCAGTCTCAGCAGCGGCCCCAGCAGCACGTATTTCAGCAGGTAGTAGAACAAAGCGGGCGCTCCTCGACTCTTGCGGTGGACTCAACCGCCGCGTTCCAGCAGGTCAACCGGCATGTCGTGGGGTGCCAGTGTAGGTGCAGGCGTGGCCACCGGGCACCTCGCGCGACCGGACCGGGCCGATCCTTTGCCGATTGACTGACGGTCAGTCAGGGAGGTGCGTCCGGTGGTGCTCCTGCGGCTGGGGAGAACCGCGGGACCAGCGTGCTGCGCCACACGGGTGACCGGCAAGCCGAACGGGCGGCGTGGCGGGATCCGAGGGGTGCCTGGCCAACCGCTGGTTCTTGCGGCCCCGCCGAGTACTCTGCGAAGCATGCGGATCTCTGTTTCCTCGGACATGGACGAGCCCGTCGCCCGCTCCCTCGTGGCAGCGCTGCGCGAGCGAGGACACGAGGTGCGCCCGCACGGCGCGCTGCGTCCCGGGGACGACCCCCAGTGGGCGGTGTGCTCTCAGGCCGCGGCCCGCGAGGTCGCCGACGGGACGGCCGACCAGGCCGTGGTGTGCTGCTGGACCGGCACGGGCGCTTCCATCGCCGCGAACAAGGTGCCGGGTGTCCGGGCCGCCCTGTGTACCGACGCCTACACGGCCGACGGGGCCCGCCGCTGGAACGACGCCAACGTCCTGGCGCTCAGTCTGCGGCTCACCTCCGAGCCGCTGCTGAAGGAGATCCTCGACGCGTGGTTCGCCGGCGAGCCCAGCGCGGACGCCGAGGACCGGCAGAACGTGGACCGCGTCCGGCTGCTCGACCACGGCAACAACCGCCGGTAGGTCGCGGTCACAGCCGCACGACGATCAGTGCGGTGTCGTCGGTGGCGCCGCCGGGCGGCAGCAGTTCCAGCAGGACGGTGTCGGCGAGACGCTCGGGATCCTGCTCCCGGTTCCGGTACAGCGCGTCGGCGAGACGGGCCAGGCCGGTGTCGATGTCCTCGCCCCGCCGCTCGACCAGGCCGTCGGTGTAGAGCACGAGCGTGGCACCCGGCGTGAAGGCCGTCTCCGCCTGAGGCCTGGGGATCGGGTCGGGGCGGGCGTCGAGCGGGGTGTCCGTGGCCCCGTCGAGGAACTCGGCGCGGCCACAGGGGTCGACCAGCAAGGGCGGGAGATGACCGGCGCTGCTGTAGGTGATGGTGTGCCGGTCGAAGTCGATGAAGGTCGTCACGGCGGTCGCCGACTCGGCGCCCTCGACCACATGGGCGTAGCGCCCCAGCACGTCCAGGGCCTGGGCCGGGCCCTCGGCGACCCGGGAGGCCGCGCTGAGCGCGCTGCGCAGCTGGCCCATGACACCGGCGGCCCTCAGTCCGTGTCCCACCACGTCGCCCACCGACACGCCGACGCGGTGCCCGTCGACCAGGTCGACCAGGTCGTACCAGTCCCCGCACACGTTGAGCGCGCCCACGGCCGGCCGGTACCGGACGGCGGCCCGGTGGTGGGGGCTGACCTGACGGCGGTCGGGCAGCATCGCCTCCTGGAGGGCCAGCGCCACCTCCCGCTCCCGGGAGTGGGCCTGCCGCAACCGCTCGTTGAGCTCCTGGAGCTCACGGGCGCGCGTGTACAGCTCGGCTTCCAGGACCCGGGACCGGCCGCCCCGGCCTGACCCCGAGCGGCCCCGGGCCCGGATCAGCTCCGTGACCTCCTCGACACGGTGCAGGATCAGCGTCACCTTGCCGTCGGGGCCGGGCAGCGGCGCGTTCACCGGACTCCAGTAGCGCTCCTGCCACTCCCCGGGACGCTCGGGGTCCTCGACGTCGTAGCGCTGGAGGGCCATGGCGTCACGCTCCCCGGTCGCCAGGACCCGGTACAGCGAGGCCTCCAGGTTGCGCATGCCCGTCGAGGCCGGGTCGTTGGGGTTGTCGGGGAAGACGTCGAACAGGTAGTGCCCGATGAGCTGCTCGCGGGAGCGGCCGGACGCCCGGACGAACTCCTCGTTCACGTCCGCGTACACCAGCTCGGGTGTCAGCAGCGCCACCATGCCGGGCAGGGCCTGGAACACCGCCGCGTAGTCGATCGCCGAATCCGTCATGGCCGCCGCCTCACCACTGCCGGGGTCAGACCAGTTTCCCACGGTATGGGGGCATCCGGCCTCGACTTCACTCCCCGAGCGCCGCCATGGGCACCTCGGGGAGCTCCGTCAGCGACTGCTCCGCCCAGATGATCTTCCCGTCCTGGACGAACCGCGTGCCCCACCGCTGGGTCAGCTGCGAGACCAGCAGCAGACCGCGCCCGCCCTCGTCCGTCGTACGGGGATGGCGCAGATGGGGCGCGGTCGCGCCGGTGTCGAAGACCTCGCAGACCAGGGCGCGCTCCCGGATCAGGCGGAGCCGGATGGGTCCGGTGGCGTGCCGGATGGCGTTGGTGACCAGCTCGCTCACCACCAGTTCCGTGGTGAACGCCAGCTCCTCCAGCCCCCAGCGGGCCAGCTGCCGGGTGGCCCTGCGGCGGGCGTCGGCGACGAGGGCCGGGTCGGGGTCCAGGTCCCAGGCCGCGACCTGCTCGGCGCCGAGACGTTTCGTCCGGGCCATCAGCAGCGCCACGTCGTCGTACGGGCGCGCCGGGACCAGGGCGTCGACGACGTGCCGGCAGTGCGCCTCCAGCGGGCCCGCCCCTTCCAGCGCCCCGCGCAGCCGTTCCCGGCCGGCGTCGACGGCCCAGGTCTCGGACCGGGCCAGCAGCCCGTCCGTGTGCAGGGCGAGGGTGCTGCCCTCCTCGAGGGACAACTCGACCGCCTCGAAGGGCGGACCGCCCACGCCGAGCGGCGGCCCCTGCGGAAGATCGACGAAGCCGACCGAGCCGTCGGGCAGGACCACGGCCGGCACCGGATGGCCCGCGGCGGCCATCGCGCACCCGCCGTCGACCGGGTCGTAGACGACGTACACACACCCCGAGCCCACGCACTGCGTGCCCGCGGACCCCGCCGCGCCCGGCTCGGCGCCCTCTTCCCGGGCCGACCGCGCCACCAGGTCGTCGAGGTGCGCCAGGACCTCCTCCGGCGGCAGGTCCTGAGCGGCCAGCGTCCGTACGGCCGTGCGCAACTGCCCCATGGCCGCGGCGGCGTCGATGCCGTGCCCGGGCACCTCGCCCACGACGAGCGCGACGCGTGCCCCCGACAGCGGGATGAGGTCGTACCAGTCGCCGCCCAGGCCGGTCAGCTCGTCGGCCGGCCGGTAGCACGCGGCCACCTCGACCGCGTCCAGCTCGGGCAGCCGGTGGGGGAGCAGACTGCGCTGGAGGACGAGCGCGGCGTCGCGCTCGCGCGTGTAGCGCCGGGCGTTGTCCACGCAGACGGCCGCGCGGGAGACGAGGTCCTCGGCCAGCCGCAGGTCCTCCTCGTCGAAGGGCTCCCGGCCGTGGCGCCGGAAGAAGGTGGTGATGCCCAGCGTGGTGCCGCGGGCCCGGACCGGCACGACCATCACGCTGTGCAGGCCCAGCTCCGAGAACGTGGGCCGCGGGCCGCCCGGGACGTCCGTGACCCACACCCGGTCCCGTGGATCGAGCCGCTCGGCGTGCCACGTCCGTCCCGTGGCCAGACAGCGGACCGGGGGCGACCCGGCCGGGTACGTCGCGATCTCGCCGATCCCGACGACGGCCTGCGGGACGCTCTCCTCCGTGGACCGGTGGCCCGTCCGGCGCAGTGCTACCGGATCGGTGTCCGCGAGCGGCCCGGGCGTCACCTCGGCGCCCCGCAGCACCGTCTCCAGCAGGTCCACGGTGACGAGGTCGGCCAGTCCCGGCACGGCCACGTCGGCCAGTTCCTGCGCGGTGCGCGTGAGGTCCAGGCTGCGGCCGATGGTCTCGTTGGCGCGGTCCAGGAGCGCCAGCCGCTGCCGGGCGCGGTGCCGCTCGGTCATGTCGACGACCGTGTAGTACACGCCCATCGGGCGGCCCCGGTCGTCCTCGAGCCGGGTGAACGACAGCATGTGCGCGGTCTCGCGCAGCGGCGCCGACACCACACGGCCCACGTGCTCGTACCCGACCACCGCCTCACCGGTCTCCAGCACGTGCCGCATCTGCGCCTCGACCGCCTGGGCGTCCAGGCCCGGCTGCACGTCCGCGAAGCGCAGGCCGAGCCGCCGGGCCGGCGGTCCGCCGCCGAACTGCTCCAGGGCGGCGTTCGACCACACGAACCGCAGGTCCGTGTCCACGATGGCGATACCGACCGGGGCGTCGGACACCATCCGTTCCAGCACCGTGCGGCTCATGTCCCAGCCGGGCGCGTCGGCCAGCTCCGACAGCAGCACCAGCCAGCGCTCGCCGCCGTGCGCCTCCTCGGCCGGGGTGATCCGGGCCGCGACCCTCACGGGCCGGCCGTCCCTGTGGCGGGCCGTCAGCAGCCCCGTCCAGCCGCCGTCCCTGCGGCACCGCTCGACCAGGTCCGGCACGCGCTGCGCGTCCTCGGCCGTCAGCAGGTCCGCCAGCTTCCTGCCGACCGCCTCGACGGCCGGGTACGCCAGCAGCCGCCTGGCCTCGCCGGTCCAGCCCGTCACCACGCCCTGCGGATCGAGCAACAGGGGCACGGCGTCGGCCACGTCGAACCGCCGCCGACCGTACTCCTCGTGTGCGCCCACGGCCGACCTCTCTGTCGCTGAGAGTGGTCTACCACCTCTTGCCTCAATCTTCACCCTTCCGGCCTGCGGGGGCGGCTTGTACGGGGCCGGTCGGGGTGGCTGGTGGCGCGCTCGGCCCGGCGGAGGCCGTCCCGCTGCAGGGGCGCCTCCGCCGTAACCTCCTGTCCTCTTACCGCAGCACCTTCTCCAGCGTCCCCAGCGCCCCTTCGAGTTCCTCGCCCGTGATCGTGAGCGGTGGGGCCAGGCGGATCGTGGAGCCGTGGGTGTCCTTGACCAGGATTCCCTCGCGCATGAGGCGTTCGCTGATCTCGCGGCCCGTGCCGAGCGCGGGGTCGATGTCGACGCCCGCCCACAGGCCCCGCGAGCGGAATCCGACGACACCCTTGCCGACCAGGCCCGTCAGACCGTCCCGCAGCACCGCGCCCAGCTCGGTCGCCCGGCGCTGGAACTCGCCCGTCTCCAGCAGCTCGACGACCGCCGTGCCGACCGCTGCCGCCAGCGGGTTGCCGCCGAAGGTCGACCCGTGCTCCCCGGGGTGCAGCACTCCGAGCACCTCCCGGCGTCCGACCACCGCGGACACCGGCACGATGCCGCCGCCCAGCGCCTTGCCCAGCAGCACCACGTCCGGCACGACCGACTCGTGCTCCACCGCCAGCGTGCTGCCCGTACGGCCGAGCCCGGACTGGATCTCGTCCGCGATGAACAGACAGCCCTTGCGGCGGGTGAGCTCCCGTACGCCGGCCAGATAGCCGTCGTCCGGGATGATCACGCCCGCCTCGCCCTGGATCGGCTCGATCAGCACCGCCGCCGTCGTCTCGTCGACCGCCGCCTCCAGCGCGGCCAGGTCGTTGTACGGCACGATCCGGAAGCCCGGCGTGAAGGGCCCGAAGCCCGCCCGGGCGGTCTCGTCCGTGGAGAAGCTGACGATCGTCGTCGTACGGCCGTGGAAGTTGTCCGCCGCGACCACGATCGTGGCCCGGTCGGCCGGGACGCCCTTGACGTCGTAGGCCCACTTGCGGGCCACCTTCACCCCGCTCTCCACCGCCTCCGCACCGGTGTTCATGGGCAGCACCATGTCCGTCCCGGTCAGCGCCGCCAGCCGCTCCGCGAACTCGGCGAGCCGGTCGTTGTGGAAGGCCCGCGAGGTCAGGGTCAGCCGGTCGAGCTGGCGGTGGGCGGCCTCGATCAGCGCCGGGTGCCGGTGCCCGAAGTTGAGCGCCGAGTAGCCGGCCAGCATGTCGAGGTAGCGCCGCCCCTCCACGTCCTCCACCCAGGTGCCCTCGGCACGGGCGACGACCACGGGCAGCGGGTGGTAGTTGTGCGCGAGGACCGGCTCCTCCGCGCGGATGAGCTCCTGCGAGCCACGGGTCTCCCGCGAGCCACGGCTCTCCTGCGGGTCCTCGGTGCGGACGGGTGCGGTCATGAGCGGATCTCCCGGATCTCCTGGGTGCAGCACTTGATGCCGCCACCGGCCTTCTGGAACTCGGACAGGTCGACGGGGACGGGGACGTAGCCACGGTCGGCGAGTTGGCCGGCCAGGGCCGTCGCCCCCGGTGAGATGAACACGTGCCGCCCGTCGGAGACGGAGTTGAGCCCGAACGCCATCGCGTCCTCGCGGTCGGCGAGCACCGCGTCCGGGTACAGCCGGGCCAGCACCTCGCGGCTGCCCGGCGAGAACGCCTCGGGGTAGTAGGCGATGGTGTCGTCGTCGAGGACGAACAGCGCAGTGTCGAGGTGGTAGAAGTACGGATCCACCAGCGTCAGGCTGATCACCGGCACCCCGAAGTACTCCTGCACCTCGCTGTGCGCCTCCCGGGTCGTGCGGAAGCCCGTCCCCGCCAGGATCCAGCGGCCGGCCGGCACCAGGTCGCCCTCGCCCTCGCACACCGACTCGGGGTGGTAGACCTCGTGGCCCTCCGACTTGAACCACGCCTCGTACGGCACGGACTCGGGGCGGCGCTCGGGCGCGTGGAAGAGCGAGCCGAAGACGCGGCCGTCGACGACGACCGCCGCGTTCGCGGCGAAGACCATGTCGGGCAGACCGGGAACGGGTTTCACAGTGTCCACGGTATGGCCGTGGGCACGGTAGGTGTCGACCAGTGCCTGCCACTGGTCCAGGGCGCGGATGACGTCGACGGGTTCGCCGGGACGCATCCACGGGTTGATCGCGTACTGCACGGCGAAGTGTCTGGGTTCGCAGACGAGGTAGCGCCGCCGGCGCGGCACACGGGAGTCGGGCACAGAGGGGTCCCTCCGCTTCCTCACGGTGTGTGACTGTGGGTTGACACAACGGTAGGAACTGACGGAGGTGCCCGACAAGGAACAAAGGTTGCGCGTCCACGCAGGAACACTGCGTCTCGAGGCCGGTCAGCGCACGTCTGCTGCGCCGCCCGGGACCGCCTCCGGCGCCGGCTGGCTGGCGCCCGCCTCAGGGCTCTCGGGAAGCAGATGGGAGAGCACCATCACGCTGATCGTCTTCCGGATGAACGGCTCCTGGCGGATCCGCTCCAGTACCTCCTCGAAGTGCTCCACGTCCCGCGCCCGCACGTGCAGCAGCGCGTCCGCACCGCCCGTCACGGTCATCGCCGCGGTGATCTCCGGGTGGTTGCGCACCACCTCCGCGAGCCGCCGCGGCGGGGCGGCGCCCTCGCAGTACACCTCGACGTAGGCCTCGGTCCGCCAGCCCAGCGCCGACGGCTTCACCGTGGCCGTGAACCCGGTGATCACGCCCGTCTCCCGCAGCCGGTCGACCCGGCGCTTGACCGCCGTGGCCGACAGCCCGATCGCCGTGCCGATCTCGGCGAAGGACGTCCGGGCGTTCGCCATCAACGCGGTGATGATCTTCCGGTCGAGTTCGTCGAACGCCGTGGACCTGCTGTTCATGCGGGCACTGTATCCACGGGCATCCCGGCCCGCGCCCGGCCCGGCGCGGGCACCTCACCCTGGGGCAACGTCCACCGGCACATGTCCAGACGTACGGATCGCCCCTACACTCCGGGTTCATGCTGCGTGCCCTGGCTGTCGACGACGAACGCCCCTCGCTGGAGGAGCTGCTCTACCTGCTGCACGCGGACCCCCGCATCGGCAGCGCGGAGGGCGCCGGTGACGCGACCGAGGCGCTGCGCCGCATCAACCGGGCCCTGGAGTCCGGTCCGGGTGGGCCCGAGGCGATCGACGTCGTCTTCCTCGACATCCAGATGCCCGGCCTCGACGGCCTCGACCTGGCCCGGCTGCTCACCGGGTTCGCCCGGCCGCCGCTCGTCGTGTTCGTCACCGCCCACGAGGACTTCGCCGTCCAGGCCTTCGACCTCAAGGCCGTCGACTACGTCCTCAAGCCCGTCCGCAAGGAACGGCTGGGCGAGGCCGTACGACGTGCCGCCGAGCTCCGTGGCGCCGCGCCCCGCATCCCCGTGAGCGAGCCCGACCCCGACCACATACCCGTCGAGCTGGGTGGCGTGACCCGTTTCGTGGCCGTCGACGACATCACCCACGTCGAGGCGCAGGGCGACTACGCCCGGCTGCACACCGACAAGGGCAGCCACCTGGTCCGCATCCCGCTGTCCACCCTGGAGGAGCGCTGGCGCTCGCGCGGCTTCGTCCGCATCCACCGCCGCCACCTCGTCGCCCTGCGCCACATCGGCGAACTCCGCCTCGACGCCGGCACCGTCAGCGTCCTGGTCGGCTCCGAGGAGCTCCAGGTCAGCCGGCGCCACACGCGCGAACTGCGCGACCTGCTCATGAGGAGGACGTGACGGTGCCCCAGGACCACACCGAGCGCCGCGTCGTCGTCACCGGCCCGCCCCGCCAGCACCGCAGGGCCTCGGGCTACTACCGCCCGCGCACCGAGATCGACGAGCAGACCACCCTCGGCCACACTTACGTCCGCTCCCTGATGCGCACCCAGCTGCGCGCCGCGCTCACCGTCTTCGCGGTCCTCGGCCTGCTCATCGGCCCGCTCCCGCTGCTCTTCGCGGCGATGCCCGACACCCGCCGCCTGGAGTGGGCCGTCCTCGGCTTCGGCCTCTACGCCCCGCTGGTCCTGCTCGCCCGCTGGTACGTCCGCCGCGCCGAGCGCAACGAGCGCGACTTCGTACGCCTCGTCGAAGACCGATGACCGACCGATGACCGATGACCGACCGATGACCGACGACCGATGAACAACGATCGAACTGGCGCCCGATGAACTCCAACTACGTCGTCCCCGCCGTCGCCCTGGTCGTCGTCGCGACGGTCCTGGTCGGCGCCTTCGGTCTGCGCATCTCCCGCACCACCTCCGACTTCTACGTCGCCTCCCGCACCGTCGGCCCCCGCCTCAACGCCGCCGCCATCAGCGGCGAGTACCTCTCCGCCGCCTCCTTCCTGGGCATAGCGGGCCTCGTCCTGGTCCAGGGCCCCGACATGCTCTGGTACCCGGTCGGCTACACCGCCGGCTACCTGGTCCTGCTCCTCTTCGTCGCCGCCCCGCTGCGCCGCTCCGGCGCCTACACGCTCCCCGACTTCGCCGAGGCCCGCCTCGCCTCCCAGTCCGTGCGGCGGCTGGCCGGAGCCTTCGTCGTCGGCGTCGGCTGGCTGTATCTGCTGCCCCAGCTCCAAGGGGCCGGACTGACCCTGACCGTGCTGACCGGGGCGCCCGACTGGGTCGGCGGAGTGATCGTCGCCGTCGTCGTGACCGCCACCGTCGCCGCCGGCGGCATGCGCAGCATCACCTTCGTCCAGGCCTTCCAGTACTGGCTGAAACTCACCGCGCTGCTCGTCCCCGCCCTGTTCCTGGTCCTGGCCTGGCAGAGCGACGGAGCCCCCCGTCACGCCTTCGACGAACCGGCCACCTTCCGCGAGCAGCGCGTCGTCCGCGTCGGCGACAGCATCGACCTGAAACTGGACCGGCCCCTCACCGTCACGGTGACCGGCACCGTGGACGGCCGCACCCACACCGACACCCGCCTCGAACTCCCCGCCGGCACCCACCGCGTCGAACGCGGCACCCGGCTCACCTTTGCCGAGGGAGCGGCCGTCCCCGAGGCGCAGCGCAGCGGCGGCGGCGACCTGTCGCCCGCACAGGCCGAGAGCCGCGAGGAACGCCCGCTGTACGCCACGTACGGGCTGATCCTCGCCACGTTCTTCGGCACCATGGGCCTGCCGCACGTCGTGGTCCGCTTCTACACCAGCCCGCACGGCGTCGCCGCCCGCCGCACCACCGTCGCGGTCCTCGGCCTGATCGGCGCCTTCTACCTCCTGCCGCCCGTCTACGGCGCACTCGGCCGCCTCTACGCCCCCGAACTCACCCTCACCGGCGACACGGACGCCGCCGTCCTGCTCCTGCCCGAGCGCATCATCGGGGGAGTGGGCGGCGATCTGCTGGGCGCGCTGGTGGCGGGCGGCGCCTTCGCCGCGTTCCTGTCCACGGCCTCGGGGCTCACCATGGCGGTCGCGGGCGTGCTCACCCAGGACGTGCTGCCCGCGCGGGGCGTACGGCACTTCCGGCTCGGGACCGTCCTCGCGATGGCCATGCCCCTCGCGGCGAGCGTCCTGGTCGGCGGGCTCCCGGTCGCCGACGCGGTGGGGCTCGCCTTCGCCGTGTCCGCGTCGTCGTTCTGTCCGCTGCTCGTCCTCGGCATCTGGTGGCGGCGGCTCACCCCGCCCGGCGCGGCCGCCGGCATGCTGGTCGGCGGCGGCTCGGCCCTCCTCGCCGTCGCCGCGACCATGGCGGGCTACCCGGGCGAGGGCGCGCTGCACGCCCTGCTCGCCTGGCCCGCGCTCTGGTCGGTGCCGCTGAGCTTCCTCACCATGATCCTGGTGTCCCTGGCCACGCCCGGCCGGGTGCCGCCGGGCACGGCGGCGGTCCTGGCCCGGTTCCACCTGCCCGAGGAACTGCGCACGGAGGTGACGGCATGAGCGGATTCCTGGCCGGCCTGTGCGTCGCCGTGCTCCCGGTACTGGCCCTGGGCGTCTGGCTCGGCCGGCGCACGGCCCGCCCCCAGAGCCTCGGCGGACTGGGCACCCCCGTCGAACACGCCACCTTCGAGACCCTGCACACCGCCACCCTCGCCGCGCCCCCGCTACGGGCCGGACTGACGGAGGAGACCGCCCGCAAATCCGCCCGTAAACTGCGCTCCCTGCTCGGCACGGACGCCCTGTGCCTGACCGACACGAAACAGGTCCTGGTCTGGGACGGCGACGGCGCCCACCACCGCACCGAGATCATGGAACGCCTCGCCGGCCCCCTGGAGACCGGCCGTGGCGAGGCCTTCCAGCTGACCTGCGACCTCCTCGACTGCCCGGTGCGCTGGGCGGTCGTCGCCCCGCTCACCGTCGACGACCGGGTGCACGGCGCCCTGGTCGCCTGCGCGCCCCGCGAGTCCGCGGTCCTCGTCCGGGCGGCCGGCGAGGTGGCCCGCTGGGTGTCCGTCCAGCTGGAGCTCGCGGACCTGGACCAGTCCCGCACCCGCCTCATCGAGGCCGAGATCAAGGCGCTGCGGGCGCAGATATCCCCGCACTTCATCTTCAACTCGCTCGCGGTGATCGCCTCGTTCGTCCGCACCGACCCCGAGCGCGCCCGCGAACTGCTCCTGGAATTCGCCGACTTCACCCGCTACTCGTTCCGCCGGCACGGCGACTTCACCACCCTCGCCGACGAACTCCACGCCATCGACCACTACCTGGCGCTCGTGCGGGCACGCTTCGGCGACCGCCTCTCCGTCACCCTCCAGATCGCCCCGGAGGTGCTGCCCGTCGCCCTGCCCTTCCTGTGCCTCCAGCCGCTCGTCGAGAACGCCGTCAAGCACGGCCTGGAGGGCAAGGCCGACAAGTGCCACATCCAGATCACGGCCCAGGACGCGGGCGCCGAGGCCCTGGTCGTGATCGAGGACGACGGCGCGGGCATGGACCCCGGCCTGCTCCGCCGTATCCTCGCCCGCGAGGTCAGCCCCTCGGGCGGCATAGGGCTCTCCAATGTCGACGACCGGCTCCGCCAGGTCTACGGCGACGACCACGGCCTCGTCATCGAGACCGCCACGGGCGCGGGAATGAAGATCACCGTCCGGCTCCCGAAGTACCAGCCGGGCGTGCATTCGGCCGGACGGCTGATCCCGGAGTGAGCCTCAGGTGTTCAGTGAGCCTCAGGCGTTCTTCGAGGTGACCACCATCCCGAGGGTGATCAGGCCCAGGACGACCCAGCCGAACCACAGCCAGCCGTTGCTGCCGAGCGCCACCGTGTAGGCCGTCACCAGGACGAGGCCGCCCACGGTGAGGCCTCCCATGGTCTTCGTCGCGTTCGAACCGTTCGTGGAACCGGGCATCGCAACACCCTCCTCATGGTTCTTTTCCCCCCATGGTGCCCCCGTTCTGCCTCCTGACGGTGCAGACGACGACATGAGTACCGGATTTCCAGGGTCCGTCACTGGTCCACGAACCGGCTTCGTAGACGGACGGATCGAAGCCGTAGTCGCGCGGTGCCACGTCCCGGGCGCATGCCGCGTCCGACGAGGTCCGCGCCTCGGCGAGCGTCACATCGGCGCCCAGTCGGGTGAACCCGAGGACCTGCTGGTCGTACCGCCCGCCGCACGGCACCAGCCGCGCCTCCCGGTTCGAACGGACGTCCAGGCAGTCACGCTTCTGCATGGTCGCGGTGTCGGCGAACGCCGTACCGAACCTACGCCGCTCGCCGAGCGGCCCGTACAGCGGCCCGTGCGCGCCCAGCACCAGGCAGGCGGTGCGCCGCCCCGCCGCCTCGAACCCGGTGCCGGTCGGCACGACGGCGTGGCCGCGGACATCGGCGAGCCGTTCCCGCAGCTCCCGGGTCCGCTCCTCGCACCGGGCCGGCCCCAGCGTCCGTGCCTCTTCCGCCGAGGCCGCCTCGGCGAACGCCACCACCTGCCCGTCGGGCACCTTGTCCCGGCAGGTCGGATCCAGGGAGAGCCGGGGCGTGCCGGCGAACCGGGTCCCGCCCGGCCAGTCGGCGAGCACACAGTCCCCGTCCGCGAGCGGTTTCCCCAGCCCGACGGCCTCGCCGTACGGCGCCGCCGTCCCGCCGCCCGGTGTCCGGTCGGCCAGCGCGTACCAGACGCCGCCGAGCGCGAGGAGCAGCCCGAGTCCGCAGGCGGCGACGGCCCGGAGGGCGGGGGAGCGCCGGCGACGCCGTGCGCCGGGTGGGGCGACCACGGGCCCGAGATCGTCCGGTCCGGGTGAGGGCACGGGCGGGGTCTCCCACGGGGACGGCGATCCGGGGTCCGTCCGGGTCCGCTCGTACGCCTCCGCATGGGGCGTGACGAGCGCCGACAGCCCGGCCTCCGCCTCCCGGGCGGTCATCCGCAGCTCCGGGTCCTTGGCGAGCAGCCCGTGCAGCACGGGCTCCAGGGCCCCGGCCCGTGCCGGCGGATCCGGCTCCTCCATGACCACCGCCGTGAGTGCCGCCAGGTGCGACTCCCGTTCGAAGGGGCCGCGGCCCTCGACACCGAAGTACAGCGTGCAGCCCAGTGAGAACAGATCGGCGGCCGGCGTCGGCGTACCGCCCGACGCCCGCTCCGGCGCCAGGTACCCCGCCGTGCCGACCAGCACGGACGCCATCGTGTACCGCGTCTCACCGGCGTCCGGCTGCACGGAGATGCCGTAGTCGGTGAGCAGGACCCGCCCGTACGGCGAGCCCGCGCGGTCCGGCGCGAGCAGGATGTTGGCCGGCTTCACGTCCCGGTGCATCACGCCCCGCTCGTGCCCGGCGGTCAGCGCGTCCAGTACGGCGAGACCGACGCGGGCACACTCGGCCGGGGCGAGCGGCCCGCGCCGGGTCACCAGCTCCCGCAGGTCCACGGCGCCCGTCACGTACTCCATGACGATCCACGGCAGCCCCTCGTGCTCCAGCACGTCGTGCACCGTGACGACGTGCGGGTGTCCGCGCAGCCCCGCCGCGTGCCGGGCCTCCGCCCGGGCCCGCGCGACCCGCGCCTCCCGCTCGTTTCCGGCCTCGGCCGGGTCGCGGAACACGATCTCCTTCAGCGCGACCTCGCAGGCGAGTCTCTGGTCGTGGGCGAGCCAGACGTGCCCCATGCCGCCGCTGCCGAGCCGGCGCAGCAACAGATAGCGGCCGGCGATGATCCGGCCCACTCCCGACGTCGGTGATCCTGAGGACATCCGGTGACTCCAGGGTTCTCCAGGGTTCGGCGGGGGCGCGGTGCTAGACGGGGGTGCCGGGGGTGGGTGCTGTGGTCGCTGGAGCGCTGGACGCGGGCGGACTGCTCACCGGCGGCGGCGCGCTGCTCGAGACCGGTCCACCGGTCGGGGGTGAGCTGGTGACCTGCCGGGGAGGGGAGCTGGTGACCTGTGGTGGTGAGCTGGTCTCCGGGGGCGGTGCACTGCTCCTGGGCGCGGCGCTCGACGCGGGCGGCGGCACGGAGCTGGGCGGCGCCTTCGACGGGGACGGACGGGACGGCGTCGGCCCGGTGCTCGTCGTGGGCCCGGGGCTCGTCGGAGGCCTGGAGCCGGCAGGGGGACCGGACGACGCCGAGGGCGAAGGCGTCGCCGTACTCGGCGTGCTCGCCGTACTCGGCTTACGCCCCTCCGTCCCCGATTCCGCCGCCACGCTCAGTGTCACCTGCGCGCCGAACCGCAGCTCGGCCCCCGCGGCGGGGTCCGACGCGACGACGCGGGCATGCTCCGCGGGCGGCTCCGCACCCCTGAACGCGACCGCAAGCCCCGCATCGGCGAGCCGTCGGCGGGCCTCCCCGAACGTCGTCCCGGCAACGCGTGGCACGGCCCGCCGCTCCGTCGCGTCGAAACCGGCGTCGGCCTCACCGGTCGTGCCGACGGGCCGCTCGATGCCCCGGCCGGGGTCCTGGACGTCGACGAGGGCGATGCGCTCCAGCTTCCGGGGAGCGGGCCGTACGACCACCACCTCGGCACGGTCGTAACCCTGCCACTTCTCGTTGCCGTCCCCGAACGTGACGGTTATCCGGCTCGTGTCGCCCTCGAAAGGTCGCAGCGGATTCCCGCACGAACATTTGACCGACGGAAATCCGTGCTGGTCCACGAGAAGCGCGATTCCCGCCTGGAGCAGGGCGCGGAAAGGAACAGCCTTTCCCTTTTTGTAGTCGTGGTTCAGGGCGAGGGTGTCGTGACGCAGGAGAACCGGTGTGAGCCGGTCCAGATATCCCGGAATCTCGCCCTTGCGAAGGTCGAGGGCGGCCGCCCACGCCCGTGCCTTGCGATCGTTGCGCGGCGCGGTGAGGAACCGCTTCAGCCGCTCGACATCACAGATCCCCTGCTGCTTCGTCCCGCCGTACAGCCCCGGCGTATCCCCCTGCTGGAGGCCACCCGGCACGGCCCGCGACCGCACCCGGGCATCCCGGCCGAGCCCGCTGTCCTCGGCGAAGAAAGGCGCCAGGGACGGAACTCCCGCGGCCACGGCCTTCACCTCGGACAAAGACCCGCCCGAATCACACCCCCCGAGAGCCAGCAGAAAAGCGACCAGGACAGCGATCCTCCGCATCACCGCTCCCCCCTGCGGTTCCCCGACGCGTTTCATGCTACTGAAGGAAAATGCTCTCCAGTCGCGTTGTGGAGAAAGAGCAGAACGAGGAGAAACGGGCGATCCGGGGCGTGGGAAAACTCAGTTCCCGCGTGCGTGCAGCGAGCTCAAATAGGCGTTGTACGCCTCGAGTTCCTTGTCCCCGTCGCGGTCGGCGGCCCGGTCCTCACGCTTGGCCTGACGCTGGTCCGAGGCGTACCACTGGAACAGCAGCGCGACCAGCACCAGCACGGACGGGATCTCGCTGAACGCCCAGGCGATGCCGCCCGCCGCGTTCTGGTCGGACAGGGCCTCGATGCCGAGCGAGGCGGGCGGGTTCTTGAACGTCTCGACCATCGGCTCGGACGCCATCATCAGCGCGATACCGAAGAACGCGTGGAACGGCATGCCCGCGAACAGCTCCAGCATCCGCATCAGATAGCCCGGCCGGTGCGGGCCCGGGTCCACGCCCATGATCGGCCAGAAGAACACCAGGCCCACGGCGAGGAAGTGCACCATCATCGCGATGTGCCCCGTCGTGGAGCCCATCAGGAAGTCGAACAGCGGTGTGAAGTACAGCCCGTACAGGCTGGCGATGAACAGCGGGATCGTGAACGCCGGGTGGGTGACGATCCGCATGTAGTGGCTGTGCAGGAACATCAGCAGCAGCTCACGCGGCCCCTTGCGGCCCCGCCCCGCCGTCGGCAGCGCCCGCAGCGCCAGTGTGATCGGCGCCCCGAGCAGGATCAGGATCGGCGACACCATGCTGATCACCATGTGCTGCACCATGTGCACGCTGAACATGACCATGCCGTAGTCGTTGAGCTGGGTGCACATCATGAGCACGATGCTCAGCACGCCGATGACGAAGGCGATGGTCCGCCCCACCGGCCACTTGTCCCCGCGCCGCACCAGCCGCACGACACCCCACCCGTACAGTGCCAGCCCGGCCAGGCAGGCGATGAGGAAAAACGGGTCGGCCGACCACTCCAGCCCTCGTCCCAGCGTGAACGGCGGCAGATCCATGGTCATGCCGTGCCCGCTGTGATCCATACCGCCGGCTCCTGTTTCGTGGGGGTGTGCAGCAAGTTGTCCGCCCCAAGAGTAGAACCGCCCCCGGTCAGAACTACGACCGGGGGCGGTTCAGCGTCCCTCAGGGGCGCGGGGAACTGCGCGACCAGCCACACACAGCCCGCACCCGGCAACCGAGCACTACCTCAGAGAACGCACTCCGCCTCGTCGTACCGATCCTCCGGCACGGTCTTCAGCGTCTCCACGGCCTCGGCCAGTGACACCATCACGATGTCGGTGCCCCGCAGCGCGGTCATCTGCCCGAACTCGCCCCGGTGCACGGCCTCCACCGCGTGCCACCCGAACCGCGTGGCCAGCACCCGGTCGTACGCGGTGGGCGTCCCACCACGCTGCACATGCCCGAGGATCACCGGCCGTGCTTCCTTCCCCAGCCGCCCCTCCAGCTCGACGGACAGCTGACGGGCGATCCCGGCGAAACGCTCGTGCCCGTAGATGTCCTTGCCGCCCTCGTCGAACTCCATGGTCCCGGCCCGGGGCTTGGCCCCCTCCGCCGCCACCACGATCGCGAAGCGCTTGCCCGCCTCGAACCGCTCGCCGACCCGCCGGGTCAGTTCCTCTATGTCGAAGGGCCGCTCGGGTACGACGATGGCGTGCGCGCCGGCCGCCATGCCGGAGTGCAGCGCGATCCAGCCCGTGTGCCGGCCCATGACCTCGACCACCAGAACCCGCTGGTGGGACTCGGCGGTGGTCTTCAGCCGGTCCAGGGCCTCGGTCGCCACCCCGACGGCCGTGTCGAAGCCGAACGTGACGTCCGTGACCGCGATGTCGTTGTCGATGGTCTTCGGCACACCCACGACGGGCAGACCGCTGTCCGACATCAGCCGCGCGGCCTTGAGCGTGCCCTCGCCGCCGATGGGGATGATCGCGTCGAGGCCGAGTTCCTCGACATGGCCCTTGGCCCGCTCCACACCGTCCCGCAGATGGGAGGGCTGGACCCGGGAGGACCCCAGAATCGTGCCGCCGCGGGCGAGGATGCCACCCACCGCGTCGAGGTCGAGCTTGAGGTAGTCGCACTCCAGAAGGCCCTTCCAGCCGTCCCGGAAGCCGATGACCTCGTCGCCGTGGTCGACGACGGCGCGGTGCACGACGGACCGGATGACGGCGTTCAGGCCGGGGCAGTCGCCGCCGGACGTGAGGACACCAATGCGCATAGCCCGAAAACCTTCTCAACGTGGGCCGGGACCGGACCACGTTGTCCGGCTCGAATCCCCGCCACCCTAGCGGCATCGAGGGGCCGGACCGAAGCACGCGTCCGCCTGCTGGACGACCCCGCTCACCTGTGCGGATGGGCCGTCAGACGGGCTGTTGCCAGCAGGTTGACGCGTGCTGAACGCACGCTGCCGGTCTAGGCGGGCTGCTGCGCAGCCGCGATGCGCTCGTTGCGCAGTGCCTCGTACCAGCGGTCGTCGGTCGGCGGCAGCGCGTTGACGTCGAGGGCCAGCTTCAGCAGCAGGTCCGCGATCAGCGGGTTGCGTGCCAGCACCGGGCCGTGCATGTACGTGCCGAAGACGGTGTCGTTGAACGCGCCCTCCGTGCCGTCGCCCGTGCCGTTGCCGTTGCCGAAGCGCACCCGGGCGAGCGGGCGGGCGGTGGGGCCGAGGTGGGTGACGCCCTGGTGGTTCTCGAAGCCGGTCAGCGGGGGCAGGCCGAGGCGCGGGTCGATGTCGCCCAGCACGTCACCGACGCACCGCTCGCCCTCGCCGCGTACCGACACCACGTCCAGCAGGCCGAGGCCGGGCTCGCGCTGGCCGAGGTCGTTGATGAACTCGTGGCCGAGGATCTGGTAGCCGGCGCACACGGAGAACACGATGGCGCCGTTCTCCACGGCCCGGGTCAGTCCGCCGTCCCGGCGCAGCCGCTCGGCCGCGAGCCGCTGGGGACGGTCCTCGCCGCCGCCGATCAGGTAGATGTCGCCGGAGGTCGGGATCGCCTGGTCGCTGCGCACGTCCAGCCGCGCCACGTCCAGGCCGCGCTGCTGGGCCCGGCGCTGCACGACGAGGACGTTGCCCTGGTCGCCGTAGGTGCTGAGCAGGTCGGGATAGATCCAGACGACCCGCAGTTGGTTGTCGCTCACAAAAGTCCCCTGACGTCTCGTGCTCAGTTGCCGACCCGGCGGCGCAGGTCCTGGAACGCCGTGTAGTTGGCGATGACCTCGATCCGGCCCGGCGGGCACGCCGCCACGGCCTGGTCGAGGTTCTCGTACACCTGGAAGTGCTGGTCGGCGACCTCCAGGCGCACCGCGAGGTCCAGCCGCCGGTCGCCGACGACGCAGATCGGGTGGCCGGTCAGACGCGTGTAGTCGACGTCCCACAGCCAGGAGGTGTCGGTGCCGTCGGCCGAGCGCGCGTTCACGGACAGGATGACCGGGGCGGGCGGCGGGTCGATCAGGGAGAACGTCTCCAGCCAGCCGGCCGGGTTCTTCGCGAGGAGGAGCCTGAGGTCACGGCCCTGGAACTGGACGACGTCGTACCGGCCGGCCACCGCCTGCACCTGGTACATGCGCTCCAGCGCGACCTGCGGCGGCACGCCGAACACGGCGGCGACGGCGGCCGAGGAGGCGGCGTTGGCCTTGTTGGCGCGGCCGGGCAGCTGGAGGTGGATCGGCCAGGCGGAGCCGTGCGGGTCCAGGACGTGGTCGCCGGAGAGCGCCCAGCTCGGCGTCGGACGGCGGAAGCCGCATTCGCCGCAGTACCAGTCGTCGCCCGGGCGCTGCATCACGCCACCGCACGACGGGCAGGACCAGGCGTCGTCCTTCCACATCTGCCCGGCGGCGACCCAGATCACATTGGGGGAGGAGGACGCCGCCCACACCACCAGCGGGTCGTCGCAGTTGGCCACCACCACGGCCTTGGAACCGGCGAGCCCCTCCCGCCAGTTCTCGGCGAGCATGCGGGTCTCGGCGGCGCGGTCGAGCTGGTCGCGGGAGAGGTTGAGCAGCGCGATGCACTTCGGCGCGGTGTCCCGGGCGACGCCGGCGAGGTACTTCTCGTCGACCTCGATCACGCCGTACCGGGCGTCCGAGCTGCCCGCGAGCGCCGAGGTGATGCCGGCCGGCATGTTGGCGCCGAGCGCGTTGGAGACGACCGGTCCCGCCGCGCGCAGGGCCTCGGCGATGAGCCGGGTGGTCGTGGTCTTGCCGTTCGTCGCCGAGACCAGGATCACGTCCAGGTTCTGCGCGAGCCGGGCGAGGAGGTCGGGGTCGAGCTTGAGCGCCACCCGGCCGCCGATCACCGAACCGCTGCCGCGCCCCGCGGCGCGGGATGCCGCCGCGACCGCCTTGCCCGCGGTCACGGCCAGCTTGGCCCGCGGCGAGAGCGGGTCCGAGTTGCCTGCCATCAGTTCTCGATCCTCCTTGCGTACGCGCCGCGCCTTGAAGCCTGACGGCCACGTGGTGTGGACCTCAGCCTATCGAGATCCATTAGCACTCCCGAACCGAGGCACTGTGGTGAACTCGTGCGGGAGGCGCGGAATGACAGGGACCTTACTCTTGCCGCCATGCGAAACAGCCCCATCCCCGGCGCCCACGGCCACGTGAGACCCCTCACCCTGCACGGAGACCCCCTGCTGCACGCACCCTGCGCGGAGGTCACCGAGTTCGGCCCCGAACTGGCACGCCTCGTCGAGGACTTGTTCGCAACCATGTACGCCGCCCAGGGCGTCGGCCTCGCCGCCAACCAGATCGGCGAGCCGCTGCGGGTCTTCGTCTACGACTGCCCCGACGACGAGGACGTCCGGCACCTCGGCCACCTGGTCAACCCGCGCCTGGTCGAGGCGGACGGAGTGGTGGTCCGGGGCCCGGAGGGCTGCCTGTCCCTGCCGGGCCTGGAAGCGGCCACGGAACGTTACGACCACGCGGTCGTCGAGGGCTTCACGATGACCGGAGAGCCGGTCACCATCCACGGCACGGGCTTCTTCGCCCGCTGCCTGCAACACGAGTACGACCATCTGGAGGGCCGCATCTACGCGGACCACTTGAAGGGCTGGCGCCACCGCAGACTGCTGCGCCAGGTGGCCCGGGCTTCTTGGCGCGGGTGAGGTGTCCGACCTTAGGGGCGCGGGGAACTGCGCGAACAACCCCCACCGGCCCGCAGCCGAAGGACGACGGTCAGAACCCCGGCCCGCCCATTTTGTCCCCCGCAGCCGCAAGCCGCCCCCACAACAGATCAGCCAGACTCCGCACCAACTCGGCACGAGAACAAGGCCGTTCCCCCAGCCACCAGTCCCCGGCGGCATGCATCATGCCGACGATCCCGTGCCCCCACACCCGCGCCAGCTGCTGCCCACCCGGCCCGAGATCCAGCCGCTCCTCGATGACCTGGGCGAGTTCCTCCCCCATCCGCCGCAGCAACGGCGCGCTGTGCTTGCCGACATCGAACCCCGGATCTCCCGGCTGGCCCCCCTCCGCCGGATGCATCAGGAACCGGTACACCTGAGGCCGCGCCTCGATCGCCGCGAGGTACGTGTCCAGCGTCGCCTCGACCCGCTCCCGCCGCTCCGCGGGAGCGTCCAGCGCCGCCCGGAGCGAGTCCAGCAGCGCGTCCGTGTGCCGTTTGGCGAGGGCGGCGTATAGTCCGCCCTTGTCACCGAAGTGCCGGTAGAGGATCGGCTTGGTGATGCCGGCCTCCGCCGCGATCGCGTTCATCGAGGCCTGCGGACCGTCGCGCAGCACCACTCGGTCGGCGGCTTCCAGCAGCTCGCGCCGTCGGCGGTCGGCGGACCGTTGCTGATCGGTCCGCTGCGTGGTGTCCATGTGCTCTCCCCACCCGTGCTGTTTCGATGACGCCTGCGCAAACTAACACTCAAAGATGCCCCAGACATCGAACGGGTGCCGACCGGTCGGTAGGAGTTGACGCGGACTACCCACCGGTAACAGACTGGTGTTACCGCAAGTAACATGCATGTGTGCCGCTGGAGGGACCGACATGGCCGAGTTCACCATGGAGCTCAACGACGAACAGAAGGAGGTCCGTGACTGGCTGCACGGCTTCGCGGCCGATGTGATCCGTCCCGCGGCCGCCGAATGGGACGAGCGTGAGGAGACTCCCTGGCCGGTCATCCAGGAGGCCGCCAAGGTCGGCATCTATTCCCTGGACTTCTACGCCCAGCAGTACTTCGACCCCACCGGTCTCGGCATCCCCATGGCGATGGAGGAGCTGTTCTGGGGCGACGCGGGCATAGCCCTGTCCATCGTCGGCACCGGTCTCGCCGCCGTCGGAGTCCTCGCCAACGGCACCGAGGAGCAGATCGGCACCTGGATCCCGCAGATGTACGGCGACGCCAATGACGTCAAGGTCGCCGCCTTCTGCTCCTCCGAGCCCGACGCCGGCTCCGACGTGGCCTCCATGCGCACCCGGGCCGTGTACGACGAGGCCAAGGACGAGTGGGTGCTCAACGGCACCAAGACCTGGGCGACCAACGGCGGCATCGCCAACGTCCATGTCGTGGTCGCGGTCGTCGACGCGGAGCTCGGCTCCAAGGGCCACGCCTCCTTCATCATCCCGCCGGGAACCGAGGGCCTGTCCCAGGGCCAGAAGTTCAAGAAGCACGGCATCCGCGCCTCGCACACCGCCGAGGTCGTCCTGGACAACGTGCGCGTCCCCGGCTCCTGCCTGCTCGGCGGCAAGGAGAAGCTGGACGAGCGGCTCGCCCGGGCGCGGGAGAGGGCCAAGCAGGGCGGGGAGCGCGTGAAGAACGCGGCGATGGCCACGTTCGAGGCGTCCCGTCCGGCGGTCGGCGCCATGGCGGTCGGCACCGCCCGGGCCGCGTACGAGGTCGCCCTCGACTACGCCAAGACCCGGGAGCAGTTCGGGCGGCCGATCATCGACAACCAGGGCGTGGCCTTCCAGCTCGCGGACATGCGCACGTCCATCGACGCGGCCCGGCTCCTGGTGTGGCGCGCCTCCTGGATGGCCGTGAACGGCAAGCCGTTCACGGCGGCCGAGGGTTCGATGTCCAAGCTGTTCGCGAGCGAGACGGCCAAAAAGGTCACGGCCCAGGCGGTCCAGATCCTGGGCGGCAACGGCTACACGCGGGAGTACCCGGTGGAGCGGATGCACCGGGACGCCGCGATCTACACGATCTTCGAAGGCACCAGCGAGATCCAGCGCCTGGTGATCGCGCGGACGCTGTCGGGCATGACGATCCGGTAGCCGGGCCGGTAGCTCGGTCCCGTAGCCCGGTCCGGGGCGGGGCCGGGGTCACCGGTGCCGGAGAGGGGTCAGCTGTTCGATGTCGTAGCGGGCGCGGAGTTCCGCGATGGCCGCGTGGTCCGGCGGCCCGCCGTCGCCGAGGATCTCCAGCAGTTCCTCGAAGTAGCGCTCGTGATCCGGCGGAGGGCTCGCCTGGAAGAACATCTTCGCGGGCTCGTCCGTCGGGTTGGCGAAAGCGTGCGGGCACCCCGGGGGTACGGCGATCACCGTTCCCGGCGTCGCCCGCACCACCCGGTTGCCCGAAGCCGACTCCCACGTCCGCCAGTTGTCCGGGGTGCGGACCCGCGGTTCGAAGGCGAGGACGTCCAGCTCGCCTTCGAGCACGTAGAACAACTCCTCGCTGCGCGTGTGCACATGGGCGCCGACGTCGAAGCCCGGGGGCACGACCACCTCGAAGGTGGAGGCCATGCGGGAGTGCGTGCCGGTCACCTTGAAGGTCACGTGCTGGGCGGGGGCCGCCACGACCCGGCCCTGGCCCGGCGGTACGAGCAGCCCTTCCGTCGCCGTCATCGCGGGCTCACCACGTCACGGGCAGGGCCTCGGGACCGCGGATCAGCGCGCCCTTCTTGAACGGCACCTCCTCGGCGGGGACCGCGAGCCGCAGTCCGGGCACGCCGTCGAGGAGCGCGTCGATCAGCAGCTCCGACTCCAGCCTGGCCAGCATGCCGCCGGGGCAGTAGTGCGGGCCGAAGCCGAAGGACACGTGCGGGTTCGGGTTCCGGCCGAAGTCGATCGTCTCCGGGTCGGGGAACACGTCCGGGTCGCGGTTCGCGGCCAGGTACGACACGTAGATCGCGTCACCCGACCGGATCCGGACCCCCCTGATGTCCACGTCCTCCAGGGCGATCCGCGACAGGCCGACCGCGTTGCGGTGCGGGATCCAGCGCAGCAGTTCGTCGATGGCCCGCGGGCGGATCTCCGGCTCGGCCCGCAGCCGCTCGGCGAGCTCGGGGCGGGTCAGCAGGATGTAGAACATCTGGCCGCTGTTGTTGGTGACCGCCTCGCCGCCGATCTGGAGGAGCACCGCGAGGCCCACCGCCTCCTCCAGTGTGATCTCGCCGCGGCCCACGGCGGCGCCGAGCAGGGACGTGACGTCCTCGCCGGTGCTGCCCTCGCGCAGCCCGATCAGGTCGGAGAAGTAGGCGCCCATCTCCTGCTTCGCCTTCTCGCTGAGTTCGGCGCCGTGCGAGGAGGACAGGATCAGCTGGGTCCAGGCGTGCATGCCCTGCCGGTCGGCGGCCGGGACGCCCATCAGCTCGCAGATCACCGCGATGGGGAACGGACCGAGCACGGCATCGGTGAGGTCGGCCGGGGGACCGTCCTGGAGCATCTCGTCGACCAGTTCCGCCAGCATGCGGCGGGACCGCTCGCGCACCCGCTCCACCCCGCGCGCCGTGAACGCCGCGGCGACGCTGCGGCGCAGCCGGGTGTGGTCCGGCGGGTCCAGGAAGCCGACCGCGCCACGCGCCGGGATGAAGTGCGGGGCCAGCCGGGTGACCTGCCGGTCCATGACGGCCTCACGGCTGAAGCGCGGGTCGTTGGTCACCATCCGTACGTCGTCGTAGCGGGTGACCAGCCAGGCCCAGCCCTCCCCGTTGGGCAGCTTGATCCGGGTGACCGGGCCCTCGTCCATCAGCTCGCGCAGGACCGGGTCGAAGTCCGCGCCGGACAGGTCGAGCGCGGGCCAGTCCCGGACCGGGGGCGGCGTTTCGGTGATCGTCTCTTCGCTCATCTCACTTCGCCTCGTCCGCGCGGTGCCAGCGGCCCAGGGCCATCTCGGCGGTGATGCCGGGACCGAACCCGGCGAGCAGCCCGCGTGCCCGGTGCTGGGCGCCACCGTCGTCGAACAGCCGGCGCAGCGCGTCCAGGACGACGGCGCTGGCGATGTTGCCGTACTCGGTGAGCGTGGCCCGGCTGAACCGGAAGGCGTGCGGGTCGACCTTGAGGAAGGTGCTGAGGTCGTCGAGTATTCGGGGCCCACCCGCGTGGACTATGTAGAAGTCCAGGTCGGAGGCGTCCCAGCCATGCTCACCGGCCAGGTCCTTCAGCGCCGGCGCGAGGGGCTCCATCGTGGCGGGCACCCGCTTGTCCAGCAGGAAGTGGAAGCCGGTGGCCCGTACGTCGTACATGATCCATTCCTCGGTCTTCGGGATCAGGTACGAACCGTTGCGCTCCAGGCTGACGCCCTCGCCGCCCCGGCCGCGGACCACGGCGGCGGCGATGCCGTCACCGAACAGGCCGTTCGACAGCAGCGAGCCGACACCGATGTCGGTGGGCTGGTAGCACAGCGAGCAGAACTCGCAGGCCACGATCAGCGCGTTGGCCTCGGGATAGGCCGTGCAGAAGTCGTGGGCCCGGTTGATCGCCGCACCGCCGGCCGCGCAGCCCAGCTGGGCTATCGGCAGCTGCCGGGTGGTGGAGTCGAAGCCCATCTCGTTGATCAGCCAGGCCGTGAGCGAGGGCATCATGAAGCCCGTGCACGACACGTAGATGATCACGTCGACGTCGGTGGTGAGCAGTTCGGCGTCGTCGAGCGCCCGCTGGATGACCGCCGGCACCCGCGCCTTCGCCTCGGCCTCGTAGAGCTTGTTGCGCTCCTCGAATCCGGGGTGTTTCAGGGTTTCCTCGATGGGCTGCACGATGTGCCGCGTGCGCACACCGGTGTTCTCGATGAGCCGGAGGGCCAGCGGCAGTTGGGGGTGGTCGGCGTGGCGCTCACGCGCCAGCTCCAGCGTCTCCTCCATCGTGATCACGTGCTCTGGAACGGACACCGAGGGTCTGCACAAAGTCGCCATGAACCGTGCCTGCTTTCGCCTCCCGGAAGGCCCTTCGCCCCCCGGTCAGAAGGTGGTTCACCTCAGAGGGTGGTCCACCCACGATCACCCGGTGGGGCGCCGATCTCGCGCGGGACTACTCCGTATCGGGGACGCCGTGCCAGGCTCGTACCGACACCTTCACGACGGAGGACACGATGACGCACCCGGCCCGGGACCTGCTGCGGACGACCACCGCGGACCTCGCTCCCGACCCGCGGTCCAACCCCTTGGTCCCCCGGATCGCCGACGGCACGGCCCCCCGCCCCACCCTCGCCGCGCTCGCCCTGGAACAGACCTGGGTGATCCCCGCGGACCGCCAGGCCTTCCTGCACCTGGCGGAACGCTCCGCGACGACCGACCCGGAGGCGGCGGCCTTCTTCAGGACACTCGCGGAGGGCGAGGCGCTGGCCGGTGAGCGACTGACCGTCTTCGCACGTGCGTGCGGTGTGGACGAGGCGCGTCAGGCGTCGTACGAGCCGCTGCCCGGCTGCCAGGCCTATCCCGCGTACGTGGCCTGGCTGGCCCTCAACGCCTCACCGGCGGACGTCGTCCTGGCCCTGACCGCCAACTTCTCCGCGTGGGGCGGGTATTGCGCGACGATCGCCACCGCGTTGCGCGAGCGGTACGGCTTCACCGAAGAGGCCTGCGCGTTCTTCGACTTCTTCGCGGAGCCGTCCCCGGAGCTGGACGAGCTGGCGACGGCGGCGGTGCAGGCAGGCCTGGACAGGGGGCGACTCGACGTGACGAGCGCGCACCGCTACGGGCGCCTACTGCAGACCTACGAGGCGATGTTCTGGAACGCGGTGAGTGCGGTTCCCTAGGGGCGCGGGGAACTGCGCGCCAAGCCCCCACCCACCCGCACACGCCAAAACTACGTCGCACCCCCACTGCTGTGCGCAATACAAGCCACATCAATACGGTCGGCAAGCTTCGCCAGCTCGATCGTCAACGCGGCGACCGTGTCCTCGTCGAGCCCCGACTCCCCGGCCTCGACAAGCCGCACCCACCGACCACCCACCGTCCGCAACAGCTTGCTGACATCGGCCGCAGCCACCTGCAAGGTCCCGCGGTCGTCGACGATCAGAGGCAGAGTCACTTCGCGGTTCACAGACGGGATCGTAGCCCCGCAACACTCACGCACCGTGCCAAACGGTCGTGATGTTGCAGAACTCCCGGATTCCGTGCCCGGACAGCTCACGCCCGTACCCGGACCGCTTCACTCCACCGAACGGGAACGCCGGATGGGAGGCCGTCATGCCGTTGACGTACACACCGCCCGCCTCCAGGTCCCGCACGAACCGGTCCACCTCGGCTTCGTCCCGCGTCCACACGTTCGAACTCAGTCCGAACGGCGAGTCGTTCGCGATCAGTACGGCCTCGTCCAGGTCGGCCGCCCGGTACAGCGTGGCGACCGGACCGAACGCCTCCTCCCGGTGGATGCGCATCTCCCGGTCGATGCCGGCGAGGATGGTCGGCGCGTAGTACCAGCCCGGCCCTTCCGGTCGTTCGCCACCGCACAGAACCTCCGCACCGCCGCGCACCGCGTCGTCGACCAGCTCCTCCAGATCGCGCAGACCCTGCTCGCTGGAGAGCGGCCCGACTTCGGTGTCGTCGGACAGGGGGTCGCCGACCTTCAGCGCCTTCATGCCCTCGGCGAACCGCTGGGCGAAGGCGTCGTAGACGTCCGTGTGCACGATGAACCGCTTCGCGGCGATGCAGGACTGCCCGGTGTTCTGCACGCGCGCGGTCACCGCGACCTTCGCGGCCCGGTCGATGTCGGCGGAGGGCATGACGACGAACGGGTCGCTGCCGCCCAGCTCCAGCACCGTCTTCTTGATCATCTCCGAGGCGGTGGAGGCGACCGCGCGGCCCGCGGGCTCGCTGCCGGTGAGGGTGGCCGCCTTGACCCGCTCGTCGCGCAGGATGTCGTCGACCGCGGCGGAGCCGATCAGCAGCGTCTGGAAGCAGCCCTCCGTGAAGCCCGCACGGTGGAACAGGTCCTCCAGGTAGAGGGCGGTCTGCGGGACGTTCGAGGCGTGCTTGAGCAGGCCCACGTTCCCCGCCATCAGGGCGGGCGCGGCGAAGCGGACCACCTGCCACAGCGGGAAGTTCCACGGCATGACCGCCAGCACCGGTCCCAGCGGCCGGTAGCGCACGAGCACCCGTGAGGCGCCGGAGTCCTTCACGTCGGTGTCGGAGGGCTCCTCGTCGGCGAGCAGTTCCTCGGCGTGGTCGGCGTACCAGCGCATCGCCTTGGCGCACTTCGCCGCCTCGGCCCGGGCCTGCTGGATCGGCTTGCCCATCTCGGTGGTCATCACCCGGGCGATGTCCTGCTGGTCCTCCTCGAGGAGGTCGGCGGCCTTCCTCATCAGCCGGGCGCGCTCGTCGAACGTCGTCGTCCGGTACGTGCGGAACGTGGCCTCCGCGAGCTGGAGCCGGCGCTCGATCTCCTCCTCGCCCATGGCCTCGTACGTCTTGAGCGTCTCGCCGTTCGCCGGGTTCACCGTTGCGATGGGCATGGCTGACCTCCCTCGGAGCGGGCTTAGTCCGACCTTCCCGCGCGGCGGAGCTGACCGCAACGCGGGAGCGTCTCCTCAGGGCGAGTGCTCCGCCAGGCGGTCGAGAAACGCCGCCTGCGCCTTGACGATCACCTCGCGGGCCCGGTCGAGCCCGAACCAGGCCACCCGGTCCAGCTCGGGGAACTCCTGGAGCTGTCCCGACCTCGGCGGCCACTCCATCCGGAACGTGCCGGGCGCGATCGTCGCCGGGTCGAGGTCCGCCTCGATCGCCCAGGCCGTGACGATCTTGCCGTTGGTCTGCCGGACCTCGCCCAGGGGGAGGGCCTCCCCGTCGGGCGGGGGCAGCCCCAGTTCCTCCTCGAACTCGCGCCGGGCCGCAGCCCAGGCCGACTCGTCGGGCTCGTACTCGCCCTTGGGGATGCTCCACGCGCCCGCGTCGCGCCGGGCGAAGAACGGGCCGCCCATGTGGCCGAGCAGCACGTCGAGGCCGTTGTCGGTGTGGTGGAAGAGCAGCAGGCCGGCACTGCGCTTCACGGGCTCACCTCCGGGTGTGCGGCCAGCAGGGTCTCCACCGTGTCGGCGTCCTCGGGGCGCTTGTCCTCCCGGTAGCGGATCACACGGGCGAAGCGCAGAGTGACGCCGGCCGGGTAGCGGGTGGAGCGCTGCAGGCCGTCGTAGGCGATCTCGACGACGAGTTCCGGGCGTACGGTCACGACGTGGCCGTTGTCGTCGACGGCGAGCTGCCGGAGCCGTTCGGTCTGCCAGGTGAGCATCGCGTCGGTCATGCCCTTGAAGGTCTTGCCGAGCATGGCGAGGCCGCCGTCGGCGGTGCGGGCGCCCAGATGGAGGTTGGAGAGCTTTCCGGTGCGGCGGCCGTGGCCCCATTCGGCGGCCAGGACGACCAGGTCGAGGGTGTGGACGGGTTTGACCTTGAGCCAGGACGCGCCGCGCCGGCCCGCGCTGTAGGCGGCGTCGAGCGCCTTGGCGACGACACCCTCGTGGCCGCGTTTCAGGGTCTCGGCGAGGAACTCCTCCGCCGTGTGCAGGTCGTCCGGGCCGGACACCGTCGTGCGGCGCACCCGCATCGGCTCGGGGACCAGTCGGGCCAGCTCGGCGTGCCGCTCGGCGAACGGCAGGTCGAGCAGGTCGTGGCCGTCGACGGACAGCGCGTCGAAGAAGACGGGGGAGACCGGCACCGCGCGGGCCGCCGTCGCCACGTCCGTGCGCGAGCCGACGCGGCCGGCCGTCTCCTGGAACGAGCGGGGGCGGCCGCCCTCGTCGAAGGAGATCACCTCGCCGTCCAGGATGAACCGCTCGCCCCGCAACTCCATCGCGGCGGCCGTCACTTCCGGCAGGCGGTCGGTGATGTCGTCGAGGGTGCGGGTGTAGAGCCGTACCGTGTCGCCGTCCCGGTGCACCTGGACGCGGATGCCGTCCAGCTTCTCCTCGACCGCGCAGGCGCCGAGCTTGTCCACCGCCTCGGCGACCGAGGAGGCGCTGTGCGCGAGCATCGGCCAGACCGGGCGGCCGACGGTGAGGCGGAAGCGGTCCAGGGCGGCGGGGCCGTCCGTGAGCAGCGCCTCGGCCACCGTCTGGAGGGAGCCGGCGAGCATCACGGCTCGCCGTACGTCGGCCGGGGGCGCTTCGGTCGCCTGGGCCAGTCCCTCGACCGCGACCGCGTCCAGCGCGCCCTGCCGCACCTCGCCGGTGAGCAGCCCGACCAGGAACCGCTGCTCGTCCTCGGTGGCAGCGCCCATCAACTCCCCGACCAGCCGGGCCCGTTCCGCCTGGGAGCCGGGGCCGGACACCTTGGCCAGCTCCGACAGCCGGGCGTCCACGTCCCGCACGGTCAGTCCCGGCTCGGCGGCGGGGGCGACCGGGCGGCTCAGCACCTTCCAGCCGACGCCGATCCGGCCCTGCGGCAGCCGTCCGGCCAGGTACGGGATGACGATCGGCACGTCGTCGGCCTCGGCGTCCCGGAAGAGCTCCGCGAGCAGGGCCGTCTTCCGGGACCGCGCCGAAGTGGCGGCGACCTCCTGGGACACTCGGGCCAGCCGGTGCAGCAGCATGCAGCCATGGTGCACCGGAGGGGCCGCCTCTACACCCGGACGGGCACCCCTACTCCTGGACAGCCGCGTCGAGGTCGGTCATCAGCAGATCCCCGACGATCGCGGACGCCGCCCGGTAGCCGCCGCTCGCCGCGTGCACGACCTGCTCGGCGAAGCCGATCGCGTTGCCCGCGGCCCACACGCCGGGCACGGTCGTCAGCCCGGTCGGGTCGACCACCGGGTACGCGCCGAACGGCGTCTCGTGCAGCTCGGCGCCGAGCCGCTCCAGCAGGCCGGTCTGCGGGACGGGGCGCGGGGCGACGAACAGTACGGAGCGGGCGTGTGTCGTACCTCCCTCAGAGGGGGAACCACCAGCGAGCCGGACGCCGGTGAGCCGGTCGTCCTCGACCACCAGTTCCGCGACCTCGCCGGGCACCACGTCCACCCCGGCCGCTGCCAGCCGGCGCAGGTCCTGGTCGGACAGCTCCTCCTCGGCGACCGTGTGCAGGAAGAACCGCACGTCCTTCGACCACTGGGACACGATCAGCGCCTGGTGCACGCTCGCCGGACTCGTCGCCAGCACCCCGAACGGCTGGTCGCGCACCTCCCAGCCGTGGCAGAACGGGCAGTGCAGCACGTCCCGGCCGAACCGCTCGGCGACCCCGGGGACCGCCGGCAACTCGTCCTTCAGCCCGGTCGCGATCACCAGCCGCCGGGCCCGCACGGTCCGCCCGCCGGCCAGCACCACGACGAAGTCCTCGCCCCTCTCCACCTCCACCACCCGGTCCCGCACGAGCTCCACGCCGTAGCGCGCGATCTCCTCCCGGCCGACGGCGAGGAACTCGGCGGGCGGCATCCCGTCACGCGACAGATAGCCCTGCATGTGCGCGGCGGGCGCGTTGCGCGGTTCCCCCGCGTCGACGACCAGCGTGCGGTGCCGGGCCCGGCCCAGCACCAGAGCCGCGGACAGACCCGCCGTACCACCGCCGACGACCACGACTGCGTACCTCTCGGTCATGGTGACCACCTCCACTGCCGAGAGTCGCTCCACTGCCACGGTATTGACAAACCTGTTTGCCGAATCTGCAATACCACCATGACTACGGACGAGGTACTCGCGGGTGTCGGCCCCCGGCTGCGGCAGATGCGCAAGGAGCGGGAGGTGACGCTGGCGGCGCTCTCCGAGACCACCGGCATCTCCGTCAGCACCCTGTCGCGCCTGGAGTCCGGTCTGCGCAAACCCAGCCTGGAGCTGCTGCTGCCGATCGCCCGGGCCCACCAGGTGGCCCTGGACGATCTGGTCGGAGCGCCGTCGGCCGGTGACCCGCGGGTGCGGTCGACGCCGATCGAGATGTTCGGCCGCACCCACTGGCCGCTCACCCGCCAGCCCGGCGGCCTCCAGGCCTACAAGGTGCTGGAACCCCAGCGCCGGCAGGAACCGGAGCCGCGCACGCACGAGGGCTACGAGTGGCTGTACGTGCTGTCCGGCAAGCTGCGCCTGGTGCTGGGCGAGCACGACGTGGTGCTCACGGCGGGGGAGGCCGCTGAGTTCGACACCCGGGTGCCGCACTGGTTCGGGTCGACGGGGGAGGGGCCCGTGGAGTTCCTCAGCCTGTTCGGGCCGCAGGGGGAGCGGATGCATGTGCGGGCGCGGCCGAAGCGGAAGTGACGCGTCCGACGGTTTCCCCGGCCCTCCGACGGTTCCCAGATCGTCAAGCGACCGCTTAGTATGCGAACCGACCCCGGTCAGACGACGCAGTCGACGCAGTCCCGTGGAGGCCCCGCATGCAGGCATGGCAAGTGCACGAGAACGGCGAGCCGGGTGAGGTGATGCGGCTGGAAGACGTGGCACCGCCCACGCCCGCCGACGGCCAGGTCCTGCTGAAGGTGCGCGCCGCGAACATCAACTTCCCCGACGCCCTCCTGTGCCGGGGCCAGTACCAGGTCAGGCCGCCGCTGCCCTTCACCCCGGGCGTGGAGATCTGCGGCGAGACCGAGGACGGCCGCCGGGTGATCGCCAACCCGGCGCTGCCGTACGGCGGCTTCGCCGAGTACGCCGTCGCGGACTCCGCCGCCCTCCTGCCCGCGCCGGACGCCCTGGACGACGCGGAGGCCGCGGCCCTGCACATCGGCTACCAGACCGGCTGGTTCGGTCTGCACCGCCGGGCCGGTCTCGAGGCCGGCGAGACCCTGCTCGTCCACGCTGCCGCTGGAGGGGTCGGCAGCGCGGCCGTGCAGCTCGGGAAGGCCGCCGGCGCCACCGTCATCGGTGTCGTCGGCGGCTCCGGGAAGGCGGCCGTCGCCCGCGAGCTGGGCTGCGACGTCGTGATCGACCGGCGCTCCGAGGACGTCGTCGCCGCCGTCAAGGAGGCCACCGGCGGCCGCGGCGCCGACGTGATCTACGACCCGGTCGGCGGCGAGGCCTACGCCCAGTCCGCCAAGGTCGTCGCCTTCGAGGGGCGCATCGTGGTCGTCGGCTTCGCCAGCGGCACGATCCCCAGCCCGGGGCTGAACCACGCCCTGGTGAAGAACTACTCGATCCTCGGCCTGCACTGGGGCCTGTACAACACCAAGAACCCGAAGCTGGTCCAGCACTGCCACGAGCAGCTCACCGAGCTGGCCGCCCGGGGTGCGATCAAGCCGCTGGTGAGCGAGCGCGTGCCGCTCGGCGGGGCAGCCGCCGCCGTGCAGAAGGTCGCGGACGGCCTGACCACCGGCCGGATCGCCGTCGTCGTGGAGGAGGCAGCATGACCAGCGGAGAGCAGCGCGGTGCGACCAGCGCCGAGGAACTGCGCCGTCGCACGCAGGAGTTGCTGGCCGCTCACCCGCCGGCCTCGACCGACCGCCTGGACTTCCTGCGGGCCCGCTTCGACGCCGGACTGGCCTGGGTGCACTACCCGGAGAGCCTCGGCGGACTCGGCGCTCCCCGGTCCCTCCAGGCCGTCGTGGACGCCGAGCTGGAGGCGGCCGGGGCGCCCGACAACGACCCGCGGCGCATCGGCATCGGCCTCGGGATGGCCGCGCCGACGATCCTGGCCTACGGCACCGAGGAGCAGAAGCGGCGGTACCTGAGGCCTCTGTGGACGGGGGAGGAGGTCTGGTGCCAGCTGTTCAGCGAGCCGGGTGCCGGGTCCGACCTGGCCGCGCTGGGCACCCGGGCCGTCCGGGAGGCTGGGGGCACCTCCCGCTCGAGCGAAGCCGAGAGTGGGGGAGGCTGGGTCGTCAACGGGCAGAAGGTCTGGACGTCCAGCGCCCACGTGGCCCGCTGGGCGATCCTCATCGCCCGCACCGACCCGGACGTGCCCAAGCACCGGGGCATCACGTACTTCGTCTGCGACATGACCGACCCGGGAGTCGAGGTCCGGCCACTGCGGCAGATCACCGGCGAGGCCGAGTTCAACGAGGTGTTCCTCACCGACGTCCGCATCCCGGACTCCCGTCGCCTCGGCGAGGTCGGTGACGGCTGGCGGGTCGCGCAGATGACCCTGAACAACGAGCGCGTCGCCATCGGCGGCATGCGGCTGCCCCGCGAGGGCGGCATGATCGGCCCGGTCTCGAAGACCTGGCGCGAGCGGCCCGAGTTGCGCACCCACGACCTGCACCAGCGCCTGCTGAAGCTCTGGGTCGACGCCGAGGTCGCCCGGCTCACCGGCGAGCGGCTGCGCCAGCAGCTCGTGGTCGGCCAGCCCGGACCCGAGGGCGCCGGCATGAAGCTCGCCTTCGCCCGCCTCAACCAGGAGATCAGCGGCCTGGAGGTGGAACTCCTCGGTGAAGAGGGCCTGCTGTACGACGACTGGACCATGCGCCGCCCGGAGCTGGTCGACTTCACCGGCCGCGAGGCCGGCTACCGCTACCTGCGCTCCAAGGGCAACAGCATCGAGGGCGGGACCAGCGAGGTCCTGCTGAACATCGTCGCCGAGCGCGTCCTCGGCCTGCCCGCCGAACCGCGCACCGACAAGGACGTCGCCTGGAAGGACCTCGCCCGATGAGCGACCTGTTGTACTCGGAAGAGGAAGAGGCGCTGCGCGCCGCTGTCCGCGACCTGCTCGGCGACCACTGCGACGCCCCGGGCGTGATCGCCCGCGTCGAGACGGACACTCCGCACAACCTGGCGCTGTGGAAGGCCCTCACCGACGGCATGGGTCTCGCCGGCCTGCTGGTGCCCGAGGAACTGGACGGCCAGGGTGCCACGCACCGGGAAGCCGCCGTGGTGCTGGAGGAGCTGGGGCGTGCGGTCGCCCCCGTCCCGTACCTCACGAGCGCGGTCGTCGCCACCGAGGCGCTGCTGTCCTGCGGCACCGACGACCTGCTCACCGAGCTCGCCTCCGGGACGTTGATCGGAGCCCTCGCGGTCGCCCTCAGCGTCGCACCGGGCACCGCCTACAAGGTCGTCCGGCACGAGAACGGCCTGCTGCACGGCGAACTGACCGGCATCGCGGACGCGGCCGTCGCCGACGTGCTGCTCGTGCCCGCCGACGACGGCGGCCTCTACGCGGTCGACGCCACCGCCGCGACCGTCACGCCCCAGACCTCCCTGGACCTGACCCGGCCGCTCGCGACCATCACCCTCGACGGAGCGCCGGGCCGCCTGCTGGGGGACGCCGAGCCCGCCGTACGCCGGGCCCTGCGCGCCGGAGCCGGGCTGCTCGCCTCCGAACAGCTCGGACTGGCCGACTGGACGCTGACGGAGACCGTCCGCTACCTCAAGGACCGCAAGCAGTTCAACCGGCCCGTCGGCGGCTTCCAGGCGCTCAAGCACCGGCTGGCCCAGCTGTGGCTGGAAGTCGCGGGCCTCCGCGCGGCCGCCCGCAATGCCGCCGACGCCCTGTCGACCGGCCAGGACGTCGACGTGGCGGTCACCGTCGCCCAGGCCTGCGCGGCGCCCGTGGCCGTCCACGCCGCCGAGGAGGCGCTGCAACTGCACGGCGGCATCGGCATGACGTGGGAGCACCCGGTGCACCTGTACCTGAAGCGTGCGAAGGCCGACTCGATCGCCTACGGCACGGCCGGCGCCCACCGGGAGGCCCTGGCCGCACTGGTCGACCTCCAGGCCCCCTGACATATACCTGGCCGGCGCCTGGTCAACGTCTCGTCGACGCCGGAGCAAAGCCCGTCCCACCAGGGGCGGGCTTTGCCGTGTGCCCTGCTCCGCCGAAGTGAACGCACGACGGCACTCCGGCCAACTCCCCGCAAGGCCCTGCTCCTTGACCCTGCGCGAACCCCATACTCGCAGGGTTCCCGTACGGCACTCCCAGGGAGGCAGAGCATGGACCTCACCACCCGTCGCAGAGCCCTCACCACCCTCGGCGCCGCCCTGGCGGGCTCGGTCGCCCTCCCCGGCACCGACGCCCTCGCCGGTGAACGGCGGCACGGGCCCCGCCCGTTGTGGCGGGCCCACGCCCACAACGACTACGAGCATCCGCGACCCCTGCTCGACGCCCTCGACCACCGCTTCGGCAGCGTCGAGGCCGACATCTACCTGGTCGGCGACCAACTCCTCGTCGCCCACGACCCGGAGGACCTCGACCCGGCCCGCACGCTGGAGTCCCTCTACCTCGACCCGCTCGTCGCGCGCGTACGGGCCAACCACGGCCGCGTGTACCGGGGGTACCGCGGGTCGCTGCAGCTGCTCGTCGACATCAAGACCGAGGGCTCGTCGACGTACCTCGAACTCGACCGCCGGCTCGGGCGCTACCGGCACCTGTTCACGACCTACGCCCACGGCCGGGTCCTCCCCGGCCCGGTCACCGTCGTCGTCTCCGGCGACCGCGCGGCCCGCGCCCCCATGGAGGCCCAAACGGTCCGGCGCGCCTTCTACGACGGCCGGCTCGCCGACCTCGGCGGCCCGGCGCCGGCCTCCCTCATACCGCTGATCAGTGACAACTGGACGCTCAACTTCACCTGGCAGGGCGTGGGCGCGTTCCCGGACGCCGAGCGGGAGAAGCTGCGGAGTATCGTCCGGGCCGCGCACCGCCGGGGGCAGAAGGTGCGGTTCTGGGCGACCCCGGACCTTCCCGGGCCCGCCCGGGAGGCGCTGTGGGGCGAACTGCTCGCCGCCGGAGTCGACCACCTCAACACCGACGACCTCGCCGGACTGGAGGCGTTCCTGGACGCCCGGCGGGCGGCGTAGGCCCGTCGGGGATCCAGGGGACACCACACGTTCGGCGGACAGGTCAGCAGCCCGGATGAACCCTCCGCTACGCCACACTTACGGCCGAACGCCGTGAACCGGACATGGCGGCGTGGCGGAGGAGTTGACGATGGCCATTTCCATCTCTGTGGTGCTGCTGCTCTTGGTCCTGGCGGTGATCTTCCTGCGCAACGGCGGGCTGAAGGTCTCCCACGCGCTGGTCTGCCTGCTGCTCGGCTTCTACCTGGCCAGCACCAGCGTCGCCCCCACCATCCACAGCGGCCTCACGGCGACGGCGGACATCGTCAGCAGTCTGCGGCCCTGACGTCACGGCCCGGAGAACACGCCGATGCCGTTCGCGACGGCGCGTTCGGCACCGCCGCTGGGGTGGTTGCGCACCGAGACGCTGCTCGCGCCCGCCTTCCGGGCGACCAGCGTCGACGACCCGCCGCCGTCCAGGCTGAAGGCGTCGTCCGAGCCCAGCTTCCGCAGGGCGTCGGCCACTTCGGCGATCGTCAGGCCGCTGCGGTAGGCGGCGGCGCCGTCCAGCGCGAACAGCAGCACGCGCCGTCCGCCGTCGGCGATGCCCACGGCCGTACGGACGGCCGACGTCGTGTCGTCCAGCCCCGGCAGCGGCCGGCCGCCCGTGAGAACCGGGTAGCCGCCGAGGGCGAGGCGGTAGGCGGCGCCGTCCGTGGCCGCCACGAGACGGTGCTCGACCTCTACCGCTTCGCCGGCGGACAGTTTCCGCAACTGCTGGGCGCCCGCCTCCCGGCCGACCAGCACGGTGGTGCCCGCGGCGATGGAACCGCTGCCGGGTGTGTCGGCGGCCGACACGACCTTGCCGTCGCGGACCGTCACCTCGTACGTGTCCGTACTGCAGGGCGCGGCCCGGTCCGTGTCCGTGCCGCACGTGGCGCGCACGCGGGAGACGCTGCCCCAGTCGGAGGTGAACGCGCCGACGGAACCCACCGGCAGCGCGTACTGGTTGAGCCCGCCCAGCGGCAGCTGCGTCTCGGCCGTGCGGACCGAGCCGTCCAGGGCCAGCCGGTCCAGCCGCGCCACCCCGTCGCTGCCGACACCGAACACGTCCTCGGTGCTCGTGCCGGGCGGCAGCGCCGGGCCGAAACGCTGTCCGTTCGGCACGGCCGCCTTGAGCGTCCGCCCGGCCGCGATCGCCGGGCCCACGCTCGCGCCGGTCACCTCGACGCCCGGATGCTGCGACTCGGTGATGTTGAAGAAGTCGCCGTTGACCCCGGCGACCGCCCCCTGGGCGTCGGCCATCCGCGAGACCTGCGCGCGCGAGGCCACGGCCCCGGGGTACAGCAGATCGACCCGTACCTGCGGATGGCCCAGGTCGACCTTCAGCACATGCGCGTGCGTCACCCCCTTGGCGGCCTTGATGTCGAACTCCTCGTACGTGACCCCCGGCGCGACCCGCACGCCCTTGTGGACGGCGCCGGCCGGAGCCGCCCCCGCCAGGGCCGCCCCGGTCAGCGCGCCGAACGCCGTGACGAACGCCAGTACCGCTCTGCCTGCTCCCCGTCTTCTGCGACGACCTGCCACCGTGCCCCCTGATGCCTCGTCAACTCACCGGATCCTCAGGGGCAGTGCACCAGACCACGGGGGCCGGCGGGGTGGCCGAGCGCCGACTCCACGGGAACGGCTGAAAAAACGCACCCCTCTGGGTGCTTCAGCCGTCGCCCGTTCCGGTGCCGTACGGCGTGAAGTGGGCGGGCGCGTGGTCGATCGGCAGGCCCGGCCGCCAGGCGGTGAGGGCCTGCGCGCTGCACACGAACAGCTCCTCCGGGAGCCGGTCCAGGGCGAACCAGCGCCAGCGGCCCACGCTCTCCCCGGGCCGGTCCGACGGCTCTCCCCGCCAGGCGGTGACCCGGGCGGCCACGGTCACCCGTACGAGACCCCCGGCGTCGTCGAGGAGCGTCCCGAGGAGCCGGACGTCCTCGGGCCGGGCGTCGAGGCCCGTCTCCTCGCCCAGTTCGCGCACGACCGTCTCCCGCAGTGACTCCCCGGGCTCCACCGTCCCGCCGGGCAGCTCCCACGTCCCGTGCCGGTGCCGGCCCAGGAGCAGCCCCCGGGGCCCGTGCACGATGGCGCCGACCCCGAGCGTGGCGTGGGCCCTCGGCGGCTTGGCGGTGCGCGGCCGGGAGGAGACCCGGACGGGCCGTGTCACCCGGAAGAGCCGGTACGACGCGTGGTTGCCGGCCTGCGGCGTGTCGAGGACGTCGACCTGCTCCACGCGCAGCCCGTGCTCGGCGAGCAGGGCCGTCCAGAGCTCCGGGTCGAGGACCCACATCTGGACCGTGACGTCCCCGCCCCCGGCCAGCCGCAGGATCTCCGGCCGGGCGATGACCTCGTCCGACGGTCCGTCACCGTGCGAGTTGGTGTGCAGCACGGTGAAGCAGAGCCTGCCGCCCGGCTTGAGCGCCGCGGCCAGGGCGGGCAGCAGCCGGTGTGGGTCGATGTACGGCACGGCGTTGACCGAGTAGATGACGTCGTACGGCTCCGCCGAGCGCAGATGCTCCACCGCGTCGCCCAGGACCAGGCTCAGCCCCGGCAGGGAGCCGTAGCGGGCGCGCGCCCGTTCCAACTGCCCGGCCGAGGAGTCGACGGCGTCCACCAGCGCGCCGTGAGCACGGACCAGATGTGCGGCGTGCCGCGCCGGACCGCACCCGAGGTCCAGCACGCGCCGGCCCGTCAGCTCCCCGAGCACCTCGATCCCCGGCCCGCCGCCCTCGAACCCCCAGTCGATCCGCGCCACCTCGGGCAGCACCGTGCCCCGCCTCAGGTGGTGCGCTCCGTACGTGCGCCAGGCCTCGGCGTTGACGGCCTCCGGTCGGGTCACCACGGCTCAGCCGCCCGCCGCGGCGTCGCGCGGAAGGACCGTGACACGGTGGAAGTTGCACCCGGCGAGCCGCTGCTCCTCCCCGGCGGGCCGGGTCTGGTGGGCCTTGAGGGCGATGCTCACCAGGCTCAGCAGCAGGTCGACGTCCGCCTCGCAGTCGAGGTGGACCGTCACCCAGCCCGATCCGGGAACCAGGTGGATGGCGCTGGAACCGGCGAGGTCGTAATGGAAGCGCTGGATGGCCCGGCGGGTGAGGTGGAGGTCCACGTCCCGCGTCGAATGGAAGTGGACGATCTCGTCACGGACGGAACGGAGCGCTCGTCCGGTACCGCAACTCGCCGGGCCCGCCATCAGGTCGGGCCAGGCCTGCAAACGCTCCAGGGCGCGCTGGGCCAGGGTCATGGTCCCATCGTCGCGTGCTTACCGTGCCGCAACCAGAGGTTGAGTGTTTTGTAACCGGGACGTGAGGTGGGGGCCCGGGGGAGGGGTGGGGAAACGGGCTGGTCTCAGGGCGAGTTGTCGACCAGTCTCATGTAGCGCTTCCAGTCCCAGTGGCGGCCCGGATCGGTGTGGTCGCTGCCCGGCACCTCGTGGTGGCCGATGATGTGTGCCCGGTTCCTGGGGATGTCGTACCTCGCGCAGATCGCGGCGGTGAGCCGGGCCGACCGCTCGTACATGGCGTCGGTGAAGTACTTGGGCTGGTCCACCCAGCCCTCGTGCTCGATGCCGATGCTGCGGGTGTTGTAGTCCCAGTTCCCCGCGTGCCACGCGATGTCGGCCTCGCGCACGCACTGCGCCACGTGCCCGTCGGACGAGCGCACCACGTAGTGCGCGGACACCTTCTTCCTGGGGTTCCGGAAGACGGACAGGGTGCCTGAGTAGGTCGTCTGCGCGACGTGGATGACCACGTAGTGCAGGGGATGGGCGCGGGGGCGGTTCGACGGCGTGTAGTTGTGGCGGCTCGCCGGATGCCACGCGGCTCCGGGGTGGTCGACGACCTGGGGCAGGGCGTCGGCCCGTGTGTCGGGGAACAGGGCGGTGGGGACGGCGGTGAGGGCGGCGGCGCCCTTGAGGATGCCTCGCCTGCTGGGGAAGGGGGTCGTCCGTTCCATGAGTGGGTGCCTCCCGGGCTCGACGGCGGGTGTCTCTTGCTCGACTTGTGGGGGCGGCGGCCGGTGTGGTCGCGGCCCGTGCGATCAAGTTACGGCGCCTGCCGGTCGGTCCGAAGGACGCGATGCTTTTCGGTGGAGGGACGCGGGGATGTGGACAACTCGCTCACCCGGTCGGGTGATTGACGGGGGCCCCTGAACCGGTCTCGCGTAGAGGTCGGGGCCTTTCAGGCCCGCTCGGCAACGGTGGCCGGATCGTCCAGCACCGCCCGCACGACCGAGTGCGCGGCGCCCAGCAGCGGTCCCTGCGGACCCAGCCGGGACACGGAGACGGGACAGGCCGGACCCGCCGTGCGGCGTGCCAGCTCGTCCCGCAACGACGGCAGCAGCCACGGCGCCAGCCCGGACAGTTCCCCGCCCAGCACCACGCTCTCCGGGTCGAGCAGGTTGACCGCCCCGGTCAGGGCGACCCCGAGCGCGGTGCCCGCGTCGCGCAGGGCGCGGCGTACGTCTTCGTCGCCCTCCGCCGCGCGCCCCGCCAGCAGCCCGACCCGGTCCTCGTCCGGCTCCAGACCGGCCGCGCGCAGCACCGCCTCCTCGCCGGCGTACTGCTCCAGGCACCCGCGCCCGCCGCACGCGCACTCCGGGCCGTCCGGCTGGACCGGCACGTGCCCCAACTCGCCCGCGAAACCGCGGGTTCCGCGCAGCAGTACGCCGTCCACGACGACGGCCGCGCCGATGCCGATCTCCGCCGACACGTGCAGGAAGTCGCGCGGCGTGGCGTTGCCCAGCCAGAGTTCGGCGAGCGCGCCGAAGTTGGCCTCGTTGTCCACCGTCAGCGGAAGGTCCGCCGGCAGCAGGTCGCCGAGGTCCGTGTCGTGCCAGTCGAGGTTCGGGGCGCGTACGACGGTCCGGGCGTCACGCGCCACCAGACCGGGCACGGCCACGGCGAGACCGGCCGGCCACAGACCCTCGCCCTCCGCCTCGGCGACGACCCGGCGGATGAGTTCGGTGAGTTCGGCCAGCACGGGCCCCGGGGAGCGGCCGCGGTTCGCGCCCTGGCGTATCGCCCGCGACCGGGTCCGGCCGCGCAGGTCCACGGCACAGACCGCGAGATGGTCGACGCCGACCTCCGCGCCGATCCCCGCCGGGCCGCGTCCGCTCAGCGCGAGCGCGGAGCCGGGGCGGCCCACCCGGCCGGGCCGCTCGGGCCCCAGCTCCTCCAGCAGCCCCGAGCGGATCAGTTCGTCGACGAGCGTCGAGACCGCCGCCCGGGTCAGGCCGATCCGCGAGGCGACAGCGGCCCGCGACAGCGGCCCCTCGGCCCGGACGGCGTGCAGGACCCGGGCGAGATTGCGGCGGCGCATGCCCTGCTGGGTGTCGGGCAGGGCGCGTCCCGGCCCGGCCGGACGGGCCTCGTGCAGTGGTGCGGTCATGCCTGACGCCAGTCCTCAGTGGGTGTCCGTGGGCCGCTCCAGCAGCGGGGCCGCGTCGGAGAGTACCCCGGCGATCCTGGCCAGCGTCTCCTCGTCCCGCTCGACCGGGTCGAGCACCGGCCCGGCCGCGGTGTTCCAGCGCCGGGCGACCGCCGCGGGGTCCTCCCCGGTCAGCACACCGGCCGCCTGAGCGGCGGCGCCGAGCGCCACCAGTTCCTTCGCCTCGGGCACCTGCACGGGACGCCCCGACAGCCGCAGAACGGTCTGCTGCCAGGCCGTGCCCCGGGCACCGCCGCCGATCAGCAGCAGGGGCGCCGAGGGGTCCGCGTCCTCGTCGAGGACCAGGTCGAGCGCGCCGAGCAGCGAGTGCACGGCACCGTCGTAGGCGGCCTGGAGCAGCTGCCCGGCGGTCGTGTCGTGGCGCAGGCCGTGCAGCAGCCCGGAAGCGTTCGGCAGGTTCGGGGTGCGTTCGCCGTCCAGGAAGGGCAGCAGCGTGACGGCCGTGCCGGGTTCGACCGCCTCGCGGTCCAGGCCCAGCAGCGTCGCCACGCGGTCGACGGCGAGCGTGCAGTTCAAGGTGCAGGCCAGCGGCAGCCAGTCACCGCGGGCGTCGGCGAAACCGGCCACCGTGCCGCTCGGGTCGGCGGGCCGCCGCTGCGACACCGCGTACACCGTGCCCGAGGTGCCGAGGCTCATCACCGGCGTGCCCGGACGCACTCCGAGGCCCAGCGCCGCTGCGGCGTTGTCGCCGGTGCCGGGCGCGACCAGCGTGCCCTTGGAGAACGGCAGATCATGGCTGTCGCGCACCGTGCCCGCCACCTCGCCGGGCCGGACCACACGGGGCAGCAGGGCGGGGTCGAGCCCCACGTGCGCCAGGATCTCCTCGTCGTAGCCTTCCGTACCGGAGGCCCACCAGCCCGTCCCCGAGACGTCGCCGCGGTCGGTCGTGCCCTGCCCGGTGAGCCGCTCGGTCAGGTAGTCGTGGGGGAGGCGCACGGCCTTGGTGGCGCGCGCCGCCTCCGGCTCGTGCTCGGCCAGCCAGGCCCACTTGGTGACCGTGAAGGAGGCGGCGGGGACGAGTCCGGTGCGCTCGGCCCAGAACTTCGCCCCGCCCAGTTCCTCCGTCAGTCTGCGTGCCTGCGGTGCCGAGCGCACGTCGTTCCACAGCAGGGCGGGCCGCACCGGCTCGCCCCGCTCGTCCAGCGTGACCAGGCCGTGCTGCTGGCCGCCGACCGACACCGCGGCGGCCTCGTGCGCCGCGTCGCCGCACTGGCGCAGGGCCTCGCACAGCGCGTCCCACCACTGACGCGGATCGCTTTCGCGGCCGGCCCCGGAAGAGACCGTGTGCGGCGCCTGGCCGCTCGCGACGACCCGTCCGGTCGACGCGTCGACGACCAGCGCCTTGGTGGACTGGGTGGACGAGTCCACGCCGACGACGAGCGGACCCTCGGCTGCTGACATCGGGTTTCTCCCTTTGCTCTCGTCCCGAGACACCTTGTCTCTTCCCAGGAAGGTGCTCGCATACTAATTTGTAAATCGGCATGACGAAATAGCCTCAGCGAGCAAGGAGCCGCGGCATGAGCTACCAGCCCACCCCCGAGGACAGGTTCACCTTCGGCTTGTGGACCGTCGGCTGGCAGGGACGTGACCCCTTCGGCGACGCCACGCGGCGTGCCCTCGACCCGGTCGAGACGGTGCAGCGACTGGCCGAGCTCGGCGCCCACGGCGTCACCTTCCACGACGACGACCTGATCCCGTTCGGCTCGAGCGACACCGAGCGCGAGGCCCACATCAAGCGCTTCCGGCAGGCGCTGGACGCCACGGGCATGAAGGTCCCGATGGCCACCACCAACCTCTTCACGCACCCGGTCTTCAAGGACGGCGCCTTCACGGCCAACGACCGTGACGTGCGCCGTTACGCGCTGCGCAAGACCATCCGCAACATCGACCTCGCCGTGGAGCTCGGCGCCCAGGTGTACGTGGCCTGGGGCGGCCGGGAAGGTGCCGAGTCGGGCGCCGCCAAGGACGTCCGCGCCGCCCTGGACCGGATGAAGGAGGCCTTCGACCTGCTCGGCGAGTACGTCACCTCCCAGGGCTACGACCTGCGCTTCGCCATCGAGCCCAAGCCGAACGAGCCGCGCGGCGACATCCTGCTGCCCACGGTCGGACACGCCCTGGCGTTCATCGAGCGCCTGGAGCGTCCGGAGCTGTACGGCGTCAACCCCGAGGTCGGACACGAGCAGATGGCCGGGCTGAACTTCCCGCACGGCATCGCGCAGGCGCTGTGGGCGGGCAAGCTCTTCCACATCGACCTCAACGGCCAGTCCGGCATCAAGTACGACCAGGACCTGCGCTTCGGCGCCGGTGACCTGCGATCCGCGTTCTGGCTGGTCGACCTGCTGGAGTCGGCCGGCTACACCGGCCCGCGGCACTTCGACTTCAAGCCTCCGCGGACCGAGGACCTCGACGGGGTGTGGGCGTCGGCGGCCGGCTGCATGCGCAACTACCTCATCCTCAAGGAGCGCGCCGCCGCCTTCCGCGCCGACCCGGAGGTCCAGGAGGCCCTGAGCGCGGCCCGCCTGGACGAACTGGCCCAGCCCACCGCCGCGGACGGGCTCCAGGCCCTGCTCGCCGACCGCTCGGCCTTCGAGGCCTTCGACGTCGATGCGGCCGCCGCCCGCGGCATGGCCTTCGAGCGTCTGGACCAGCTGGCGATGGACCACCTGCTGGGGGCGCGTGGCTGAGCGCACGTGCGTGTGCCGGGCCCTCGGTGCACGCGGGTGCGGGTCCGTTGGCCGGTCAGGGGGTGTGTGACCGGCCAACGGGGCCGTGATGGGCGGCGCACCCCCGGGCCTGACCGTCCTGACCGCGCAGGGTCCCCTCAGACGGCCGGGCTTGGGATTCACGGTCCGTAATGCTCCGGAATCGTGCGATCCACGCCATGAGCCCGTAGCAACTTCCGTGCGCCCCTCCCGCCTTGAGCGGTGCGCGGCGACGCTGGGCGGTATGGCCATGCCGCCCGTACCGCCGCATCCGCCCGGGCCTCCCCGGCGCCGGAACCCCCTGCTCCTCCTGCTCGCCGTGCTCGTGGCCGTCGCAGCCGTGTCCGTCGTGGTGCTGATGGCCAGGGGAAGCGACGACTCGCCGGACCGGGAGCCGCCCGCCGAGAGCACGAGCAGCACCCCCGCTCCGTCCTTCGGTATCCCCACGAAGCTGCCCAGCCAGTTGCCCACCGAGTTACCCAGCAAGCTGCCGACCCGGCTGCCGTCGGGCTTCCCGAGCCAGCTGCCTAGCGATCTGCCGAGTGGCTTCGAATCGCTCCTGCCGTCCCTGGACGGCGGCGAGTTACTGCCCTGAACCCTGAGCGGCCTCGTCACCGGCGGCGAGCTCCGCCGACGTCAGTGCCGTCGCCGGATCCTGTGCGGCCCCTCCCGAGGGCAGCCAGCGGCCGCGCTCCTTGTGGTACGGCCACCACCGGCCGTCCCGGCCGAGCCTCAACTGGACCGGGGCGCCGGCGACCGTCCAGCGGTTGCCCCGCACCCGCAGCTCCGGGCGCTCGTCCGCGTCCCAGGCCGACTCCAGGGCGGCACGCGCGCGTGCGAGCGTCTCGCCCTGCGCCTTCCACTCCTCGTCGAGCACGGCCAACGCGGCCGCACCGCCGTGGCGCCAGGCACGCACCGCCACTGCCAGCCCCTCCCGGCCGCGTCCCGACCCGTCGGCGAGACGGTCCGCCACCTCCTGTCCGGGGTCGCCCGCGGCCAGCCGTACAGCGTCTTCCGCGACGGTCGACTCCGCACCTGAAGGGTGCCGTTCGGCCGTGCCCCGGAATGACTCGGCGAGCATGCGGTGGGCCTGTACGGCGGTCCGCGCGGCCAGGAACTCCAGCGCGGCCGGGTCGATGCCCGGGGCGGGCGGCGTCTCGGTGTCCAGAGACGGCGGCAGTCCCGGCTCGTCGGGGAGTTCGGGAAGGGGCGGCAGCGGAGGCAGGATGTCGCCGGCCGCGTACGCCTCGGCCGCGTCCACCCCCTCCTGGCCGGAACGCCCCGTGGCGGAGGCGCCGCTGCGCGACTGGAGAGCGTTCAGCAGGGTGGCTTCGTCGCGTCCGCGCATCAGGAGCAGGACGAACGGGTCCTGGTCCAGCAGGCGTGCCACCTGGTAGCAGAGCGCCGCCGTGTGCCCGCAGTGGTCCCAGGCTCCGCAGTCGCACTCCGGCTCCAGATCGCCCAGGCCCGGCAGCAGTTCCATGCCCTCGGCCGCCGCGTCCTCGACCAGGTGCGGCGGCATCTCACGGTCGAGCAGCGCCGCCACATGACCGGCCCGCTCCACGGCCATGTCCAGGAAGCGGTCCCACTGTCCGGGCGCGAGTTCCTCGAGCAGGACATCGGCCCGGTGTGCCGTGCGGTCGCGGTCCTGGACGATGGCGGTGAGCCGCCCCGGGCGCACCGACACCGCGCCGACCGCTCCCGCGCGCGCGAGCCGGCGCCCCGTCCTGAGCTGCGCCGAGTCCAGTGCCGTGTCCTCCAGCGCCTTCAGCCACGCCTGACCCCACCAGGTCTGTGCGAAGCCCCTTCCGTGCGCCGGCGGCAGCGCGGCGAACGTGCGCTCCGTGTCACTGTCGTGCCGAGTCATCGCAGGCCCCCTCGCAGTTCGACCAGGTTCGCCAGTTCCGCGTCCGTCAGCTCCGTGAGGGCGGCCTCGCCGGAGCCGAGGACCGCGTCGGCCAGCTCCCGTTTGCGGGCCAGCAGTTCGGCGATGCGGTCCTCGATGGTTCCCTCGGCGATGATCCGGTGCACCTGCACGGGCCGGGTCTGGCCGATGCGGTAGGCGCGGTCGGTCGCCTGGGCCTCCACGGCCGGGTTCCACCAGCGGTCGTAGTGCACGACGTGTTCGGCCCGGGTGAGGTTCAGGCCGGTGCCCGCCGCCTTCAGCGACAGCAGGAACACGGGCACTTCACCGTCCTGGAAGCGCCGCACCATGGCTTCGCGTTGGGCGACGGGCGTCCCGCCGTGCAGGAACTGCGAGGGCGTGCCGCGGGCGGCCAGGTGGCGTTCGAGGAGGCGGGCCATCTGCACGTACTGCGTGAAGACGAGCACGCCCGCCTCCTCGGCGAGGATCGTGTCGAGCAGTTCGTCCAGCAGGTCCAGCTTCCCGGAGCGTCCGGCGATCACCGGCCGCTCCTCCTTGAGGTACTGCGCCGGGTGGTTGCAGACCTGCTTGAGTCCGGTCAGCAGCTTCACGATCAGTCCGCGCCGCGCCATGCTGTCCGCGCGGGCGATCTCCGCGAGCGCCTCGCGCACCACGGCCTCGTACAGGCCGGCCTGTTCCTGGGTGAGCGACACGGCGTGGTCGGTCTCCGTCTTCGGCGGCAACTCGGGCGCGATCCCCGGGTCCGACTTGCGGCGCCGGAGCAGGAACGGCCGCACGAGCCGGGCCAGCCGGTCGGCGGCGGCCGGGTCCTGACCGCCCTCGACGGCCTCCGCGTACCGCCTGCGGAAGGTCCCGAGGCGGCCCAGCAGCCCCGGAGTGGTCCAGTCGAGGATCGCCCACAACTCCGACAGGTTGTTCTCCACCGGGGTGCCGGTGAGCGCCACACGCGCGCGTGCGCCGATCGAACGCAGGGACCGCGCGGTCGAGGAGTGCGGGTTCTTCACGTGCTGGGCCTCGTCCGTCACGAGCATGCCCCACGGCACCTCGGCGAGCCGGGGCGCGTCCAGGCGCATCGTGCCGTACGTGGTGAGCACGAACTCCCCGTCGGTCAGGCCGTCGAGGCCGCGCCGCGCGCCGTGGAAGCGCCGCACGGGTGTGCCGGGGGCGAATCGCTCGATCTCCCGCTGCCAGTTGCCCATCAGGGACGTCGGGCAGACCACCAGGGTGGGTCCGGCGGACCGGGCGTCGGTCTGCCGGTGCAGGTGCAGGGCGATCAGCGTGATCGTCTTGCCGAGTCCCATGTCGTCGGCGAGGCAGCAGCCGAGACCCAGCGAGGTCATACCCGCGAGCCAGTTCAGGCCTCGCCGCTGGTAGTCCCGCAGGGTGGCGGCGAGGGCCGCCGGCTGCTCCACGGGCTGCTGCGCCTCGGGGTCCGCGAGCCGCTCCCGCAGGGCCGCCAGCCACCCGGTGGGCCGCACCTCGACCCGGTGGCCGTCCACCTCCGCCCAGCCCGTCAGGGCCGCGCCCAGCGCGTCCACCGGCGTCACCTTGTGGTCCTGCCGGGAGCGGGCCAGGCGCACCTCCTGAGGGTCGATGAGGACCCACTGGTCGCGCAGCCGCACCACGGGGCGCTTGGCCTCGGCGAGCCGGTCCAGCTCCTCGCGGCTCAGCCGCCGGTCACCCAGCGCGAACGACCAGTCGAAGGCCAGCAGTGCGTCGGCGGACAGGAACGACGGCATGGCCGCGAACGACGTGCCGGACTCCGGCTCGTCGTCGGGAGGGCCCACCTCCGCGCGCGTGGTGAGCTCGCGGGTCAGTCCCCTGGGCCAGTGCACCTCCACGCCGGCGGCCGCCAGCGCCCGGGCGCCCGCGCCGAGCAGCTCGGTGACCTCCTCGTCGGCGAGCTCGACCGCGTCCGGCACGGTCGCCGACAGCAGCGGCGTGAGCGGGGTCCAGGCGCGGGCCGCGCGGCGCAGGGCGAGCAGGGCGTCCATCCGCGCGCGCGGGCCGAAGGCCTCGTCCCCGGCGCCGGACCAGATGTCCGCGGCGTCCGCCACGAGCGCGGGATCGCTCACGCTGTGCACCTGGAGCACGGCCCGGAACGTCACGTCCGATCCGTCGTCCACCGCGTCCGTCAGGCCGCCCGCCTCGATCCGCAGCGACAGCCGCACCCCCGCGTCGTGGCCCGCGGCGACGTCGGCGGCCCACGCGCGCTGCTCGGGCAGGCGCACCGGCTCGGCCGACGCGTAGGCGGGACCGCCGGCGACCAGCGGAGCGGCGGGGGAGCGGGGCAGGGTGTCGGCGACCGCGTCGAGGAAGGCGCGCAGCAGCCGCTCCGGGTCGGGCAGCCGCAGTGGCCCGGCGCCCGCCAGGGGCACGGCGTGCGCCTCGGGTGGCATGGCGGCGGCCAGGCGGCGCACGGCCTCGACGTCCTGAGCGCTCAGCGGGCCCGTCCGCCAGGCATCGTGGTCGCCCGGGGACAGCCCCGGCAGCAGCAGTCCGCGCGCCACGAGGTGCAGGGCATGCGCGGCCGCCGCGCCCCAGAACACGGTGGACCGGTGCCCATGGGCTTCGGCACGCGCACGTGTGAGGACCGGCAGGGCCGCGCGTACCGGCAGCAGAACCGCGGGCACATCCAGCGGCTCGACGCCGTCATCGCCGGGCACGACGACGGTCAGGTCCGCCGCGGACGCCGAGGTCACGGTCGGCGGAGCCTCGCCGTCGGGTCGCCAGAAGGCGACACTGCCGGTCCGGGCCGGGTCAGCGGGCAAGAACACGGCGTGGAATGGGGCCAGTTCGGAGAAGTCGGAGGAGGGTGCCGGGGGAGTGGGATGCTCGGCTATGGCTATTCCTCAAATTTGACTAGCGGAGTCGGAGTCGCCGAGGGTACAGCACTTCCCACAAACCATGGCTATGACTTGGCTGTGAGTTAGGCCACTATGGAGGTCTCGGGGGTGCGTAAGGGTAGCGCCTCAGGGATGTCTCAGGGTCGCGGTCCGGAACTGCCGCAAGCGCGGGCCCGTTCTCGAGACAGAGAGCGGCAGTGGCCGCGAAGGAGGCGACATCATGTCCAAGAACGCCAAGATCGCCGCAGGTGGTGTGGCGGTCGGGCTCATCCTGTTGATCTGGCTGCCCTGGTGGGCATCGCTCCTGATCATCCTGGGAGTCCCGGCCGCCGCGTATCTCACGCTGGACCCCTCGCAGCGGCGCAGGCTGCGCCGCGCCACCCGCAAGGAACTGGGCCGTTGACGCGCGGCTGACCGGCCCGGCCGAAGGCCGCACCGGCTCGCTCCGGCCGTACGGCCACCGCCCGGTTCGCCCACCGGCTCAGTTCGGCCCACCGGCTCAGTTCGGCCGTACGGCCATCTTGTCGAGGGCCTCGAGAAGACCCGGCAGCTCCGGCCCCCGCCCCACCGGCAGGACCTCGCCGGGCTCCTCGTCGAGCAGCACGAAGGCGATGTCGTCGGTCCTGGCCACGAGCGACCAGCCGGGACCGTCGGCCCGCAGGGTCCGCGCGTCACCGGGCGCGAACGACGACCGGACCCGGCCCAGCGGCGGCGGCGAGTCGATGTAGGTGCGGGCCTCCGCCAGGACGCGCCGGATGCCGCTGTGGCCCTGCTGTCCGTTCTCCCCGCCTCCGTCTGGGCCGTCGGCCGCCGCGCCCGCGTCGCCCGGTGCCGGCGAGGATTCCGGTGCCGCTGAGGACCCTGGCGCGGGGAAGGCCGAGTCGTCGACCTGTTCCCGCCACGTCGCCCACTGAAGCGCGATCTCGTCCGCGCCCAGACGCCGCTGGGCGGGGCCCCAGACGGTGGTGTCCGGCGGAGCCAGCGGGGGCCGGTCGTCGGCCTCCGGACCGGGATCGTGCGGCGCGGGCACCCCGGGCGCCGCGACGGCGACCGCGAGGGGCCAGCCGGGAAGCGCCGCGACGACCGTGCGCTCATCCGGCGACAGTTCGTACTCCATCCCGCAGTCCCAGGAGGCGATCGCGACGGCCACCAGGGAGACGTCGTCGATGACCACGGTCCACCGGGCGCCCTCGCCGTCCTGGCCGAGCACCAGCCCGTACCCGTCGGCGAGCGGCGCGAGGCCGAGCGCCGCGCACGCCTCCGGATAGTCGTCGCCCAGCACGCTCGGGAACTTCGCCGGCGTCAGCAGCACCGCCGTGAGCACATAGAGCGCATCGTCCGCGGCGGCGACGGTGTCCTCTTCCGTCCCGGCCATCCCAGCCTCCCCATCGGTTCGTCCACCGGCGCGCACCCTAGTGTGCGCGGAAGCCCCTTGTCACGGCCCCGCGAGCACACGCGGAGCTGCCGTTTTCCGGCGGACGGGGCGAATCGGCCGTCCCGGCCGGGCCTGTCACTCCGCGGGCAGCCCCAGCAATTCACGGGCCACGGTCCGTGGCGACTGGCCGCGTTCCCGGGCGAGCGCGATGACGGCCCGGCAGGCCAGCTCGTTCACCCCGAACGACAGCGCCTCGGGCGACACCCAGGCGGCCGCCTCGTCAGCCCGCTCCTGGTCGTCCTCCGCGCCCGCCGCGACGTAGGCCGCGGCCGCCTCGAAAAGATTGTGCGGACGCTTGTCCCCGGCGGCCTTCGGTTCCGTGCGCATGGCATGAGCGACTCTGCCTCCGGCCTTGCGGACCTTGCCCCACATGCTGACCACCTTCCCCCTGTGCGGATGTCCCGCCGTGCCGGTCATCTTCCGGACTCCAACGTAAAGTTGCAGATCCGGTGACAGAAGGGGGACGGCACTGTGAAGCGCTACGCGCGCCTGGAACAGATCCGGCGGATGGACCCTTACCGGCAGGCCACGGAGATCTACCGGCTCAGCGTGGCCTACGAGTTCCCGTGGGACTTCACCCGCGCCCTGGAACTGGCCCTGTACCGCACCTACGCCGTCCCGAGCATCGGCCGGCTGCTCGCCGAGACGGCGGAGCTCACGGAGCGGCCGCAGAAGCGCTACGACGACACGTCGCTGCTTCTGGACGCCGTGGTCGAGCACGGCTTCGGCAGCGACCAGGGCAGGTCCGCGATCCGCCGTATCAACCAGATGCACCGCAGCTACGACATCAGCGACGACGACATGCGCTACGTGCTCTGCACGTTCGTCGTGGTGCCCAAGCGGTGGATCGATGCCTATGGCTGGCGCAGGATGTCGCGCCACGAGACCGTCGCCAGTGTCGTCCACTACCGCACGCTCGGCCGGCACATGGGCATCAAGGACATCCCCGAGACCTACGAGGAGTTCGAGGCCTGCCTCGACGACTACGAGGCGGCCCGCTTCGCCTGGGACGAGCAGGCCCGGCGGGTCTCGGACGCCACGCTCGACCTGATGTCCTCCTGGTACCCGCGCCCGCTCGCCCCGCTGCTGCGCACCACGATCCTCGCGCTGCTCGACGACCCCCTGCTGCGCGCCTTTCGCTACACCCCGCCGAGCGCCGCCACGCGCGCGCGGGTGCGTCGCGCGGTACGGCTGCGGGGCCGCGCCGTCCGGCTGCTGCCGCCCCGGCGCGCCCCGCACTTCGCCCGCCAGAACTGGGAGATCAAGGGCTACCCGGACGGCTACCGGCTCGCCGGCCTGGGCACGCGCCCCGTGCCCGGCGTCCGGGGCTGTCCTGTGCGGCATGTGGCGGCGCCGGACGCGGAGGCCGGGTGATGTGAGTGCTCGGTCTTCGCGGACGGCGAGTGATCAGGTCTCGCGGACGGCGAGTGCTCAGCCCTCGCGGGCGGCGAGTGCTCAGGCCTCGCGGACGGCGAGCGCCAGGAAGCGGGAGTCCTCGTCGACGTACGACGTCATGCGCCACCCCGAACCGGCCAGCAGCGGCCGGAGGTTGGGCTCGGCGCGCAGGTCGTCCGGGGTGAGCGCGCGGCCGTGGCGCGCGGCCAGGGCCTCCCTGCCGATCGGGTGGAACAGAGCGAGCACGCCACCGGGACGCACCACGCGTGCCAGCTCTCGCAGATTCTCGGCCGGACTCGCCAGGTGCGAGATCAGCCCTGCACCGAACACGGCGTCCAGCGCGTGTGAGCGGAGCGGCAGCGCGGCGACGTCCGTGAGCAGCAACGCCCCGTCACGGTCCCGTCCGGCCCGCACGGCCTCCCGCAGCATGGCCGGGGTCAGATCGGCGCCGAGGACCACGCCAGACGGCCCCACGGCGGCACGCAGCGGCGGCAGGGCGCGTCCGGTGCCGCACCCCGCGTCGAGCACACGGTCACCCGCCTTCAGTCCGAGTTCGGCGACCGCGGCCGCGTAGGACGGACCGTCGTCGGGGAACCGGCTGTCCCAGTCGGCGGCGCGGGCGGTGAAGAACTCCTGGACACGCGTCTGGTCGTCGCTCATGTACGGCATGATTCCTCACCGGCACGGATGACGCCTCAGTGCACACGTTCGAGCGTGACCCGATCGTTCCGGTACATCCTTGCGTCATATTCCAACACCTTTCGAAATGCGCCCCCTTCGCGCGCCCCTGTCGGGTCTAGCGTCCCGGAGCCATGGGACACCTGGACCACGCCGCCCTGGGGTGGCTGACCCCCGCGCTGTCATACGTGATGGCCTGCACAGGCGCCGCACTCGGACTGCGCTGCACCGTCCGCGCGCTCGCCGCCACCGGGCGCTCGCGCCGCAACTGGCTCGTCACCGCCGCCTCGGCGATCGGCACCGGCATCTGGACCATGCACTTCGTGGCCATGCTCGGTTTCAGCGTCGCCGGCACCGATATCCGCTACGACGTGCCGCTCACCCTGCTGAGCCTGCTCGTCGCCATGGTCGTGGTCAGCGCCGGCGTCTTCGCCGTCGGCTACAGCCGGGACCGCGGCCGGGCCCTGCTGATCGGCGGGCTCACCACCGGCCTCGGCGTCGCGAGCATGCACTACCTGGGCATGGCGGCAGTCCGCCTGCACGGCGACGTGACCTATGACCCGGTGCTCGTCGGGCTCTCCGTCCTGATCGCCGTCGTTGCCGCGACGGCGGCCCTGTGGGCGGCGCTCAACATCAAGTCGCCCGTCGCGGTCACGATCGCCTCCCTGATCATGGGCGCTGCCGTCAGCAGCATGCACTACACCGGGATGTTCGCGGTGAGCGTGCGCGTGACGCCTTCCGGGGACGCACTGCCCGGGGCCACGGCGATGCAGTTCGTCTTCCCCCTCGCCGTCGGCCTCGGGTCCTACCTCTTCCTGACCTCCGCCTTCGTCGCGCTGTCGCCGACCGCGGGAGAGCGCGAGGCGTCCGCGTCGGCCCAGCGGCCGGTCGAGAACGCCGCCCGCTGACCGCGACCGACGCCGACGGACGGGCGACAGGCACTCCGGGCGACGGGCCTCCGGAGGCGGCCAGCCTGGTCGGCAGACCCTCAAGCCCGGACGGCACCCCCCCCGAAGCCGGGGTGACACGCCCCGAACCACCCCCGAGCGAGGAGTTCATGCGTACACCCCGTAGGACCCCCGAGGCAGGCGCCGAGGCGCCGCCCCCGCCCGTGCGCGGTCGCCGCGCGCACGCCGGACCACCGGCCGACGAGGGCGGCCAGGACCCCTCGGAGACCGCACCGGACGGAGCGGCCACGCGCGCGGAGCGCTGGCACATACGCCCCCGTACCGTGCGCGCCAAGATCGTCTGCCTGCTGATGGTGCCGGTCGTCTCCCTCCTGGCCCTGTGGGCCCACGCCACCGTCACCACCGCCCAGGACGTCTCCCGGCTGCGGCAGGTCCAGCGCGTGGACGCCACGGTCCGGGCCCCCGTCTCCGCCGCGGTTGCCGCCCTCCAAGCCGAGCGGACGGCCGCCGTACGCCACGCCACCGACCCCTCCGCCGTGCGGACCGACGAGCTGGACGCACTCGCCCGGCGCACCGACCGGGCCGTCGCGAAACTCCGGCTCGGCGAGAACAGCACCGTCGCCGACAGCGAGGAACTGCCCGCCGGAGTCGCCCGCAGGCTGGAGGCGTTCGTCACGGGGGCCGGGCGCCTGCGTGCGCTGCGGACCGAGGTGCGGGACCGGCGCGCGGGCTGGGCCGAGACGTACAGCCGCTACACCCGGACCATCTCGGAGGCCCTCGGCGTCGGCGGTGCCCTCACCGGCATCCAGGACGCCGACCTCGGCTCCGACGCGCGCGTGCTGCTCGAATTCTCCCGCGCGGGCGAGGCCTCGGCCCGGGAGGACGCCCTGTTGGCGAGCGCCCGACTGTCCGGGACGCTGACCGGGGAGCGGCTTCGGCTCTTCACCGGCGCCGTCGAACTGCGCCGCGCCCTGACCGAGTCGGCCGTCGCCGACCTGCGCGGCACCGAACGCGCCGCGTGGAACGCCCTCACCGACAGCAGCGCTTACGCCGGGCTGACCGATGCCGAGGACGAGATCCTCGCCGCCGGGCCGGGTGCCAAGGCGATCGAGGCGGTACCCGGAAGCACCTGGGACACCGCCCACGCGCGCGTGCAGGACGGCATGCGCACGATCGAGGACGACGCCGCACGAGGCGTCGCGCAGCGGGCCGACCCGTTCACCCGGGGACTGCTCACCCCGGCCGGCGCGGCCGTCCTGCTCGGGCTCGCCGCCGTCGCCGCCTCACTCGTCATCTCCGTGCGTATCGGCCGAGGCCTCGTGGTGGAGCTCGTGAGCCTGCGCAACAGCGCCCTGGAGATCGCCCGGCGCAAACTCCCCGAGGCCATGCGGAGACTGCGCGCCGGCGAGGAGATCGACATCCGCGCCGAGGCACCGGCGGGACCGGCTTCCGAGGACGAGACCGGGCAGGTCGCCGAGGCCCTCGGCACCGTCCACCGGGCCGCGTTGCGGGCCGCTGTCGAGCGGGCCGAACTCGCCAGCGGTATCTCCGGCGTCTTCGTCAACCTCGCGCGCCGCAGCCAGATCCTCGTCCACCGGCAGCTGAGCCTGCTCGACAGCATGGAACGCCGCTCCGACGACCCGAACGAACTGAGCGACCTCTTCCGCCTCGACCACCTCACCACCCGGATGCGGCGCCACGCCGAGAGCCTGATCATCCTCTCCGGAGCCGCCCCGGGCCGGGCCTGGCGCATGCCGGTCTCCCTGACCAACGTCGTCCGCGCGGCCGTCTCCGAAGTGGAGGACTACGCGCGCGTGGAGGTACGGCAACTCCCCGAGGCGGCCGTCGCCGGCGCGGCCGTCGCCGACCTCACGCACCTGCTGGCCGAGCTCATCGAGAACGCCGCCCAGTTCTCGCCGCCCCACACGCGCGTGCGCATCACCGGCGAACCCGTCGGCAACGGCTACGCCGTCGAGGTCGAGGACCGCGGCCTCGGCATGGGCAAGGAGACCCTCGCCGAAGCCAACCGCCGCATCGAGCAGTCCGAGACGCTCGACCTGTTCGACAGCGACCGGCTCGGCCTGTTCGTGGTCAGCAGGCTCGCCGCCCGGCACGGCGTCAAGGTCCACCTGAGGACGTCGCCGTACGGCGGCACCACCGCGGTCGTCCTGGTGCCCACCGCCCTGCTGCACACCGGGGCCGCGGAACGTTCCCGCGCCGAAGCCGAACGTTCCCACGGTGGAGCGGAGCGTTCCCACGGTGCAGCGGAACGTTCCCACGGTGCAGCGGTGTACGCGCGGCAGTCCGAGCAGCGCGCCCACGCGCGCGTGCCCGACGACCTCCCGCATCAGGACGCCGTCCCCGACGCCCTCCCCGCCCCGGCCGACCGGCGCTCCCTGGTGGCTCCCGTCCCGGCCGCCACGCAGACCACGAGCCACACCCCACCCCCAGGAGTCGCCACCTTGCGACTGCACCGGCCCGAGCAGCCCGAAGACTCCGACGACCTCCCGCGTCGCGTACGGCAGGCCAGCCTCGCGCCCCAACTGCGGAACGGGCGCCCCGAAGAGCCGCCGCCCTCGCCCGCACCCCGGGACGACGAGCGGACCCCCGAGGCCGTCCGGGACCGCATGGCGGCCTACCGCGCCGGCTGGACGCGCGGCGGCGGCAGGCCACCCGGCCGCGGAACCACCACCCCCGGTCCGACGGGCAGCGACAGCAGCGAAGGAGACCCCGCATGATCCAGGACCCGAGCAGGCATTCCGCCCGGAGCTCCGGCGGACTCGACTGGCTGCTGGACGATCTGGTGCTCCGCGTGAGCGAGATACGGCACGCCGTGGTGCTGTCCAACGACGGCCTCGCCGTGGGCGCCTCGACCGACCTGCGCCGCGAGGACGCCGAGCACCTCGCCGCGGTCGCCTCCGGCTTCAACAGCCTCGCCAAGGGAGCCGGGCGGCACTTCGGTGCCGGCGGGGTCCGCCAGACCATGGTGGAGATGGACGAGGGCTTCCTGTTCGTGGCCGCCGCGGGCGACGGATCCTGCCTCGCCCTCCTCACCGCCGTGACCGCCGACATCGGCCTGGTGGCCTACGAGATGGCACGCCTGGTCAAACGCGTCGGCGAGCACCTCGGCACCGCGCCCCGCGTCGGCGCCCGGCCACCCGCCGCCGGATGAACCGAGAGGGCGGTCCCCGCAGATGACCGAGGACATGACGGACACCCGGGCCGAGCAGGGCAGCCAGTGGTACGACAACGAGGCCGGCCCGCTCGTCCGCCCCTACGCCATGACGGGCGGACGCACCCGGCCCGGGCCCACCGGCGTCCGGTTCGACCTGATCGCCCTGGTCACGCTCGACCCAGCCGCACCCGGCCTGGACGACGCCCCGCTCGGGCCGGAACACCGCAACCTCCTCGACCTGTGCCGCACGGAGACCCAGTCGGTCGCCGAACTCGCCGCGGGCGCGGACCTGCCCGTGGGCGTGGTCCGGGTCCTCCTCGGCGACCTCCTGGAACTCGGCTGCGTCACCGTCAGCCGCCCCGTGCCGCCGGCACAACTGCCCGACGAGCGGATTCTGCGCGAGGTGATCGCGGGACTGAGGGCGCTGTAGACGCACGACACCACCCCGTACTCACCTCACCCTTCTCACCTCACCCTTTGCCGGCACTCCCGAGAGAAGTGATCAATGGTCTCCGAACACTCCGACGCAACCGGCGGCGATACCTCCGCACTGGCGTTGAAGATTCTGGTCGCCGGCGGGTTCGGCGTCGGCAAGACCACCCTGGTGGGCGCCGTCAGCGAGATCCGGCCACTGCGCACCGAGGAACTGCTCAGCGAAGCCGGCCAGTTGGTGGACGACACCGACGGCGTGGACCACAAGACCACCACGACCGTCGCCATGGACTTCGGGCGCATCACCATCCGCTCCGGCCTCTCCCTGTACCTGTTCGGCACACCGGGCCAGGACCGGTTCTGGTTCCTATGGGACGAGTTGTCACAAGGGGCGCTCGGCGCGGTGGTCCTCGCGGACACCCGGCGCCTGGAGGACTGCTTCCCCGCGGTCGACTACTTCGAACACCGGCGCATCCCCTTCGTGGTGGCCGTCAACTGCTTCGCGGGCGCTCGGCACCACGGCGCCCCGGACGTCTCACGCGCCCTCGACCTCGACCAGGGCACGCCCGTGGTGCTGTGCGACGCCCGTGACCGCGACTCGGGGAAGGAGGTGCTGATCCGGCTCGTCGAGTACGCCGGGCGGATGCACACCGCCCGGCTCCTCGACTCGGTCGGATGACCGAGGTGTCTCTCCGTCAGTCCGCGACGTCCCGCTCCGCCAGGACCCTGTCGATGGCGACCCTGACGAGGAGTTCGCCCGGGATGCCGTTGCGGGCGCCGAACTCCTCGGCGCGCTCCTCGCCCATGTACCGGGCGCCGATGCGGGTCGCCCAGTGCCGTATCTCGTCGAGGTCCTCCGAGACACGGGCGCGGCCCCGCACGACCACGAAGGAGTACGGCGGCCGGTCGTCGTCCACACACAGGGCGACCCGCCCGTCACGGATGAGATTGCGCCCTTTCACGGTGTCCTTGCCGGTGTTGAACACCAACTCGTCGCCGTCCAGGACGAACCAGATCGGGGCCACGTGCGGGCTCCCGTCGGCCCGGACCGTGGACAGCTTTCCGGTGCGGGTGCCGTGGGAAACGAACTCCCGCCATTGCGCGTCGGTCATCTTCTCTGCCATGGCTCCCATCCTCCTTGCCCCGGCCGCGGTCGTGGGGAAGGCTGGCGTGGAGATCCTCCGGCCAGGAGGAGAATCGCACGGGGAGAAAACGGGGAGATCGGAATGGCGCAGAACCAGGGACTGGACTGGCTGCTGGACGACCTGACCGAGCGCGTCCACCAGGTGCGGCACGCACTGGTCCTGTCCAACGACGGCCTGGTGACAGGGGCGAGCACCGGACTGCGCCGCGAGGACGCGGAGCACCTCGCGGCCGTGTCGTCCGGACTGCACAGCCTGGCCAAGGGCTCGGGACGGCACTTCGGCGCGGGCAGCGTACGGCAGACGATGATCGAGTTCGACGACGCGGTGCTCTTCGTCACCGCGGCCGGCACGGGCAGTTGCCTGTGCGTCCTCAGCGGCGCGGAGGCCGACATCGGCCAGATCGCCTACGAGATGACCCTTCTGGTCAACCGGGTCGGCGAGCACCTCGACGTGGACGCCCGCCAGCCCGAACGGAAACCGGAAACAGGTGCCTGACCTGCGCGTTCGTCATCCCCCGCGGAGTTATCCACAGGCTCGCCACGAGATCCGCCGAAGCCGCTACGGTTTTTTCACGGCGACCGCACACGGCGTGAGCCGCCGACTCCACGGGGGAGACCGACCATGTCAGGCACCATCGCGAAATCCGACCGCCTCACCTGCGCCCCGAGCCGTGCTGCCCGCGAACTCGACCTGAAACGAGGGGAGTTCGACCTGGCGGTGAATCTCGGACTTATCCGGACCGTCCCCGACGAAGGAGGCGGAGGCCGACGGGTCGCCCGCACCGAGATCGACCGGCTGCGTGCCCAGGACGGCTTCCCGGACGTCTTGCGCAAGCGCGTCGCGACCGCGGGCACCCATGAGGGCGCGGAAATCATGGACGTGACGCCCACCAGGTTCACGAGCCTCGCGCGCTTCGGCCTGCTCGTGCCCGTCCGCTTCTATCTGAACCGCTACCGCACCGTCGTCTGGCTCTATCTGGCCGAGGAACTACGGCAGTTCGCCGCCGAGAAGAGCAACGCCCGGCTGCTGACCGGCCGCATGCCCGCAGAAGTGCGGGACGGGATGAAAGCAAAGCTGGACCGGCGCCCCCGCAACTGGCGGGGACGGCACATCGGGTTCCTGCTGCGGCATGCGGGAGACGACCCGTGGGCGCACGCGTCGGCCGTCGCCTGCCTCCTCGACCCGTCCGACGTGGCGGACGTCGTCGAGGACCCGCACGAGCGCGACCACCTGAACCGCTGCCGCCCCCGGCTCCCGGCCCACGGCGCGCCCGGCTCACCCGCCGCCGAGCGGGCCCAGGAGCTCATGACGGCGAGCGAGCCGGACGAGGTGGCCTGGTTCCGCGCGGACCTCGCCCACACGCTGGAAGCGGCCCGAAGGCAACACCCGGCACCACGCCCGTCCCCCGAACCGGCCCTGAAGCAGGACGACGGCCCGGCACTCCCCGACCATCCTCCTTCCCACGGCCTCCTGGGCTGGCTGCGCCGCAGAAGCCGGTGGCCTGCGGGGTGACCCCGCCCGCCCCCTGCAGGAGCGGAGGGCGCGGGACCCGCTGTCCGCCCGATGAGCGATGAGTTTCCGGATGCGTCCCGGTCAGACCTGTGAAGAGACTAGGTCCGGGAGGCGATCATGTTCGGTACGACGAAGGCCTACAGCGGCTTCTCCGTGAACGACATCGAGGCGGCCAGGACGTTCTACGGCGACACGCTGGGACTGCGCGTCTCGGAAGAGCACGGCATGCTGATCCTTCACATCGCGGGCGACCGGGACATCCTGGTCTACCCGAAGAAGGACCACACCCCGGCGACGTACACCATCCTCAATTTCCCCGTCGACGACATCGAGGCGGCGGTCGACGAGCTGAGCAGAAGGGGGGTGCGTTTCGAGCGCTACGACCACCTCAAGGCGGACGACAAGGGCATCTTCCGCGGCGGCGGCCCGCTGATCGCGTGGTTCACCGACCCGGCGGGGAACGTGCTGTCCGTCCTCCAGGAAACCTGACCAGCCGGTCATGCCCGAGCTGCCCGATGTCGAGGGCTTCCGGCAGGTGCTGGAGTCCTGCGCCAAGGGACGGGTCGTACGGCGGATCGAGGTACGGGACGCGGGCGTCCTGCACGGCGTCGGGGTCCGGGGCCTGCGTGACGCGCTGGAGGGACGGCGGTTCGGCACGCCGGAGCGGCACGGCAAGTGGCTGCTCGCCCGCACCGGCGGCCCCACCCTGGTGCTGCACTTCGGCATGACAGGCCGACTGGTCTGCGGACGTCCTGAGGACCCCGTCGAAGCCCACGACCGCGTGCTGTTCACCCTGAGCGGCAACCGTCAGCTGCGCTTCCGTGACCAGCGCAAACTCCAGGGCCTGTGGCTGGCCCACGACGACTCCGATCTCGACCGGCTGCTCCGGCGGCAGGGCCCCGACGCGATGGCGGTGAACCGCGGGGAGTTCGAGGCCGTGCTCTCGTCGCGCCGCGGGCAGCTGAAGACCGCGCTCACCGACCAGTCCGTCCTGGCCGGCCTCGGCAATCTGCTCGCCGACGAGATTCTCTGGCGCGCCCGGCTGCGCCCCGACCGCCGGGCGCGGGAGCTCACCCAGGACGATCGGCGTCGCCTGTACAGCGAGATGCGCAGGACCCTGCGGTCCGCCGTCAACGCGGGGTGCGTGCCGCCGCGGGAATCCTGGCTCACCGGGCACCGCGACGACCCCGACCCCAGGTGCCCGCGCTGCGGCAACGGCCTGCGGCGGTCCCGGATGGCGGGGCGTGGCACGGTGTGGTGCCCGCGGTGCCAGCCGGACGGGTGATCAGGCGGGGGGAGGGGATCCCCCCCCGAGGGGCGGGGGGCACCCCGCCGGGCCAGCTCCGCCCGCTGCGCCTCCTCACCGTCCCGGACGACCGGCGACCACGGCGCCCCCCGGCGCTCACGGCACCCCCGCCGTCCGTCGTTCCTCGTCCGGCGCCACGAGTGACTGTGTGAACGGAATCCGCGCCAGGGCGAAGACGCCCGCGGCGATCAGCGCGACACCGAAGAGCTGGGGCAGCAGCCACCACCCGGTGCGGACCGTCTCCTCGTACAGCAGGATGCCGAGGGCGAGGCTCACCAGCGCGTCACCGAGGGTGAGTGCGGGCTGGGAGGCGACCAGCGGGCCGGCCTGCATCGCGTTCTCCAGCAGGAACAGCGCGCACACGCCTGCCGCGGCGAACGCGTAGGTCTGCCAGGCGGTGAGGAAGCCCACGAGCCCTTGCTCGTCGAGGATGTGGATGGCGGTCTTCATCAGCGCCGCGGTCACCGCGTAGCTGATCGCCGTCGCGGCACCCAGACACGCCGCCCGGGCCCGCCCCTCCGGGCGGCGCAGGGCGGCCACAGCAAGGCCGGCGACCGCTCCGGCGCACACGGCGAGGGCGGGGATCCAGCGGTCCAGCTCCACATGGGTGCGATTGCCGGCGGGGGAGGCGGCGGCGAGCGCGACCGCGAGGCCGGCCACCACCACCGTCACGGCCAGCCAGCCAGTGCGGGGCAGGTGCCGGTGCATCAGCAGCGACGCGACGACGAGGGTGAGCGGCAGCTCCAGCACGAACAGGGGCTGCACGATCGTCAGCGGCCCGGTCGCCAGCGCCAGCGCCTGGCAGACGGCGGCGGCGATCACCGCGCCGATGCCGGCCAGCCAGACGGGCCGGCGCAGCAGGTCGGCGATCAGCCCGGCGCGGAGCCCCTGGGAGCGCGGCACGGTGAGCGCCGCCTTGCGCTGCAAGACCGTCGCGACGGCGTTGCTGAGGGCGGCGCAGACCGCGAAGACGACGGGGAGCACGGTGTGCAGCGTGGCCACCTCCCGGATCGGCGGGCGTGTGACGCCGGCGGTGCCTCCTCCTGCCATGGTCGCCGGAACCGGGCACGCGCGCGATCGGAGCCGCGCGTCACCACCTCGCGGCGGGGGTTCAGCCCAGTTTCCTGAACAACCCCTCCTGCACGACCGACACGACCAGCCGGCCCTCACGGTCGTAGATCCGGCCCCGGGCCAGACCGCGCCCGCCGACCGCGATGGGCGACTCCTGGTCGTACAGCAGCCAGTCGTCGGCCCGGAACGGGCGGTGGAACCACATGGCGTGGTCCAGTGACGCCATGTCGAAGCCCCGCGGGCCCCACAGCGGCTCGACCGGGATGCGGACGGCGTCCAGGAGGGTCATGTCGCTGGCGTAGGTGAGGGCGCAGGTGTGCACGAGCGGGTCGTCGCCGAGCGGCCCGACCGCGCGCATCCACACGGCGCTGCGCGGCTCGGCGTCCGCGACCTCCTCGGTGGTCCAGCGCAGCCGGTCCACGTAGCGGATGTCGAAGGGCTGGCGGCGGGCCATCCGCTCCAACTGCTCGGGCAGCGCGCCCAGATGCTCGCGGATCTCGTCGGTGACCGTGGGCAGCGACTCCGGGTCCGGGACCTTGCGGGCCGGAGGCAGCTGGTGCTCGAAGCTGCCCTCCTCCGGCTTGTGGAAGGAGGCCGTGAGATTGAAGATCGTACGGCCCTGCTGCACGGCCGTGACGCGGCGGGTCGTGAACGACCGCCCGTCGCGCACCCGCTCGACCTGGTAGACGATCGGCACGCCCGGGATGCCCGGGCGCAGGAAGTACGCGTGCAGCGAGTGCACGGGACGGTCGCCGTCCGTGGTGCGGCCGGCGGCGACCATGGCCTGGCCCGCCACCTGGCCGCCGAAGACCCGCTGGAGGGACTCCTGCGGGCTGCGGCCACGGAAGATGTTGACCTCGATCTGCTCCAGGTCGAGCAGGTCGACCAGTCTCTCGGCCGGGTTCGTCGTCATCTGTGGGATTCTCCTGTGCTCGCTGCTGCCGGGCCGTTCACAGCTGGCCGACGTCGGTGACGCGGACGATCGCTCGCCCCTCCGCGTCGGAGGCCGTGAGGTCGACCTCCGCGCTGATGCCCCAGTCGTGGTCGCCGTTCGGGTCGTGGAAGATCTGCCGGACCCGCCACAGGGCGTTCTCCGGCTCCTCCTCGATGATCAGCAGCTTGGGGCCGCGGGCGTCGGGGCCGGTGCCGAGGTCGTCGTACTCGTCCCAGTACTTGTCCATCGCCTCGCCCCACGCGTTGGCGTCCCAGCCGGACTCCGCGTCCATCTCGCCGAGTTCCTCGACCTGGTCGAGGGCGGCCAGCTCCACGCGGCGGAACATGGCGTTGCGGACCAGGACGCGGAAGGCACGCGCGTTGGCCGTGACCGGCTTGACCTCGTCGGCCTTCTCCTGGGCCTCCTCGGCGGTCATCTCCTCCGGGTTGGCGAGCTGCTCCCACTCGTCCAGCAGGCTGGAGTCGACCTGGCGCACCATCTCGCCCAGCCACTCGATCAGGTCCTGGAGGTCCTCGGACTTGAGGTCGTCCGGGACGGTGTGGTCGAGGGCCTTGTAGGCGCTGGCCAGGTAGCGCAGCACGATGCCCTCGGTGCGTGCCAGCTCGTAGTGGGACACCAACTCCGTGAAGGACAGCGCCCGTTCGTACATGTCCCGGATGACCGACTTCGGCGACAGCGGATGGTCGCCTACCCAGGGGTGGCTCTTGCGGTAGGTGTCGTACGCGTGGAAGAGCAGCTCCTCCAGGGGCTTCGGGTACGTGATGTCCTGGAGGCGCTCCATGCGCTCCTCGTACTCGACCCCGTCCGCCTTCATCTGGGCGACGGCCTCGCCGCGCGCCTTGTTCTGCTGGGCGGCGAGGATCTGCCGCGGGTCGTCGAGGGTGGACTCGACCACGGACACCATGTCGAGCGCGTACGACGGCGATTCGGGGTCCAGCAGCTCGAACGCGGCCAGCGCGAACGTGGACAGCGGCTGGTTGAGCGCGAAGTCCTGCTGGAGGTCGACGGTGAGGCGGACGACGCGGCCGGTGGCGTCCGGCTCGTCGAGCTTCTCGACGATGCCGCCGTCCAGCAGCGACCGGTAGATCGCGATGGCCCGGCGGATGTGCCGCAACTGCTGCTTGCGCGGCTCGTGGTTGTCCTCGAGCAGGTGGCGCATCGCCTGGAAGGCGTTGCCGGGGCGGGCGATCACCGACAGCAGCATCGTGTGCGTCACCCGGAACCGGGAGGACAGCGGCTCCGGTTCGGAGGTGATGAGCTTCTCGAAGGTCTGCTCCGACCACGCGACGAAGCCCTCGGGGGCCTTCTTGCGGACGACCTTGCGGCGCTTCTTCGGATCGTCGCCCGCCTTGGCGAGCGCCTTCTCGTTCTCGACGACGTGCTCGGGCGCCTGCGCGACGACGAAGCCCTCCGTATCGTAACCGGCCCGCCCGGCGCGGCCCGCGATCTGGTGGAACTCCCGGGCGCGCAGGGTGCGCACGCGCGTGCCGTCGTACTTGGTGAGGGCCGTGAACAGCACCGTGCGGATGGGGACGTTGACGCCCACGCCGAGGGTGTCCGTGCCGCAGATGACCTTCAGCAGGCCGGCCTGCGCGAGCTTCTCCACCAGGCGGCGGTACTTGGGCAGCATGCCGGCGTGATGGACGCCGATGCCGTGCCGGACGTAGCGGGAGAGGTTGCGGCCGAACTTGGTGGTGAAGCGGAAGTTGCCGATGAGCTCGGCGATCTGCTCCTTCTCCTCACGCGAGCACATGTTGATGCTCATCAGCGCCTGCGCTCGCTCCACGGCCTGCGCCTGCGTGAAGTGCACGATGTAGACGGGCGCCTGCCGGGCGGCCAGCAGGTCGGTGAGCGTCTCCGTGAGCGGGGTGTAGCGGTACTCGTACGACAGGGGCACGGGGCGGGTCGCCGAGCGGACCACCGCGGTCGGGCGGCCGGTGCGGCGGGTGAGGTCCTTCTCGAAGAAGGACACGTCGCCGAGCGTCGCCGACATCAGCACGAACTGCGCCTGTGGCAGCTCCAGGATCGGGATCTGCCAGGCCCAGCCGCGGTCGCCCTCCGCGTAGAAGTGGAACTCGTCCATCACGACCTGGCCGACGTCCGCCTGCTTGCCGTCGCGCAGCGCGATCGACGCGAGCACCTCGGCGGTGCAGCAGATCACGGGGGCGTCGGAGTTGACGGACGCGTCGCCGGTCAGCATGCCGACGTTCTCCGTGCCGAAGATCTTGCACAGTTCGAAGAACTTCTCCGAGACGAGAGCCTTGATCGGCGCCGTGTAGAAGGTGACCTCGTCCCGGGCGAGGGCCGCGAAGTGCGCGCCCGCCGCGATCATGCTCTTGCCGGAACCGGTGGGCGTCGACACGATCACGTTCGCGCCGGAGACCACCTCGATCAGCGCCTCCTCCTGGTGGGGATAGAGGGTGAGACCCCGCTCACCGGCCCACGACTCGAAGGCTTCGTACAGGGCGTCGGGGTCGGCGGTCCGCGGCAGCTGATCGATGAGGGTCACGCCCCCCATCTTGCCTGGCCTGAGGCCCGATGCGGGAATCGGCTGCGGGCGCGAAGATCGCGAACGCTACGCTGGGTCGCCGGCGGGACGTCAGCGCGCCCGGTCAACTGGACAGCGGTACACGAGGAATGGGGCGGGCAACGCCGATGATGGGACCAGCACACTCACTGTCGGGCGGCGCCGCCTGGCTCGGCGTCGGTGCGGCGGCCGCCGCGGCCGGGCACCCGATGCCCTGGCCGGTCCTCCTCGTCGGCGCCCTGATCTGCGCCGGTGCCGCGCTCGCCCCGGACCTCGACCACAAGGCGGCGACCATCTCGCGGTCCTTCGGACCGGTGTCGCGCTGGCTGTGCGAGATCGTGGACAAGCTGTCGTACGCCGTCTACAAGGCCACGAAGAAGCAGGGGGACCCGCGCCGCTCCGGTGGGCACCGGACGCTCACGCACACCTGGCTGTGGGCGGTGCTGATCGGTGCGGGCACCTCGGTCGTGGCGATCACCAGCGACCGCTGGGGAGTGCTGGCGATCCTCTTCGTGCACATGGTCCTGGCCATCGAGGGTCTGCTGTGGCGGGCGACGCGCGGCTCCAGCAGCGAGGTCCTGGTGTGGCTGCTGGCCGCGGCCACCGCGTGGATCCTCGCGGGTGTGCTGGACCAGCCGGGCAACGGCGCGGACTGGCTGTTCACGGCGCCGGGGCAGGAGTACCTGTGGCTGGGGCTGCCGGTCGTGCTGGGCGCGATCGTGCACGACATCGGGGACGCGCTGACCGTCTCCGGCTGCCCGATCCTGTGGCCGATCCCCGTCGGGCGCAAGCGCTGGTACCCGGTCGGGCCGCCCAAGTTCATGCGGTTCCGGGCGGGCAGCTGGGTGGAGCTCAAGGTGCTGATGCCGGTGTTCATGCTGCTCGGCGGGGTGGGCTGCGCGGCGGCGCTCAACGTCATCTGAGCGCGGGCCTGGCCGGAGGAGACGGGGTTCAGCGGCCGCCGTACCGGCGCTCGAACGCGGCGACGCGGCCCTCCGAGTCCACGGTGCGGGCCTTGCCCGTGTAGAAGGGGTGGCTCTCCGAGGAGATCTCCACGTCCACGACCGGATAGGTCTCGCCGTCGTCCCACTCGATGGTCTGGTCGCTGGTCGCGGTGGACCGGGTCAGGAACGCGTAACCGGCGGCCCGGTCGCGGAAGACGACGGGGTGGTAGTCGGGGTGCTTGTCCTGCTGCATGGATGCTCCTCGCGGCTCGCGTCGGGCTTGTGATCAGCCGGACAGGGTGTCCTCGTCGACGATGTGCACGGCTGCCTCCTCGGCCGACGCCGCCGCGCCGTCGATGCCCACGTCCATGGCGACCAGCGCGCTCTCCTCGTCCTCGTGCGCGCCCTCGTCGGGGGCGACGAGCCGGCCGGAGCGGGCGGCGCCCACCTCGTTGTCCAGGAGTTCCCCGTCGGTGCCCTGGCAGTCCCCGAGACCGTCACCGTCCGGGGCGACGGGCTCCGGCAGCTCCTCGGCGAGCCGCTCGTCCAGCGTCTCGCCCTGCCGCCGCTCCGCCGCCGTGACGCCCCTGTGCTCCACGGCCCAGGGCCGCTCGGGAGGGGACCAGCCGCGGTCCAGGGGATCGTCGACGCCGTCGTACTCCAGGGTGTCCTCGGCGTCGAGCAGCCCCGTGTCCTCTCTCTGCTCGGATGGTTCCGGCTGGTAGACGTCGTCTCCCCAGCCGTCGGAGCTCTTCACGGTACCTCCAGGGGGTGGGGCGGGCCCGTTCACACCGGGGCCCGCGCCGGGCCGCCACACGGAGCACTGACGCCGCCCGCCGCCGAACCGCTGCCGCGGTTCCCGGGCGTTTCCCCGAGCCGGTGCCTGACTCCAGCCTTCCACCCCGGCTCGGGACCGCGCAACGCCACGGAACGCCTCCGGCGGTGACCGGCCAGGGGACGGGCCCGACCCCGGCGCGTGCCCGGCCCCGGCGTGGCCCTGTCCGGGCCCCAGCCCCGGCGTGGCCCTGCCCGGGCCCGGCCCCGGCCCCGGCCCAGCATGGGCCCCGGCCCCGGTCCGGGCCCCGGCCCCGGCCCCGGTCCGGGCCCCGGCCCCGGCCCCGGTCCGGGCCCCGGCCCCGGCCCCGGTCCGGCATGGGCCCGACATGGGCCGAACCGGCACGGGCCCGGAACCGGGGCCGCCTACTGAGGCGCGCCCGGAAGGCGCCCCCGGAGGTAGCTCCCGGAGGTAGCCCCGGAGGTGGCCCTCAAGGAAGCGGACCTCTGAAAGCGGCCCCACGGAGCGAGGCCGACTGCTCCCGGCCGCCTCGTCATCCGCTGCTCACCCGTGCCACGACCTCCACAACGCCGCGTACGCCCCGTCCGCCGTCACCAGTTCCTCGTGGCTGCCCAGTTCGCTGATGCGGCCGTTCTCGACGACGGCGATGACGTCCGCGTCGTGGGCGGTGTGGAGGCGGTGGGCGATGGCGACGACCGTGCGGCCGTCGAGGACCTTGGCCAGGGATCGTTCCAGGTGGCGGGCGGCGCGCGGGTCGAGCAGGGACGTCGCCTCGTCCAGGACCAGCGTGTGCGGGTCCGCCAGCACCAGGCGGGCCAGGGCGATCTGCTGGGCCTGGGCGGGGGTGAGCGTCAGGCCGCCCGAGCCGACCTCGGTGTCCAGGCCGTCGTCGAGCGCCCGGGCCCAGCCGTCCGCGTCGACCGCGCCCAGCGCAGCCCACAGCTCGGCGTCGCCGGCACCGGTCCGGGCGAGCCGGAGGTTGTCGCGCAGGGAGCCCACGAAGACGTGGTGCTCCTGGTTGACGAGGGCGACATGGGCGCGCACGCGTTCCGCCGGCATCCGGGACAGCTCGGCGCTGCCCAGTGTGATCCGGCCGTCCCGGGGCGCGTAGATCCCGGCGAGCAGCCGCCCCAGCGTCGACTTGCCCGCACCCGAGGGGCCGACCAGGGCCAGCCGAGTGCCGGGGGAGACCTCCAGGGACACCTTGCGCAGGACGTCCACGCCCTCCACGTAGCCGAAGTGCACGCGGTCGGCGTGCACGTGGCGTCCGTCGGGGGACACGGACGGGTCGCCGGCCGCCGGCTCGATGTCCCGGACCCCGACGAGCCGGGCCAGCGACACCTGGGCCACCTGGAGCTCGTCGTACCAGCGAAGGATCATGCCCACCGGGTCGACGAGCATCTGGGCGATCAGCGCGCCCGTCGTGAGCTGGCCGACGTCGATCCAGCCGCGCAGGGCGAACACGCCCCCGACCAGGAGGACCGAGCCGAGCACGGTCACGTGGGTGACGTTGACGACCGGGAAGAGCACCGACCGCAGCCACAACGTGTAGCGTTCCCAGGCCGTCCATTCCTTGATCCGGCGCTCGGACAGCGCGACGCGCCGGTCGCCGAGGCGGTGCGCCTCGACGGTGCGCCCGGCGTCCACGGTCTCGGCGAGCGCGGCGGCCACGGCGGCGTACCCGGCGGCCTCCGAGCGGTAGGCGGCCGGTGCCCGCCGGAAGTACCAGCGGCAGCCGGTGATCAGCAGCGGCAGGGCGAGCAGCACGGCGAGCGCCAGTGGCGGCGCCGTGACGACCAGCCCGCCCATCAGCAGCACGACCCACACCACGCCGATCGACAGCTGCGGCACGGCCTCGCGCATGGCGTTGGCCAGCCGGTCGATGTCCGTGGTGATCCGCGACAGCAGATCGCCGGTCCCGGCCCGCTCCAGCACGCCGGGCGGCAGCCCGACCGACCGGACGAGGAAGTCCTCGCGCAGGTCGGCCAGCATCCGCTCGCCCAGCATCGCTCCGCGCAACCGCACCTGGCGGACGAACAGGGCCTGGACGGCCAGCGCCGCCACGAACAGCCCCGCGGTGAGTTCCAGCCGCAGGTCCCGCGCCCCGTCGGAGACCCGCTCCACGACTCCGCCGAGCAGCCACGGACCGGCCATCGAGGCGATCACGGCGACCGTGTTGACGACGACGAGCAGCACGAACGCCCGGCGGTGCCGGCGCAGCAGTTCGGCCACGTAGGCGCGGACGGTCGTGGGGGCGCCGACCGGCAGGGTGTTCGCCGTCGTCGGGGCGGCCGGGTCGTACGCCGGTGGCGCGACGCCGATCATGCCTTCTCCTCGATCTCTTCCAGTTCGTGCAGGACGTCCTTCAGGGCGACGGAACCGGTCAGCGCGACCTCGTCGTCCGTCTCGCGGGTGACCACCGCGCGGTAGCGGGGCTCGGTGTGCAGCAGGTCGCGATGCGTGCCGGTCGCCACGACCTCGCCGTCGTGCAGGAACACGATGCGGTCGGCGCGGTCCAGCAGCAGCGGCGAGGAGGTGAACACCACGGTCGTGCGCGCCGCGCGCAACTCCCGCACGCCCTGCGCGATCCGGGCCTCGGTGTGCGAGTCGACGGCCGAGGTCGGCTCGTCCAGGACGAGCACCTCGGGGTCCGTGATCAGCGACCGGGCGAGCGCGAGGCGCTGGCGCTGGCCGCCGGACAGGGACCGGCCGCGTTCGGTGATCCGCGCGTCCAGGGGATCGGCGGCGTCCACCGAGCCCTGCACCAGCGCCGCCAGCACGTCATCGCACTGTGCGGCGGCCAGCGCCGCCCGCGGTTCGACGTCGCCCGAGGCGGGGACGTCGAGCAGTTCGCGCAGGGTGCCGGACAGCAGGACCGGGTCCTTGTCCTGGACGAGGACGGCCGTACGGGCACTGTCCAGCGGGAGTTCGTCGAGCGGCACACCGCCGAGCAGCACCGAGGTGCCCTCCTGCGGCGGGTGCCCGCCCAGCCGTTCCGCCAGCCGGCCGGCCGCGTCCGGGTCGCCGCACACCACGGCGGTGAGCAGGCCGGTGCGCGCGAGCAGCCCGGTGTCCGGGTCGTACAGGTCTCCGGACGGGAGCTCGGCCTCGCGCGACCCGGCGGTGTCCGTGGCCCGCTCCAGCGCCAGCACGCCCGCGGCCCGTTTGGCCGACGGCCGGGAGAAGGAGTACGCCATGGCGATCTCCTCGAAGTGCCGCAGGGGATACGTGAGGACCATCACCGAGCTGTAGACGGTGACCAGTTCGCCGACGGTGATCCGGCCCTGGCGCGCCAGGTGCACGCCGTACCAGACGACGGCGATGAGCAGCAGTCCCGGCAGCAGGACCTGGACCGCGGAGATCAGGGCCCACATCCGGGCACTGCGCACCGCCGCGTGCCGGACCTCCTGGGAGGCGCGGCGGTAGCGGTCGAGGAACAGTTCCTCACCGCCGATACCGCGCAGCACGCGCAGTCCGGCGACGGTGTCCGAGGCGAGCTCGGTGGCGCGTCCGGCCTTCTCGCGCTGCACGTCGGCACGCCGGGTGGCGCGGGGCAGCAGGGGCAGCACGGCGAGCGCCAGCACGGGCAGTCCCACCGCGACGACCACGCCGAGCGCGGGCTGGTAGACGAGCAGCGCGACGCAGACCAGCACGATGGTGACCAGCGCCGCGGTGAACCGCGACCACGCCTCCACGAACCAGCCGATCTTCTCGACGTCGCCCGTGGAGACCGCCACGACCTCACCGGCCGCGACGCGCCGGGTCAGCGCCGAGCCCAACTGGGCGGCCTTGCGGGCGAGCAGCTGCTGGACGCGGGCGGCCGCCGTGATCCAGTTCGTGATGGCGGTGCGGTGCAGGAAGGTGCCGCCGACGGCGTTGCCGGCACAGGTCAGCACCAGCAGGCCGCCCGCCAGGGCGAGTTGCCCGCCGGAGCGGTCGACGACGGCCTGTACGGCGACACCGACGCAGAACGGCAGCGCGGCGACGGAGGCGAAGTGCAGCAACCCCCAGGCCAGCGACTTGAGCTGCCCGTCCAGCTGATTCCGGAAGAGCCACCACAGGAATCGGGGGCCCGAACGCACGTCCGGCACGCCCGGGTCGGGGTACGGAAGGTCTTGAATCTGCATGACGTCCCAGTGGCTCGTGTCAGAGGAATGGGGAGGGGGAATGGCGGATGGGGGACTGCGGAACGGCGGATAGGGAATGGGGGGATGAGCGTTCGGCCGAGGGCAGCAAACCGTGACAGGTTCGCTTCGCCACGTGGTCGGAGGCAACCGGTTTTCGACCCGCCGAACGGAACCGGCCGACAGGGGTGGGAACAGGGCGGCGCGGCGGGCCGGTGCTCATTGCGGAGGCGGCGGACTCCCCGTAGAACACCGCCCATGAAGAGACGGATCGTCATGTCCATGCTTGCCGGAGCGACCCTCCTGGCGAGCACCCTCCTCGGGGCCGGTCCCGCCCGTGCGGCCGGCGTCCCCGCCGAGTTCGGCACCGACTGGCACGACCCGGTGACGGCCGCCCCGCCCGTCACCGAACCCGGCGGCAGGTCCTGTGAAGTCACCGTCGCCCAGGCGCAGTTCCGCGACTTCACCCCGTACCGGGGCACCTACACCCCGCCCGCCGGCTGCGGTGACCGCTGGAGCAAGGTGGTGCTGCGGCTCGACGGCAAGGTCAAGGGGCGCCAGTACGACCGGCTCGGCTATCTGCACGTCGGCGGGGTCGAGGTCTTCCGCACGTCGACACCACAGCCCTCGCCCAACGGCATCGAGTGGTCGGTGGAGAAGGACGTCACCCGCTACAGCGACACCTTCCGCGGTCGCCGGGACGTCGAGATGCTCATCGGGAACGTCGTCGACGACACCTACACGGGCGTCCTCGACGTCAAGGTCACCCTGACGTTCCACCAAGGCCGTCCGGACGGGAAGAGCAGCCCCGACAAGGTCCTCACCCTCGACCGGGGGACCGACGGCGCGACCACGCTCACGACCCCGCGCAACAGCGAGCGCGTCGTCGCCGAGGTGTACGCCACCGGCTCCGGCGGCGGCTGCGAGGAGTACTGGTACCTGACGGTGCCCGACCCGGCGCCGTACTCCTGCAAGGCGGGCCGAGGCCCCTACCGCGAGGTGCAGATCAGCGTGGACGGCCGGCTCGCGGGCATCGCCGCACCGTTCCCCACCGTGTGGACCGGCGGCTGGTCCAACCCGTTCCTCTGGTACGTGATCCCGGGCCCGCGCGCCTTCGACATCAAGCCGATCACCTACGACCTCACCCCCTTCGCCGGGCTCCTCAACGACGGCCGTCCGCACCGCGTCGAGGTCTCGGTCGTCGGCGTGCCCGAGGGGCAGACCGGCTGGAGCACCCCCGTGAACGTCCTCGTCTGGCAGGACGAGCAGCGCGCCCACGTGCCCGGGAAGCTCACCGTGCACCAGGCGGGCGACCTCGCAAACTCCTCGTCGTACACGCCGGGTTCGGAGCACCGGGTCGACACCGAGGGCGCCCACCGGCTGACCGTCGCCGGATACGTGGACACCTCGCACGGCCGCGTCACGACCACTGTCAGCCGTTCCCTCGCCAACTCCTCCGAGCACCGCTGGACGGACGGCGAGACGACCGACGCCCTCGAAGCCACCTGGAGCGACGACGAGTCGGTGACCCTCGACGGACGCGGCCCGGACCGCACCACCCGCACGCACCGGACCTACACGATGGACGGCACGACGACTCTCGGCCCGGGCGACCGGCTGCGCACCGTGCTGGCACTCGGCGACCGCGCCACGGCCGTCGAGACGCGCGGCGGCCGTCGTACGGCGTGGACGCGGCTCGACGACTCCTACACGGGCGACGCCACGTACACGGCGAACGTGCCCCGCGACCAGCGGCACGCGGTCGGCACGACGAGTGAGCGCTACCGGCTGTACGGCTCCCACGGCTGCTACGACCGCACGCTGACCACCGTCCAGGGGGTGCTCACGGGAGACCGCCGTCGTTGCTGACGGGGCCTGTGTGACGCATGTGACATGCATCACTTAGGGCGCTTTTACATGGCCGAAACGTTGCGGTCTTGTGCGCGATCAAGACAGCCTCCACAGTGTACGGCTACGGAAGCCGCTTTCCGTATCGCAGAAGTCCCCTCCGGCCTCTGTGTGTCCCGTCCCCCAAGGAGGCCTCGTGCCACCGTCCGTACCGTCCCTGCCGCGGCGCGTCGCACGCACCCTGCGTACCTCACTCTTCGCGCAGGTCCTCTGCGCGCTTGTGCTCGGAATCCTCGTCGGGAAGCTGTGGCCGGACACGGCCACGGCTCTCCAGCCGCTCGGCGACGGTTTCACCCGGCTCATCAAGACGGTGATCTCGCCGCTGGTGTTCTGCGTGGTCGTCGTCGGCATCGCCAAGGCCGGTGACCTGAAGGCGTTCGGCCGGATCGGCGTCAAGGCCCTGATCTGGTTCGAGGTCGCCTCCACCGCCGCCCTGGTCATCGGCCTCGTGGCCGCCAACGTCGTCGGGCCCGGCAAGGGCATGAACGTCGATCCCTCCTCGCTGGACGCCGCCGCGGTGGACCAGACGACCGGCGGTGGCCAGCTGCCCTCGACGACCGAGTTCGCCCTCAACGCGCTGCCCGAGAGTTTCGTCGGCGCCTTCGCCGAGAACGAACTGCTCCAAGTCCTCATCCTGGCCTGCCTGGTGGGCGCCGCCCTGCTGCACCTCGGACACACCAGGGTGCCGAAGATCCTGCCCGCCATCGACCAGGCCCAGGACGTCATCTTCGCGGTCGTCGGGTTCATCATGCGGCTCGCCCCGCTCGCGGTGTTCGGCGCGATGGCCCACCTGGTCGGCAACTACGGGCTGGGCGTGATGAAGACGTACGCCAAGCTCATCGTGCTCTGCTACGTGGCGGCCGCGCTGTTCATCGCCCTGCTCGCCGTCGCCCTGCGGCTGGTGACCGGGCTCAGCCTCTGGAAGTTCCTGCGCTACATCCGCGAGGAGATGCTGCTCGCGCTCGGCACCGCCTCCACCGAGTCGGTCATGCCGCGCGTGATGCAGAAGCTGCGCCGGGCCGGTGCCCGCGACGACGCGGTGGGTCTGGTGCTGCCGACGGGCTACTCCTTCAACCTCGACGGCGCCTCGCTCTACCTGTCGATCGGCACGCTGTTCATCGCCCAGGCCGTGGGCGTCGACCTCAGCCTGAGCCAGCAGATCACCGTGGTCCTGGTGCTGATGCTGACCAGCAAGGGCATGGCGGGCATCCCCGGTTCGGCGTTCCTCGCCCTGTCCGCGACGGCCTCGTCCCTGGGGGCCATCCCGGCCGGAGCCGTCGCCCTGCTGCTCGGCGTGGACCGCATCATGGACTCGATGCGCGTCGTCACGAACCTGCTCGGCAACTGCGTCGCCGTGTTCGCGGTGTCCCGCTGGGAGGGCGCGCTGGACATCGAGCGGGCCAGGAAGACGCTCGACGGGGAGGACACGTCCGCACCCGACGACGAGCGGGACGGCGGTGGCGACGCCGACGTCGAAGCCCCCGCGGCGGCGAACCCGGCGCCGGGTATCCCCACCCAGAAGCCCAAGGAACCCGCCCCCGAGGTCAGTTGACCAAACCCACCGGGCCGCGGCCACCGCTCCACCAGGAGAGCGGCGGCCGCGGCCCGTTTTCGCGCGCCCGATCGTGGACGCGCTTCAGCACCGCCGCACCGGCGCACCGTCGATCAGTGTGTTCAGCAACCCTCCGAGCGCCTCGCGCTGTTCCTCCGTCAGCGGCGCGAGGATCTCCTCCGCGGCCGACCGGCGCGCAGCCCGCAGTTCGCCCAGCGCCTTGCGGCCGTCGTCCGTGAGCTCGATGCGGATCACCCGCCGGTTCGCCGGGTCCGGGACCCGCCGCACCTTGCCGCTCGCCTCCAGCCCGTCGACCAGCGTCGTCACGGCCCGCGGCACAACCTCCAGACGCTCGGCCAGGTCGGCCATCCGCGGCGGCGACCCCCAGTGCGCGAGGGTGCGCAGCAGCCGGGACTGGGCCGGTGTGATGCCGAGGTCGCGCTGCTCCAGATGGTGCTTCTGGATGCGGTGCACCCGGCGGGTGAGCCGCAGCAACTGCTCGGCGAGCAGGCCGTCGGAATCGGGGGAGGTCATGCGGGAACAATATCAGGATGATGTTCATTGTGAGTATAGGTAACAATGAGCTACGATCCGATCCGCCGCCTTCGCCCACCCCGTACTGCCCTCGCCCGCCCCCTACCGCCGCCCGTATCGCTCTCTCGAAGGAGCCCATGCATCCCGACCATGAAGCCCCCTGGAGCGCACCCGCCGACGCGAAGGAACAGCCCCGGCAGGTCCGCCGCATCCTCAGGCTCTTCCGCCCCTACCGGGGCCGCCTCGCGGTCGTCGGCCTGCTGGTCGGCGCCGCGTCGCTGGTCTCGGTCGCCACGCCCTTCCTGCTGAAGGAGATCCTCGACGTCGCGATCCCGCAGGGGCGCACGGGCCTGCTCAGTCTGCTCGCCCTCGGCATGATCCTCAGCGCCGTCCTCACCAGCGTCTTCGGCGTCCTGCAGACCCTGATCTCCACGACGGTCGGCCAGCGCGTCATGCACGACCTGCGCACCGCCGTCTACGGCCGCCTCCAGCGCATGTCCCTCGCCTTCTTCACGCGCACGCGCACGGGCGAGGTGCAGTCCCGCATCGCCAACGACATCGGCGGCATGCAGGCCACGGTCACCTCCACCGCGACGTCCCTGGTCTCCAACCTCACCAGCGTCGTCGCCACGATCGTCGCGATGGTCGTCCTCGACTGGCGCCTGACCGTCGTCTCACTGCTGTTGCTGCCGGTGTTCGTGTGGATCAGCCGCCGCGTCGGCAACGAACGCCGGAAGATCACCACCCAGCGCCAGAAGCAGATGGCCGCCATGGCCGCCACGGTCACCGAGTCGCTCTCCGTCAGCGGCATCCTGCTCGGCCGCACGATGGGCCGCTCCGACTCGCTGACGAAGTCCTTCGCCGACGAGTCCGAGGAACTCGTCGACCTGGAAGTGCGCTCGAACATGGCCGGCCGCTGGCGCATGGCCGTCATCACGATCGTCATGGCGGCCCTGCCCGCCGTCATCTACTGGACCGCCGGCATGGCCCTCCAGCTGGGCGGCCCCGAGGTCTCCCTCGGCACGATCGTCGCCTTCGTCTCCCTCCAGCAGGGGCTGTTCCGCCCGGCCGTGAGCCTGCTGTCGACGGGTGTGCAGATCCAGACCTCGCTCGCCCTCTTCCAGCGCATCTTCGAGTACCTCGACCTGCCGATCGACATCACCGAACGCGCGGACCCGGTCCACCTCGACCGGGTCGAGGGAGAGGTCCGCTTCGAGAAGGTCTCCTTCGGCTACGACGACAAGGACGGCCCCGTCCTCGACGGCATCGACCTCACCGTCCCGGCCGGCGGCAGCCTCGCCGTCGTCGGCCCGACCGGCGCCGGCAAGTCCACGCTCGGCTACCTGGTGCCCCGCCTCTACGACGTGACGGGCGGACGCGTCACCCTCGACGGGGTCGACGTCCGCGACCTCGACTTCGACACCCTGGCGCGCGCCGTCGGCGTCGTCTCGCAGGAGACGTACCTCTTCCACGCCTCGGTCGCCGACAACCTGCGCTTCGCCAAGCCCGACGCCACCGACGAGGAGCTGCACCAGGCGGCGAAGGCGGCGCAGATCCACGACCACATCGCGTCCCTGCCCGACGGCTACGACACGGTCGTCGGCGAGCGCGGCCACCGCTTCTCCGGCGGCGAGAAGCAGCGCCTGGCCATCGCCCGCACGATCCTGCGCGACCCGCCGGTCCTCATCCTCGACGAGGCCACCAGCGCGCTGGACACCCGGACCGAGGCGGCCGTGCAGGACGCCATCGACGCGCTGTCGGCGAACCGCACCACGCTCACCATCGCCCACCGGCTGTCCACGGTCCGGGGCGCCGACCAGATCGTGGTCCTCGACTCGGGGCGCGCCGTCGAACTCGGCACACACGAGGAACTGCTGGAGCGGCACGGCCGGTACGCGGCGCTCGTACGCCGGGACGCCCAACTGGAACCGACAAGATGAAAATATGCCGGGTTTATGGCGATATGCGGGTTACCGTGCCCGCATGCAGAAGAACACTCCGCCACGGAGCACGATTCGACTGACGCGCCGGGGCCGTATCGCCCTCGTCGCGACCGGAGCCGTCGTGGTCGGTACCGCCGTGGCGGTGCCGCTGCTGACCCTGGCTCCCGAGGAGGACGCCCGGCCCACGACCCTGGTGATCCCGGAGGGCTGGCGCGCGAGCCAGGTCTACGCCGCCGTCGACAAGGCCCTCGCCCTGCCTCCGGGCAGCACGAAGAAGTCCCTGGCGAAGGCCGCCCTCAAACTGCCGAACGACGCCGAGGGCAACCCGGAGGGCTACCTCTTCCCGGCGGTCTATCCGCTCCAGGAGAAGACGACCCCGGAGAAGCTCCTGGCGCTGATGGTCGACACCGCGAACGAGAAGTTCAACGGCGCGCCCATCGCCGCGGGAGCGCAGCGCAACGCCATGAACGTCTACCAGGCCGTCACCATCGCGAGCATCGTCCAGGCGGAGGCGGCCACCAAGGCCGACATGGGCAAGGTCGCCCGGGTCGTCTTCAACCGCCTCGAACGTGGCATGCCGCTGCAGATGGACTCCACCCTCAACTACGCGCTCGGCCGCTCCACCCTGCGCACCACGCCGAGCGACACCCGCATCGACAGCCCCTACAACTCGTACCAGCGCATGGGCCTGCCCCCCACCCCCATCGACAACCCCGGCGAGGAGGCCATGCGCGCCGCCATCAACCCGTCCCCGGGCGACTGGCTGTACTTCGTCACGGTCCGCCCGGGCGACACCCGCTTCACCGCGGACTACGCGGAACACCAGCGCAACGTCGCGGAGTTCAACGCGCAGCAGAAGAAGGACGGCGCGCGGGCGGCCGGATGACCCGCCCGGCCCTCACGCGGCGACCGGCTCCCGCGCCAGCAGCCGCCTGATGTCGCGGACCGCCGCGCGGCCGGCGCGGTTGGCGCCGATGGTGCTGGCCGACGGGCCGTAGCCCACGAGGTGGATACGCGGGTCGGCGGCCGCGCGGGTGCCCTCCAGGCGGATGCCGCCGCCCGGCTCGCGCAGGCGCAGCGGGGTGAGGTGGTCGATGGCCGGGCGGAAGCCGGTGGCCCAGAGGATGACGTCGGCGTCGACGTGCCGCCCGTCCTGCCAGTCCACTCCCGTGGGCGTGACGCGGTCGAACATCGGCTGCCGGTCGAGCACCCCGTCCTCGATGCCCTGCCGGATCGCGTCGTTCAGCGGCAGCCCGGTGACCGATACGACACTCATGGGCGGCAGCCCCTGCCGTACCCGTTCCTCGACGAGCGCGACGGCCGCCCGCCCCGCGTCCTCGTCGAAGGGTCCCTCACGGAAGACGGGCGGACGCCGGGTCACCCAGGTGGTGGCGGCCGCGTACGAGGCGATCTCCAGCAGATGCTGCGTGCCCGAGGCGCCACCGCCCACCACGACCACCCGCTGCCCGGCGAACTCCTTCGGCCCGGGGTACTGCGCGGTGTGCAACTGCCGCCCCCGGAAGGTCTCCTGGCCCGGATAGCGCGGCCAGAACGGCCGGTCCCAGGTGCCGGTCGCGTTGATCAGCGCCCGCGTCGACCACACGCCCTGCGAGGTCTCCACCAGCAGCCGCCCGCCGGGCCCCTCGCGCACGGCCAGCACGTCGACGGGGCGCCGCACCCGCAGGTCGAAGGCCTTCTCGTACCGGTCGAAGTAGTCGCTGATCACCTCGGCGGACGGGCGGGCCGGATCCGCGTCGGTGAGCTCCATGCCCGGCAGCGCGTGCATCCCGTGCACCTTGCCGTACGTCAGCGACGGCCAGCGGAACTGCCAGGCGCCGCCGGGGCCGGGGGAGTGGTCCAGCACGACGAAGTCGCGATCCGGCTCGAAACCGGATCGCCGCAGGTGATAGGCGCCGGCCAGACCGGCCTGACCGGCGCCTATGACGACTACCTCGACCTCGCGTGTGTTGTTCACGCTTCTACCAACCGTGCCGGGTCCGTGGATCTTCCCGAGGGACGGCCCGCGCGGCTCCGAACGAGTGGACTCCTCCGGCCGGCGCACCGGAGGACGCCCCCGCCCCGGATCCCCGTGGTGATGATCATCCCGACCCGCCCCCTCGCCCCTCCGGAAGAGGCGCCCCCCATGCGACGTACTCCCTCCCGCCGACTGCTCGCCGCGGCACTGCTCGTGGCGTCCGTGCTGGCTCCGATGGCGACGATGCCCGCCACGGCCGCCCCCGCGACCGGCATCGCCCGCCACGACCAGGACGACTTCCCCCGCCACGGCCTCGGCCCCGAGCTCACCGAACGACTGGACCGGGCCATCGCGGAGGTCCGCGAGGAGGCCGGCATCCCCGGCGTCGTCGTCGGACTGTGGATGCCGGGCAAGGGCAGCTACGTCCGCGCGACCGGTGTGGCCGACACGGTCACCCGCGAGCCGATGGCCCTCGACTCCTACGTCCGCATCGGCAGCGAGACCAAGACCTTCACGGTCACCGCACTGCTCGAACTCGTCGACGAAGGCCGGATCGGGCTGGACGACCCGATCGCCAAGTACGTCAAGGGCGTGCCCGACGGACACCGGATCACGCTGCGTCAGCTCGCCGGGATGCGCAGCGGTCTGTTCCCGTACACGGCCGACGCCGACTTCACCCACGATCTGCTCAGCGACCCCGAGCGCCACTTCAGCCCCCGGGAGGTCCTCCCGTACGGCTTCCGGCACCCGAACACCTTCGGGCCCGGCCAGGACTTCCAGTACTCCAACTCCAACCTCGTGCTGCTCGGCCTGGTGATCGAGAAGGTCACCGGCCGGAAGCTCGCCGACGTCATCCACGAGCGGGTGCTCCGCCCGGCCGGCCTGCACCACACCCTGTTCCCGCAGGACGACGAGTTCCCCGAGCCGCACCCGCGCGGCTACACCGACCAGACGCTCAGCGGCGAGGTCGAGGATGTCACGAACTGGAACCCCAGCTGGGCCTGGGCGGCCGGGGCCATGATCTCCAACCTGCACGACCTGCGCCGCTGGGCGAAGGTCGTCGCCACCGGCGAGCTGCTCAGCCCCGAGACCCAGGCACAGCGGCTCAGGACGCTGCCGACCGGCTACCCCGGCACCACGTACGGCCTCGGCATCCTCGAGACCAACGGCTGGATCGGGCACAACGGCTCGATCCCGGGCTACGAGACCGTGACCGTCTACCTGCCCTCACAGAAGGCCACGCTGGTGCTCATGCTCAACACGGACGTCCTGTCCGGTGGCCAGGAGCCGTCCACCCTGCTCGCCCGCGCGATCACCGCCGTGGTGACGCCCGACAACGTCTACGACGGCTCGGCCGCCACCCGGCCGTGACGCGCGGGTCCCCCGCCCGGGCGGCGGGGGACCCGGCGGGCCGGCTCACGACCCGGTGGCAGGCCGCGGCTCGGTGGTCGACGGCGGCAGGTCGCCGTTGAACCGGGTGTCGGTGAACCCGGCGAAGTCGACCTTGCGCGGGATGAGCTTCAACGCCGTGAACGTGTCGGCGATCTCCTGCTCGGAGGCGATCAGCGGCTTGTCGACGGCGACCTCGACCCGGGTGGTGTAGGTGCGCTTCACCGCCGCGAGTGCCACGTCCTCGGGGAGCCCGGTGTCCTTCGCCCAGACCTTTGCCCACTCCTCCTCGTGGTCGTACACCCACCTGTAGGCGCGCCGCAGCCGCTCCAGATAGTCCTTGACGGCGGCGGCCTTCTTCTTGTCCTTCAGCGCGTCCGGCGCCGCGACCTGGAAGGTGAGCCCGTTGGTCACGCCGTCACCGTCGGTCAGGACGCGGCCCTGCTTGCCCTTCAGCACCTGCGAGGTGTACGGGTCCCACACCGCCCACGCGTCGACCTTGCCGGAGGTGAACGCGGCGAGCGCGTCGGCCGGCTGGAGGTACTTGACCTTGACGTCACTCGGCTTCAGCCCGGCCTTCTTCAGGGACGCGACCAACTGGAAGTGAGCGGAGGATCCCTGGGCGACGGCGATCGACCTGCCCTTGAGCTGCGTGGGGTTCCTCAGGGGCGAGTCGTTCGGCACGAGGATGGTGTCGCCCTTGGACGTGCCGTGCCACGCGGCCACGACCTTGATCTTCGAACCCGCCCCCGCCGCGAACACCGGCGGGGTGTTGCCGACGCCGCCGATGTCGACGGCTTTCGCGTTCACGGCCTCCAGCAGGGGCGGGCCGGAGGTGAACGTCGACCACTTGATCTTGTAGTCGAGGTTCTTCAGCTCCCCCGCCGCCCGCAGGATGGCCTCCGAACCTCCCTTCTGGTCACCGACGTTGATCGTGACGGGGCCGTGTCCGTCGGTGCCGCCGTCCGACGTACTGGCGGCCGAGTTCCCGCCGCAGGCGGTGAGCAGGAGGGCCAGGGGGAGGAGCAGGGCGGCGGGGGCGAGGCGTCGTCGCATGGCGGTTCCGTTCGTGTGGGTCGTGCGTGAAGGGGTTCAGGCGGCTTCGGCGGCCGTCGCCTCGACGCCGAGGCGTTCGAGGAGGCCGGCGCGCAGTGCCGCGAAGCGCGGGTCGGTGATGTCGCGGGGACGGTCGAGGTCGACGCGCTGCTCGTGGGCGATGACGCCGCCGTCCATCACCAGGACACGGTCGGCGAGCAGCACGGCCTCCTCCACGTCGTGGGTGACCAGGAGCACCGCGCAGCCCCGGCGCTGCCACAACTCGCCCACGAGCCGCTGCGCCTTGATGCGGGTGAGGGCGTCGAGCGCGCCGAACGGCTCGTCGAGCAACAGCAGATCGGGCTCGCGCACCAACGCCCGGGCAAGCGAGGCACGTTGGGCCTCACCACCGGAGAGGGTCTTGGGCCAGGCGGCCGAGCGGTGGCCGAGGCCGACCTCGTCGAGGGCCTGCTCGGCGACGGCACGTTCGGGCTTGCCGGGCAGGCCGAGCAGGACGTTGCGCCACACCCTCTTCCACGGCATCAGCCGGGGCGCCTGGAAGGCGACGGCCTTGCGGCGCGGCACCAGGACGGTGCCCTCGATGTCGCGGTCGAGCCCGGCGAGGATCCGCAGCAGCGTCGACTTGCCGCAGCCGCTGCGCCCGAGCAGGGCCACGAACTCGCCCGGCCGCACGTCCAGTCGCAGATCATCGATGACGGCACGTCCGTCGAAGGCCCGCGTGAGCCCCTCGACATGGACCGCCTGGGGGGTCACCGGCCGGTGAACGTCGGTCGCCATTGCAGCAGCACCCTTTCGAGAGAGCGGACGATGAAGTCGGCGAGCAGGCCGAGGAAGGCGTAGACGACCAGGCAGACCACGATCACGTCGGTCCGCAGGAAGTCCCGCGCCTGCACCATGAGGAACCCGATGCCGGAGTCGGCGTTGACCTGCTCGGCGAAGACCAGCGCGAGCCAGGCGATGCCGAGCGAGTAGCGCAGACCGGTCATGGCGTTCGGCAGCGCCCCCGGGAGGACGACGTGCCGGACGAGCCCCCACCGGGACAGTCCGAGGGACTCCCCGGCCTCGATCAACTGGGCGTCCACACCGCGGATTCCGGCGTAGACGTTGAGGTAGAGCGGGAAGGTCACGCCGAGCGTGATGATGGCGACCTTGGGAGCCTCGCCGATGCCGAACCAGATGATGAACAGCGGGATGAGCCCCACGAACGGCACGGTCCGCAGCATCTGCACGGGCGCGTCCACCAGGTCCTCGCCGACCCGGAACAGGCCCGACAGCAGGGCCAGTCCGGTACCGACGACCAGGCCGAGCAGCAGCCCGGCCGCGACCCGCTGGAGCGAGGTGCCCATGGCGGCGGGGAGCGAGCCGTCGGCCACCATGTCCCCGGCGACCTGGGCGATACGGCCGGGCGAGGCGAGCACGTCCGCCTGCAACGCGCCCGTGCTGCTGAGGAGTTGCCACAACACCAGCAGCAGGACCGGGCCGGTGGTGCGGCGCAGCCAGCGAGGGACGCGGGTGCGGCGAGAGGAGGTGGGGACGAGGGGCTGGAGGTCGAGGTCAGGAGCCGATATAGGCGAAATATCGGGTTCTTTTGACGTGGGCGGGGCATGACTGATGCTCATGAGGACTCCACGGGGGAGGGCGAGGGTGGGGCGAGGCGCACCTCACCGCCGCCGCGCCGACGAGAGCAAAGGTGCTCAGCGGGCAGGCGGAACCAGGGTGAGGGAACCGGGAAGTGAGGAGGGGAAGGGCGTCAGCGGCCGCGGCGACACGCGGCGGAGGCCACCCGCAGCAGGTCGATGTGACCGCGCGTGGTGAGCAGGGCTGAACGCAACATGCGGCTGAACCTAGTCAGGTGGCATGCGCACGGTCAACGGGCGTCTCGTCCAGTGGACGCCGGTACCGCCACCGGGCGGGGGTCATCGGGGGAAAACGGGCGCGTGCGTCAGGATGGGAGGCATGTCAGATGTCTTCACCACCCGAGTCCTGAACGTCCGCACCGGTTCCACGGAGCGGGTCGTCGACATCACCGGTGACTGCGAGTCCTTCCTGCGGGAGGCGGCAGCCGGGCGTGACGGCCTCCTCAATGTCTTCGTCCCGCACGCGACGGCCGGAATCGCCGTTCTCGAGACCGGTGCCGGCAGCGACGACGACCTTCTGGCCGCACTGCACACGCTGCTGCCCGCCGACGACCGCTGGCAGCACCGGCACGGCAGTCCCGGCCACGGCCGCGACCACGTCCTGCCGGCCCTCGTCCCGCCGCACGCGACCCTGCCCGTGCTGGGCGGCCGGCTGGAACTCGGGACATGGCAGTCGGTGTGCCTCGTGGACACGAACAAGGACAACCCGGATCGGAAGGTGCGGCTGAGTTTCCTGGGGTGAATGCGCTCAGCCCCGCGCGTAGCCCCGTGCCCGGTGCCCGAACGGCTCCGGCGCACCGTGACGCGTGCCCGTAATGCCCGTATCCTCGTCAATGCCAGATTCTCTTCCGAGCAGCGGATGATCGCGGGCGCAAGCGAGGCGAAGCGTGGTTCGGTCCGGCGAGGAACCCAAGCCGGCGGGACGTGCGACGGACGGCACGGGGCCCGCCCGGCTTCGTGAGCGGTTTCTCGAGGGGCAGCCGGTCGACACGGGTGTCCGGACGTCCATCCTGAACTCGTGGCGGCGCAGCCGGTCCCTGGGCCTGTCACCGGACCAGACCGACCTGCCCTACCGGGAGGACTTCGACCCCGGGGGCCGTATCGTCCGCGCGGCCGTGCCGGTGCTCGACCGGCTCCAGGACGCGTTCTCCGGCAGCCAGATCAACATCTCGGTCGCCGACGCGAACGGGACGGTCCTCCTGCGCCGGTTCGGGGATCCCGCGATGGCAAGGAACCTCCCGGCGATCCAGCGGGTGCCGGGATTCGTGTTCGCCGAGCAGGTCGCCGGCACCAACGGCATCGGCCTCGCCCTGGCCGAGCGGCAGCTCATCCGCGTCTACGGCGCCGAGCACTTCGCGGAACGCTCCCAGGGCAACGCCTGCGTCGCGATGCCCGTCCGCGACCCGCTCAGCGGACGCATCGAGGGCGTCCTGTGCTTCGGCTATCCGCGCAGTTTCGAACAGCCCGCGCTGGGCGCGGCGATCCGCCGGGCGGCCGAGAACATCGAGCGGCGGCTGCTGGGGCAGAGCTCCGCGCACGAACGCGCCCTGCTGCGCACGTACCTGGCCACCGGGGGCGGGGCCGGCCTGCACAGCGGCATCGCCCTGGACGCGCTGGCCGACGAGTTCCCCGCGCGTGACCAGGAGGTCCTCAGGGAGAAGGCCGCCGAGCTGATCTCCCGGGGGCAGCGGGCCGCCGTCGACGTCGCCCTGCCCGGCGGCCGGCGGGTGACGCTGGTGAGCCGCCCGATGACGAGCGCCTCCGGAGTGCGGGGCTTCGCCGTCGAGGCGGTGCTGCCGGGCGCCTCGGCGGGGGAGTCCCTGGTCCTCCCGCACCAGGCGGACGAGCTGCCGGACCTGGCCGCCCTCTCGGCCGGCCCACGGCCCGCCCCGCAGTCGATCACCCTGCCGTCCGGATATCTCGCCGCCGCATCCGCCCCGGCCGTCGCTCCCGACGGCCGTCGGGGTGGGCGTGTGACCGGTGGCGGTACGGGCGTGGCCGACGGCGACGGGGGCGGGGTGGACGGCGTCGGGGAAGAGGCGGGCGGCGGCAGGGGTGCGGTGGCCGGTGACGGCGGCCGGGCCGACGCCGACAGGCGTGTGACCGACGCCGGTACGGACGCCGCGGGTGACGGCAGGGGTGCGGTCGACGGCGGTGGGGACGCGCTGGACGGCGGCGGGGGTGCGGTGGTCGGTGACGGCGGCCGGGCCGACAGCGGCCGGGGTGTGGCCGAAGGCGGTGCGGACGCCGCGGGCGGTGGCAGGGGTGCGGTCGACGGCGGTGGGGACGCGCTGTACGGCGGCGGCGGGGATGCGGTGGTTGGTGAGGGCGGCCGGGCCGACAGCGGCTGGGGCGTGGCCGAAGGCGGTGCGGACGCCGCGGGCGGTGGCAGGGGTGCGGTCGACGGCGGTGGGGACGCGCCGTACGGCGGCAGGGGCACCGCGGACGACCGCACCGGCTCGCCGTTCCCGGCCCGGGGGCTCGTCATGGTGGGCGAGCCGCACGTCGGGGCCTACGCCCTGGCCGCGCGCCGGCGCCTGGAGCTGCTGTCCGAGGCCAGCGCCCGCATCGGCACCACCCTGGACGTGCGCCGCACCGCCGAGGAACTGGCCGAGACGGCGGTCCCGCGCCTGGCCGACTTCGTCACCATCGACCTGCCCGACGCCGTCCTGCGCGGCGAGGAGTCCGCCGACCCCCTCGCCGACCTGCGCCGCACGGTGCTGCACGGCGTCCGCGAGGGCCTGCCCTTCACACCGCCCGGCAAGCGCATCGACTTCGGCCCGACCGCGCCCCAGCTGCGCTGCCTGACCACGGGCGAGGCGGTACTGGAACCGGACCTGGAGGCCGCCGCGGGCTGGCTCGCCCAGGACCCCGAGCACACCGCGCGCCTGCTCGCCCACGTCCGCTCCCTGATCGCGGTGCCCCTGCTCGCCCGCGGTGTCGTCCTGGGCATCGCCAGCTTCTACCGCGCCGGTGGCGCCTTCGGGGACGACGACCGTTCGCTGGCCCAGGAACTCGCCGCCCGCGCCGCCCTGTCCATCGACAACGCCCGGCGCTACACCCACGAACGCGCCATGGTCCTGGCCCTCCAGCGCAGACTCCTCCCGCACGGGCTGCCCGACCAGGACGCCGTCGAGGTCGCCCACCGCTATCTGCCCGCCGAATCCGACGTGGGCGGGGACTGGTACGACGTCATCCCCCTCTCCGGCACCCGCGTCGGGCTCCTCGTCGGCGACGTCGTCGGCCACGGCATGCTCTCCGCGGCCACCATGGGCCGGCTGCGCACGGCGGCGCGCAGCTTCGCCGAGCTCGACTTCTCCCCGGACGAGGTCCTCACCCACCTGGACAACCTCGTGGGCCGTCTGGACCGGGAGGACCCCGACGGCAAGGGCGCCGGCGTCATCGGCGCGACCTGTCTGTACGCCATCTACGACCCGACCGCGCAGCGGTGCCACATGGCGCGCGCCGGTCACCCGCCGCCCGCACTCGTCCACCCCGACGGCACCGTTTCCTACCCCGACCTCCCGGCCGGGCCCCCGCTCGGTCTCGGGGGTCTGCCCTTCGACGCCGTCGAGATCGACGTCCCCGAGGGCAGTCAGCTGGTGCTCTACACCGACGGACTCATCGAGGACCGCCACCGTGACGTCGACGTGGTGCTGGAGCAGTTGCGCACGGCCCTGGCCCATCCGGAGCGCGCGCCCGAGGAGACCTGCCAGGCGGTCCTGGACACCGTGGCGCCCGCGCATCCGCACGACGACATCGCCCTGCTCGTCGCCCGCGTGCACGCGCTGGACCCCGGCCGCATCGCAGCCTGGGAGCTGCCCGCCGACCCGGCACTCGTCGGCGAGGTCCGGGCCTCCGCCATGCGCCGCATGTCCGAGTGGGGGCTCGACGAGACCGCGTTCGCCGCGGAACTGATCCTCAGCGAGCTGATCACCAACGCCGTCCGGCACGGCACCGGGCCCATCCGGGTCCGGCTGCTGTACGGGCGCACGCTGATCTGCGAGGTCTCCGACGTCAGCAACACCGCCCCCCATCTGCGCCGGGCGGCCAGCACCGACGAGGGCGGACGCGGCCTGTTCCTCGTCGCGCAGCTCTCGCAGAGCTGGGGCACGCGCTACCTCCCCGAGGGCAAGGTCATCTGGGCCGAGTGCGGGCTCGACGCCGCGTGAGGCGTCCGCCGACCCGCGTGGGAGTCACCGGGGCCGAAAGATGCCCGAAATGCTGTAATTTGATCGGGTGCGCGACGCTCCTGACACGCCGGTGAAGGCGGCTTCACCCTTCGGGCCGGAGCCCTTGGTCCGTATCCGCGGGCTCGGCAAGCGGTTCGGCGGGACCGTCGCGCTGGCCGGGGTCGACCTCGACGTCCACGCCGGCAGCGTGCTCGCCCTGCTCGGGCCCAACGGCGCCGGCAAGTCCACGCTCATCAAGGTCCTCGCCGGCGTCCACCCCGCCGACACCGGACAGATCACGGTGGACGGCATGCCCCTCGGCAGCCCGGCCGCGTCCACGAGCATGTCCTTCATCCACCAGGACCTCGGGCTCGTGGAGTGGATGACGGTCGCCGAGAACATCGCGCTGACCAACGGATACGCCCGCCGCACCGGGCTGATCTCCTGGCGGCGCACCCGCGAGCGCTGCGTCGACGCGCTGCGGATCGTCGCCGGGCACCTCGACCCCGACGCGCCGGTCTCCGGCCTCGCACCGGCCGAGCGCTCGCTCGTCGCGATCGCCAGGGCCCTGGCGGCCCGCGCGAAGCTCATCGTCCTCGACGAGCCGACCGCCCGCCTGCCCGCAGCGGACAGCGCCCGGCTCTTCGGCGTCCTGCACGACCTGCGCGACCGCGGCCACGCGATCCTCTACGTCAGCCACCGCCTGGACGAGGTGTACCAGGTCGCCGACACGTTCGCCGTCCTGCGCGACGGCCGCCTGGTCAGCCACGGCCGCCTCGCGGACCACACCCCCGCACACCTGGTCCACGCCATCGTCGGCGAGGAGCCCACGCCCGCCGCTCCCCGCCCCGCTGGTGTTCCGGCCGCCGAACACCCGGGCGGCACTCCGGCTGCCGCCCGCACACCCCCGGTCCTGATCCTCGACGGAGTGCGGACCGGGCGGGTCGGGCCGGTCAGTCTGAGGCTTGCCGCCGGGGAGGTGCTGGGACTGGTCGGGCTCTCGGGGGCCGGGCACGCGGATCTGGGGCGTGCCCTCGCCGGGGACCGGCGCCTTCTCGGGGGGCGGGCCGTGCTGCACGGGCGGCCCTATCAGCCCCGCTCGGTCGCGGAGGCCGTCTCCCGTGGCGTCGGCTTCGTGCCGGGGGACCGGCTGCGGGAGGGCTGTCTCGCCGAACTGACCGTACGGGAGAACCTCCTGGCCAATCCCGGCGCGGGAGGACGGCGGGCGCCGCGCTGGATCGGTCCCCGGAACGAACGCGCCGAAGCCGCAGCCCTCATCGACCGGTTCTCGGTGCGTCCCCGCGACAGCGAGGCCCCCATCGCCACGCTCTCCGGCGGGAACCAGCAGAAGGTCATGATCGGCCGCTGGCTGCGGACGGAACTGCGGCTGCTGATCCTCGAGGAGCCGACCGCGAGCGTGGACATCGGCGCCAAGGCCGCGATCCACCGCCTGCTCGACGAGGCGCTGTCGGCGGGTCTCGCCGTGCTGCTCCTGTCCACCGACTTCGAGGAGGTCGCGAGCGTGTGCGGACGCACCCTGGTCTTCGTCCGCGGGTCCGTGACGGCCGAACTGAGCGGCGGCGCCCTCACCGTCACCGGGCTCACCCGGGCGGCCTCGGCCATGCCCCCGTCCACGGCCGCGGCGACCCCATGACCGATCCGACCTCGCCCTCGCCCTCCCCGCCCCGCCCCGAGCGCCGGCGCGCCCCGGGCGGGCACCGCATCGGCGCCTACGGCCTGCTCGCCCTCACCGCCCTGCTCTACCTGGTCTTCTCCCTCGCCCTGCCGGACACCTTCCCCACGCTGGACACCGTCGACTCGATCCTGTCCAACCAGTCGATCCCGGCCGTCCTCGCACTGGCCGCCATGGTGCCCATCGTCACCGGCGCGTTCGACCTCTCCATCGGCTACGGCCTCGGACTGGCCCACGTCATGGTGATGCAGCTCGTCGTCCACGCGGGCTGGCCCTGGCCGCTCGCCTGCCTCACCGTGCTCGCCGGAGGCCTGGTCGTGGGCGTCCTCAACGGCGTCATCGTCGAGTTCGGCCGGATCGACTCCTTCATCGCCACCCTCGGCACCGGCAGCATGATGTACGCCGTGACCGGCTGGATCACCGACGGCAGCCGGATCGTCCCCGGCCCGCGAGGTCTCCCGCCCGCGTTCACCGACCTCTACGACTCCACGTTCCTCGGCCTCCCGGTCCCCGCCTTCTACGTGCTCGCCCTCGCCGGAGTCCTCTGGCTGGTGCTGGAGCGGCTGCCGCTCGGCCGGTACCTGTACGTCGTCGGATCGAACCCGCGCGCGGCCGACCTCGTCGGCATCCCGACCCGCACCTACACCGTCTACGCCTTCGCCGCCTCGGGCCTGATCGTCGGCTTCGCCGGTGTGCTGCTTGCGTCCCAGCAGCAGATCGGCAACCCGAGCGTCGGCCTCGACTACCTGCTGCCCGCCTTCGTCGGCGCCCTGCTCGGCTCCACGGCGATCAAACCGGGCCGGCCCAACGCCCTCGGCACCGTCGTCGCCGTCGCCGTCCTGGCCGTCGGCCTCACCGGCATCGCGCAGCTCGGCGCCGACTTCTGGACGGTCCCGCTGTTCCACGGCGGCACCCTGCTCATCGCCGTGGGCCTCGCCGGATACGCCGCCCGACGCCGGCTGCGCGGCGGCGCCGCCGCCCGCGACACACCCGCCGCGCCGCCCCCGCCACCGTCCTCCACCCCGCCACCGTCCTCCACCCCACCCCCTTCCTCGCCGCCTCCCTCCCCGTCGCCTCCCTCCCCGCCACCGTCCTCCCCGACGCCGGAGGGCGGCACGGCCGGCACACCCCCCTGACCCCCTCGGCACGCCCCGCCGCGCCGATCCCCTCACAGGAGCCCCCCGTGCACCGCAACCGCAAGGCCGCCCCCGGAGCCCGCACCGCGCGGCTCGTCTGCTGCGCCCTGCTGGCGACGGCGACCGCCCTCGTCGGCTGCGAGCGCGGTTCCTCGGACGGCGCGGACGAGACCGCGACGGGCCCGAGCGGCTGCCCCGACGTCCAGGCCGGGGCGCGGGCCGCCGTCGTCCGGGCCGAGCGGACCGACATCCCCTGGGGCGGACCCACCACCGGCCCCGAGGCGGTGTCCGGCAAGACCATCGTCTACGTCGCCCAGACGATGACCAATCCCGGCGTCGCGGGCGCCGCGAGGGGGGTGCGGGAAGCCGCGCGGGTCATCGGGTGGGACGTCCGGGTGATCGACGGCGGAGGCACCCCGGCGGGCATCCAGGCGGCCATGAGCGAGGCCGTCGCCCTCAGACCCTCGGGCATCGTCATCGGCGGCTTCGACCCCGACTCGACGGCACAGCAGGCCGCCCGGGCCAACGCGCAGCGCATCCCGCTGATCGGCTGGCACGCGGTCCCCGAGCCCGGCCCCAGCCGGGACCCCGACCTCTTCACCAACGTCACCACCCGCGTCCAGGACGTGGCCCGCATCAGCGCTCAGTGGGTCATCGCCGACTCGGACGGCCGCGCCGGGGTCGTGCTCATCACCGACGCGTCGATCCCCTTCGCGAAGAACAAGTCCGACCTGATCAGGAAGGAACTCGCCAGGTGCCGGGGAGTGCGGCTGCTCTCCGTCGAGAACATCCCGATCCCGGACGCGAGCAGCCGCACCCCGCGGGAGATCTCCTCGCTGCTCTCCCGGTTCCAGGACCGGTGGACCCACTCCGTGGCCATCAACGACCTGTACTTCGCCGACGCCGCCCCCGCCTTCCGCGCGGCCGGCGAGAAGGGCTCGGGGCCGCCCTACAACATCGGCGCGGGTGACGGCGATCCGTCCGCCTTCCAGCGCGTCAACAGCAGGCAGTACCAGGCCGCCACCGTGCCCGAACCGCTGTCCCTCCAGGGCTGGCAGATCGTCGACGAGTTCAACCGCGCCTTCTCCGGCCGCCCGGCCAGCGGGTACACGGCCCCCGTCCACATCGCCACGGCCGGCAACAGCGAAGGCGCCACGACCTGGGACCCGTCGGGCTACCGGGAGGCGTACCGGAGGATCTGGGGGAAGTGACGCCCGGTCGGTGACGCCCGGTCAGGTGTCCATCTCTTCACGGAACATGCACGGAACCCAAGGATCCCTTTAAGTTTCAAGCGCTAATGTCACCGTCAGTCGAGTGGCCGCCGGGGGTCGATCCGAGCGGGGCCCGTTCCGCGGCGGCTCTCGCACCCCCCACCAGGCACAGGAGACTGGGCGTGTACGACGGCGACGTAGTGGTGATCGGCGGCGGCTATGGCGGCGTCCGGCTGGCGAGGCGGCTGGATACGACGGCCCGGGTCACGCTGGTGGACCGCAAGGAGGTCTTCTTCCACCGCATCGCCTCCCTGCGCGCGGGGGTGCGCCCCGAGTGGACGCACACGCCCTTCATCCCGTACGACCGGCTGCTGCGGCGCGGCCGCGTGGTCGCGGGCAAGGCCGTCCGTATCGACACCGCCGAGCGGCAGGTCGTCCTCGCCACGGGCGAACGGCTGCCCTACGACGTGGTCGTGATCGCCACCGGCGCCGACTACCCGGAGCCGGCCCGCTTCCTGGGCACCACCGTCGACGAGGCGGCCAAGTCGTTCGCCGAACACCAGCGCAACATCGCCACGGCCGAGCACGTCCTCGTCGTCGGCGGCGGCCCCGGCGGCGTCGAACTCAGCGCCGAGATCCGCCTCGCCCGGCCGGACGCCCGCGTCACACTCGCCCACTCCGGACCGGCCCTGCTCGACTCCACGGGCAGCGCGCGGCCGGGACGCAAGGCCCTCGCGTGGCTGGAGGCCCATGACATCGAGGTCCGGCTCGACTCGTTCATGTCGCCCGGCAACGACTTCGGCATCTACCGCGACGGCCGCGGCACCGTCATCGAGGCCGACCTGTCCTTCTGGGCGACCGGCACCACGCCCAACACCCTCTGGCTCCGCCTCGCCGGACACGGCGACTGGCTGAACCGGGACGGGCACGTCAAGGTCGACCGGACGCTCCGGGTGGAGGGCAGGCTGGACGTGTTCGCCGTCGGCGACGTCAACGACGTCAGCGAACTCAAGATCACCCCCGCCGCCCTCGCCCAGGCCGACATCGCCGCCCACAACATCCGCGCCTACCTGCAGAGTTCGGGCAAGCACCGCAAGGAGCCGCGCTTCTACCGGCCGGTCCAGCGCACCCCGCTCATCGTGCCGTTCGGCCCGGCCGACGGACTGACCGTGCTGCCCGTACCGGGCGGCGAGTCCGCGGTCCTCGGCAGCCGCACCACGGTCATGGCCAAGGCGAAGACCCTCATGACGCCCTACATGCGGCGCCAACTCGGTTACACCGCTGCCTGATCCACGTTTCACGCGCCGATCACCCCGAGTCGTTCCCACCCCCCGTCGTTACCCGCGGGTTGCCTCTGGGGTAGGGTCCCCACCGTTTCCGGCTACCGGCTGATGGTGTGCCGGTACGGGGCGTGTCGGAGGGTGGCAGGACGATGGACTCCCAGTGGGGTGACGGCGGATCAGTGGACCTGGACGACACGCGGCTGGAGGCGTTGAGTCCCGAGCCGTTGCTGACCCGTGACTACGAGACGCGCCCCGCGCTCGTGTACGAGCGGCTGAGGCAGCAGCACGGCCCCGTCGCGCCGGTCGACCTGCTCGGCGTACCCGCCTGGCTGGTCCTCGGCTACCGCGAGGCGCTCCAGGTCCTCCAGGACAACGACGGCTTCCCCAAGGGGCTGGAGAACTGGCGGGCCCGCTCCGAGGGCCGGGTGCCGGCCGACTGGCCGCTCGGCCCGTCCCTGGAGGTCAACCACATCCTGATCCAGGGCGGCCCCGGCTACCGGCCGCTGCGCACGGCCTGGGACGTGGCCCTCAAGCCGTTCCAGGACCCGCGCCACCCCCAGGCCAAGCGCCTCAAGGCCGCCGTCACCGCCTACGCCGACGAGCTGATCACCCTGGTCGGGCAGGGCGGGAAGACGGGCGTGGCGGACCTGTCCGCGCAGTTCTCCCGGCCGCTGCCGCTGATGGTGGCCAGCCACCTGCTGGGCTTCCCCGGCTCGCAGGGCGACGACGCGCTGATGGACATGTGGCGCGTGCTGGACGCCGGCCCGGACGCGGAGGCCGCACTGGAGCGCCTGCTGGCGACCCTGGCCGAACTGGCCGCGACGAAGCTGGAGAAGCCGGGCGACGACTTCCCCTCCTACCTGCTGGCCGCGCACCCCGACCTGTCGCTGGACCAGCTGGCCCGCGAGCTGTTCATGCTGCTCGGCATGACCTCCGACCACGTCGGCATCCTCATCTCCAACACCGTCGTGGAGGTCATCTCGGGCGAGGGCAGCGTGCGCGCCAGCCTGTCCGCCGGCATGGTCAGGGAGGCCATGAACCGGTCCGTCATGCGCAAGCCGCCCCTGGTGAACTTCGTCCCGCGCTTCGCCGCCGAGGACACCCCGCTCGGCAACTACACGATCCGGGCCGGCGATCCGGTGTGGGTCTCCTCGGCCGCCGCGCACGCCGACCCGCTCTTCGCCGACCACGTCGCCTCCGGCACCACCATCAGCACCCGGGCGCACCTGTCCTGGGGAGCCGGGCCGCGCCAGTGCCCGTCGCGCGAGCTCGCCTCGACGGTCGCGGCGGCCGGTGTGGGGCGGTTGTTCGAGCGGTTCGACCACCTCGACCTCGCCCTGCCCGCCGACCAACTGCCCTGGCGCTCCTCCCCGTTCATGCGCGGCCTGCGCTCGCTGCCCGTGCGGTACGACCTCTCCGCTTCGCCCGCGCGTCCGTCGGCCGACGGCCCCGCGCCGGAGGTGGCCGAAGAGGTCCTGCCGGACCGGTCCGCCCGGCAGCGGTCCTCGCTGTGGCGCTATCTGACGGGCCTGATCCGCGGCGGCCGCTGACCGGGAGCCGGTCCGGAACGCCCATGGCGTATCACCGTTCCTCCCGGTCCGGGGGTGACGGTCTCATGCCGCACGCGTGAGGAACGGTGCTGTTGCGCGGCGATCGACAGTGCCATGCTCGGTAGTGATCCCGGGTGAACGTTCCCCCCACGAAGTCCAGAAGGCTCCTCTCATCTCAGGAGCCATGGATCCGCCTTACGGGCCCCCAGCCCCCTCGGCAGAGACACGGAGACTCCCGTGGACATGCGCTACGAGGCGTTCTGCCTCATGGACCCGGACTTCTACGACACGCCCGCTCGAGCCAAAGGTCACAGTGACGGCTTCGAACTGGCCCGATGTCCGGCCCCGGACGGGTGGGTCCGGTCCGATCTGGACAACTGGGTGGTCCTCACCCCCGACGGCCTGGTGCTTCCACCGCAGGGCTGGAAAGTCCACGTGTCGGCCTCACTCGACTCGGCGCGGGACGTCCTGACCGCCGTATGGGACTACTGCGTTCCCGCTCGTATCGCGTTCAAGTTCCTGCCGAGCGAGGACCACCTCCTCCTCGCCAACGCCAAGTACGCCCCCCGCGGATCCAGCGGCAAGTTCGTGACGATCTACCCGGCGGACGAGGCCCAGCTCCGAACGGTCCTCCACGAGCTGGGCCCCGTCCTGGCGGGCCATTCGGGCCCGTACATCCTCAGCGACCTGCGCTGGGGGGACGGACCGCTGTACGTCAGGTACGGGGGGTTCGCCATCCGCACCTGCCTGTCGCCCGAGGGCGAACTGGTGCCGGCCATCGAGGACGCGTCCGGCCGGCTCGTACCCGATGTGCGCGGACCGGTGTTCCGGGTGCCCGACTGGGTGACCCTGCCCGCCTTCCTCGAACCGCACCTGGCCGAACGGAACAGGACGACCGTCGCCGACCTGCCGTACCGCATCGACGGCGCCCTGCACTTCTCCAACGGCGGTGGCCTCTACACCGGTCAGGACGCCCGGACCGGGCAGCGGGTCGTGCTCAAGGAGGCCCGGCCGTACGCGGGGCTCACCCTGGACGGCGCCGACGCGGTCACCCGGCAGCACCGCGAGCGAGACGCCCTCGAACGACTGCGCGGGCTCGACTGTGTGCCCGCCCTGCTCGACCACTTCGTCCTGGGCGAGCACCACTTCCTGGTCGAGGAGTTCGTCGAGGGACCGACACTCAACAGCCTCTTCGTCGAACGCTGTCCCCTCGTCCTTCCGGAGACCAGCGACATGGACACCGCGGGCTACACCGCCTGGGTCCTCGACATGCTGGACCAGGCCGAGCGCGCCGTCGACGCCGTGCACGCGAGGGGCCTGATCGTGGGCGACCTCCACGCCGACAACATGCTGGTCCGCCCCGACGGCCGCCTCGTACTGATCGACTTCGAAGGAGTCGCGGACGTGACCGAACAGGGGAGTCAGCGCCTCGCGGCCCCCGGGTTCGTGGTCCCGCGCGGCCTGACCGGTGTCGACATCGACCGCTACGCACTGGCCTGCCTGCGTCTCTTCCTCTTCCTGCCGCTCACCAACCTGTTCCCGCTCGACGCGGGCAAGGCACGGCAGCTCGCCGAGGAGGCGGCCCGGACCTTCCCCGTGCCCCCCGGGTTCTTCGACGACGCCGTACGGGTGATCACCGGGGACGGCGCCGGCGTACGGGCGGGATCCGGCACGCCGCGGCCGCCGGAACCGGACCACCAGGGCTGGCTGCGCACCCGCGCGTCCATGACCGCAGCCATCCTGGCGGCCGCCACACCGGACCGTGACGACCGGCTCTTCCCGGGCGATGTCGAGCAGTTCACCGTGCCGGGCGGGGGCCTCGGCCTCGCACACGGCGCCGCAGGGGTGCTGTACGCGCTGGACACGGTCGGCGCCGGCCGCCACCCGGACCACGAGGAGTGGCTCGTACGGCACGCCCTGCACCCCGAACCCGGGGCACGCCTCGGCCTCTACGACGGCCTGCACGGCGTCGCGTACGCGCTCGACCACCTCGGCCACCGCGAGGAAGCGACGAAGATCCTCGACATGTGCCTGGGCGAGCGGTGGCAACAGCTGGGCCTCGACCTGCACGGAGGCCTGGCCGGTATCGGTCTGAACCTCCAGCACTTCGCCGCGGCCACCGGTGACCCCGCGTTCCGTGACGCGGCCTTCTCGGTCGCGGGCCTCGTCGCCGACCGGCTGGGACCGGCCGACGAGACGGAGGACGACGACGGCGAGACGCCGAAAGCCGGGCTGCTGCACGGCTCGACGGGGCCGGCCCTGCTGTTCCTGCGGCTGTACGAGCACACCGGCGACCCGGAGTTCCTCGACCTGGCCGGCACGGCGCTCCGGCAGGACCTGCGCCGCTGTGTCCTGCGTGAGGGAGGGTCCATGGAGGTCGACGAGGGCTGGCGGACCCTGCCGTACCTGGGGACCGGCAGCGCCGGGATCGGTCTCGTGCTCGACGACTACCTGGCCCACCGCCAGGACGACACCTTCCGCGCGGCGTCCGCCGCGATCCGCACGGCGGCCAAGGGCCGGTTCTACATCCAGTCGGGGCTCTTCCAGGGCATGGCGGGCATGATCCTCTGTCTCAGCCGACCGCATCCCCCGGGCACGGCCGCGCGGCACGACCCGGTGGTGGCCGAGCACATCCGCCGCCTGTCCCGCCACGCGCTCACCTACCGCGGCCACCTGGCCTTCCCGGGCGAGCAACTGATGCGGCTCTCCACCGACCTGGCCACCGGAAGCGCGGGAGTCCTGCTCGCCGTCGGCTCCGCGCTGCACACCAGCCCCGTACGGCTGCCGTTCCTCGCTCCCAGCGACCGGCGGAACGCGCCGCACGGCCATGTTTCCCCGTCCCCACGAGGCCAGGGAGGAGGTGAACCCTCATGACACTCCTCGAGCTGCAGGCCATGGACCCCACTGTCGCCACCGGCGGCGGCAAGGGCCCCAAGGGCAGGCACAGCCAGCTGAGCATCACGCTCTGCGCGGGTGGCGCCAGCAACCTCAGTGCGCTGCTGTGTAGCGGCAAGTGACCGCCATGCGGGGATGCCCAGGGCGTCCCCGCCCCTCTGTTTCCCTCGTTCCCGACCACGGGGCAGCCGGGAGGAACCATGAGCCTGCGCGCACAGGACCGCCTTCTGCTGGCCTCAGCCCGGCGGGGCGGTGTCTGGGTGGGCGTCACGGTGGTCACCTCCCTGCTGCTCACCGGAGCCACCCTCGCCCTGCCGGCCGTCATGGGCCGCACCCTCGACGCCGTCCTCGGCCACGGTGACGTGGCGCCGTGGCTCGCCCTGAGCGGAGTCCTGGTCTTCGTCATGGTGGCGGTCGACGCCGTGGACGATCTCGTCGGGCAGGCCGCCGAGGCCCGGTCGACCGCCTGGCTGCGGCACACACTGCTGCGGCACGTGCTGGCACTGGGCACCCGGGCCACCCGCAGGTTCTCCCCGGGAGACCTGGTGAGCCGACTGGTAGGCAACTCCGCGCGGACCGGGAACGCCGCGTCCGGCCTGGTGTGGATCGTCATGGGTGTCGTCCCCCCGCTCGGCGCGATCGTCGCCCTGGCGCTCATCGACTACTGGCTGTGCCTCACCTTCCTCGCGGGCATGCCGATCCTGGTTCTCCTGATCCGGACCTTCCTGCGCGACATCTCCGATGCCGGCGAGGGCTACTTCCGTGTGCAGGGAACCATCGCCGCACGGCTGGTCGACGCCCTGGGCGGCATCCGCACGATCACCGCGGCGGGGACCATCGACCGCGAGGCGCGACGGGTCCTCGAACCCCTTCCCGAACTGCACCGGCACGGACTGGGCATGTGGCACGCCCTCGCGCGGATCTCGGCACGCGGAGACCTGGTCGTCCCGCTGCTGGTGGTCGCCGTCCTGGCGGTGGCCGGTCTGGGGCTCACCCAGGGACGCATCACGCCCGGTGAGGTGCTCGCGGCGAGCGAGTACGTGGTCATGGCGGCCGGCATCGGCGGCGTGATGTCCTCCCTGAACCAGCTGGCCCAGGCCCGAGCGACGGCCGCACGGGTCGCCGAGGTGATCGCCGAACCGCCCGTGGCGTACGGCCGCGAGCGACTCCCCGAAGGCCCCGGACGGCTCCAGTTCCGCGGCGTGACCGTCCAAGGCCCCGACGGCCCCGTCCTGGACGACCTCGGCCTGACCATCCCCGGCGGCGCTCTCGTCGCCGTCGTCGGCCGCTCCGGGTCCGGCAAGTCGCTGCTGGCCGCGCTGGCCGGGCGCCTCGTCGACCCGGACGACGGCGAGGTCCTGCTCGACGGCGTGCCGCTGCGCCGCCTCGCCCGCGAGGAACTCAGGCAGGCCGTGGCGTACGGCTTCGAACGCCCGGTGCTGCTCGGCGAGACCTTCGCCGACGCCATCGGGTTCGGGCCGCGCACTCCATCCCCCGAGGAACTGGCGGCGCAGGCCAGGGCCGCCCGGGCCGACGCGTTCATCCGCCGCATGCCCGCCGGCTACGCGACCCGTGTAGCCGACACCCCCGTCTCCGGCGGGGAGGCGCAACGAGTCGGGCTGGCCCGGGCGTTCGTCCAGGCCGGGCGGGTGCTCATCCTCGACGACGTCGCCGCCAGCCTCGACACCGTGACCGAGCACCACATCAGCCAGGTGCTCACCGGCGCGCTCGCCGACCGGACGCGACTCATCGTGACCCACCGGACCTCCACAGCCGACCGTGCGGAGCTCGTGGTCTGGCTCGCCGACGGCGGGGTCCGGGGCCGGGGGACGCATCGCGAACTGTGGGCGGATCCCGAGTACCGGGCGACGTTCCAGCCGCTGTCCGTGACCCCGGCGCCGGTCCGTACGGCCCCGGGAGGTGCCCGGTGAGCCGGCGGTCCGTCCAGATCCTGCGCTCCTCACTGAGCCGCCGGCGCCGGGAGTACGGGCGGCTCGTGGCCTGGTCGGTGGTCCAGGCCGTGCCCGCCTTCCTCTCCGGGTGGATCGTCGCCCGCGCCGTCGACCGCGGCTTTCTCGCCGACCGGCCGCTCACCGGTTTCCTCTGGCTGGGCGCGCTGGCGGCCGCCTACGTGGTCGGGGCCTGGGCGACCCGGCACGCCGTGCTCGGCCTCGCCGCGCTCATCGAACCCTTCCGCGACGAGCTGACCACCCTCGTCACCGAGGGCACCCTGCACCGGTCCGCCCGGCTGGGCGAGCCGGCCGACACCGCCGGCGTGGCGCGGCTCACCGAGCACGTGGAACGGGCCCGGGACGCCTACGGCGCGATCGTGCTGTTCGTCCAGGGCTTCCTGGTCACCGCCGTCGGCGTGCTGGTGGGCCTGGCAAGCCTGGACGTCGTGCTGGTCGCCCTCGTCCTGCCTCCGCTGCTGCTCGGGCTCGCCCTGTTCGCCGCCGCGCTGCGGGCGATGGCCGCGCGCCAGCGGGAGGTCATCCTGGCGGACGAGCGCATCGCCGGGACCACGGGCGCCCTGACCGGCGGGCTGCGGGACGTGGTGGCCTGCGGCGCCGAGGACCGCATGGGAGCGGTCGCGGGTGCGCACGTCGACGACGCGGCCCGGGCGACCCTGTCGCTCGCCCGGCTCACCGCGGTACGGACCGCGGCGCTGGGCATCAGCGGCTGGGTGCCCCTCCTGCTGATCCTGCTCGCGGCGCCCTGGCTGGTGCGCAACGGCGTGACGGCGGGGGCGATCCTCGGCGCGGTGACCTACGTGTCGCAGGCCCTCCAGCCGGCCCTGCAGGGCTTCGTCCAGGGGCTCGGCAGCAGCGGGCTGTGGCTGCTGGTCACCGTCGGCCGGATGGCCGAGGTCGCCGAGGAGTCCGCTCCCGAGCCGGTGCGGGACGCCACGGCGTCCCGGCCCGGGCAGTCCGAGGCCGGCCGGCCGGTGGCCGGGCCCGGCGCCTGCCGCGTGGAGCTCCGCGGCCTCACCTTCGCCTACGCCCAGTCCGCGGAGCCGGTGATCCGCGACCTGAACCTTCTCCTGCGGCCCGGTGAGCACCTCGCCGTGGTCGGCCCGAGCGGTGCGGGGAAGTCCACCCTGGCGGCCTTGATCGCCGGGGTGCTCGAACCGCAGGCCGGGCAGGTACACCTCGATGACCTGCCCGTCCGTGCTCTGGTCGGCCGCGGCGAGGGTCTGGCCCGGCACCGCGTCCTGATCCCGCAGGAGGCGTACGTCTTCACAGGCACCCTGGCGGAGAACCTCACCTACCTGGCGCCCGGGGCGCCCCGGGCGGACGTGGAGTCGGCGGTGCGCGCGGTCGGGGCCGCGCCCCTCGTGGAGCGCCTCGGCGGCTACGACGCGCCACTGGACCAGCGGCGCCTGTCGGCCGGTGAGCGGCAGCTCATCGCCCTGGCCCGCGCCCTGCTCCCGGCGCCCCGGCTGACGCTGCTGGACGAGGCGACGTGCCACCTCGACCCACTCGCCGAGGCCGTCGCCGAGGACGCCTTCGCCCGCGGCCCCGGCACCCTGATCGTCGTCGCCCACCGCATCAGCTCGGCCCTGCGGGCCGACCGCGTCCTGGTCATGGACGGCACACGGGTCGCCCTCGGCACACACGAACAGCTGATGGCCACGTCCTCGCTCTACCGCGACCTGGTCGGCCACTGGGGCGCGGCCGGCCCGGCCCCGGACAGCCGAGCCAGGCCGGCTCGGCCGACGGCCGGGGCGATGGCGCGTACCGGGATGGCCGCCGTGCTGCGGATGACGGCGGGGCGCATCTCGGGACGCGGACGAACGTCGCCGAAGGCCCGAACGCACCAGAAGGCCCAAGCCTCGAGGACGGCCGGAGCCCTCACACCCAGCCCGACTCCCGGGCGATCCGGATCGCGTCGATCCGATTACGTCCCCCCGTCTTCCGTGTGATGGCGGACAGGTGATTACGCACCGTCGCCACGGACAGCGACAGTCGCTCCGCGATCTCCCGCGTGGGGGTGCCGTCGGCGGCCAGGCGCAGGACCTCCACCTCGCGCGGCGTCAGCGGGTTCTCTCCCGCGTCCAACGCGACCAGCGCGAACTCCGGGTCGATGAACCGCTGCCCCCGCACCAGCTTGCGGACACAGTGGACCAGACGGTCCGGCGGGGCGTTGGTGCAGATGACGCCGCCGGCATGCAGATCGAGCATGCGGCGCAACCGCTCGGGGGTCGTCGAGGCCATCAGCAGCAGCATGCGGCAGTCCGGGAGCCGGTCCCTCAGCTCGGCCGTCGCGGCGACTTCCTCGCCCTCCCTGGAGTCCACGTCGATCACGACCACGTCCGGGCGGCATGACAGGGCACGGGCGATGACCTCGCCGTTGCCCTCGGCCTCGGCGACGACCTCGATGTCCTCCTCACGCGACAGAAGAGCGGCGAACGCTCCCCGTACCAGGCGGCGGTTCTCGACGAGAAGAACGCGGATCAATGTCGCTCCCACTCGGCTGTGTGCGGCCCCCTGCACGTGCTCCGGTGTGTTCCGGTCCTTCGATCCTCCTGGTACGGATTATCGCTGCTCATGTCAGGAATTTCAGTTCGGTCCCGGGCAAGGACGGCCGCGGAGGCCGACGTTGATCGAGTGGTGAGGTCCGGAGCGCGGGCGTACCGTCGAACGGTGGACACCGCAGGCAGCAGCCCGCAGCCGGCTTCACCACAGGCGACCACCACCAGGGAATCCGGTGGTGGCGGGAACGCGATGGCACTCTTCGTCATCGCCTCGTGCCAGCTGATGGTGGTCCTCGACATCACCATCGTGAACATCGCACTGCCGCAGATCCAGCGTTCCCTGGAATTCTCCACCACCAGCCTGTCCTGGGTGGTGAACGCCTACACCCTCACCTTCGGCGGACTGCTCCTGCTGGGCGGCCGGGTCGGCGACATCCTGGGCAGGCGGCGCGTCTTCATCTTCGGCGTGCTGCTCTTCGTGCTCGCCTCCCTGCTGGGCGGGCTCGCCCAGAACGCCGGCCAACTCCTCGCCGCACGCGCCCTGCAGGGCGTCGGCGGCGCCATCGCGTCCCCGACGGCCCTCTCGCTGGTCAGCACGACCTTCCGTGAAGGACCGGAACGCAACCGGGCCTTCGGGGTGTTCGCCGCGGTCTCCGCGGGCGGCGGCGCGATCGGCCTGCTCGCGGGCGGCATCCTGGTGGAGTGGCTGAACTGGCGGTGGGTGCTCTTCGTCAACGTCCCGATCGGGCTGCTCATCGCCCTCGCCACCCCACGCTGGATCAGGGAGTCCGAACGGCACCCGGGGCACTTCGACATCACCGGCGCGCTGACCTCCACCGTGGGCATGGTGCTGCTCGTCTACGGATTCATCAGAGCCGCGCAGGAGGGCTGGCGCGACGCTCTGACCCTCGCCTCGTTCGCCGCGGCGGTCGTCGTCCTGACGGGCTTCATCCTGGTCGAGCGCCGCTCCAGACAGCCCATCACGCCGCTGCACATGTTCGCCGACCGCAACCGCGCGGGCACCTACGGCATCATGCTGTGCCTGGCCGCCGCCATCTTCGGCATGTTCTTCTTCCTGACGCTCTTCGTGCAGAACGTGCTGGAGTTCAGTCCGTTGCAGGCCGGGCTCGCCTTCCTGCCGGTCAGCGCGGTCATCGCCATCGGCGCCGGGCTGGCCTCGCGGTTCCTGCCCACGTACGGCCCCAAGCCCTTCATGGTGGTCGGCGCGATCCTGGCGGCGGCCGGACTGGCCTGGCTCACCCTGACGGACGTGCACTCCACCTACGCGGGCAGCGTCCTCGGCCCGATGCTCGTCTTCAGCCTGGGCATGGGCATGGAGTTCGTCTCGCTCACCCTCATGGCGCTCTCCAACGTCTCCACCCGGGAGACCGGCGCGGCCTCCGGACTGCTCAACGCCACCCAGCAGGTCGGCGGCTCCCTCGGCCTGTCCATCCTGGTCACCATGTACGGCACGGCCAGCACCAACGAGGCCGAGAAGCAGATCCCGCTCTTCCTGCAGCAGGCGCCCCCTGCCGAGCGCCTGCGCTTCGAACGCACCGGGCAACTGCCGAAACCCTGGTCCGACGAGGTCCTCACCGCCGGCGTCTCGGCCGCCTTCATCATGGCGGCGATCTTCACCGCGGTCGCCGCACTGATCGCCCTGACCGTCATCCAGGTCCGGCCCTCGGACCTCGATCGCCTCAAGGGAGGAGCGGGCCCCGGCCCGATGTGAGGCCCGCTCCCGGTTCCGCTACTCCCCGATTCTCGCGGCGATGACCGGTGCCAGCCGCTCGGCGATGACCCGGTGCCCCCGGTCGTTGGGATGCACCGAGTCCGTCAGATCGCCCGAGCCCAGCCAGCCGGTCGTGTCGACGAAGGAGACCCGTGTGTCTCCGCCGGCGACGGCGGCCTTCACCGCGGCCTCGGTCTGCGGGACGTACCGCCCGCGGAACGTCTCCAGCGCGAAGATCCACGCCTGCGGATACGCCGCACGGGCCTTGCGCAGCAGACTGCCGTACGCCGACTGGAACTGTGCCGAACTCACCCCGTGCCCGACGTCGTTGGTGCCGAGGTTGATGACGACCGCGTCGGCCCGGTAGCGGGAGAAGTTCCAGTCGGGCGTCGCGGCGTTCGGATTGAGCTTGGTGAACTGCCGCTCGAGCCCCACGCATCCGTCCGCCGCGGCCACCAGGCACGCCCCGCCTTGCGCGATCTGCGTGTGCTCCACGCCCAGCCGCTCCCCGATCAGCCAGCCGTACGCGGTACGGGCGTTCTGCGAGGTCGTCGTGCCCACGGTGATCGAGTCACCGACGAACTCGACCAGTTTGCCCGGCGCCGGCGGGGCGAAGGTCGTCGCGCCGCTGTCCAGGACGAGCCCCTGGAAGACGGCGTCGCCCTTGTAGGACCCGGCCACCACCTGGTAGTTGACCTGGAGCGTGTGGTTCCCGGAGGCCAGCGCCGTCGGCGTCAGGTTCACCGTCCCCTTGACGTCGTCGTAGAACTTTACGGGCCCGTTGTCGATCCGCGCCCACAGATCGATCGTGCCGCGCTGCTTCAGCTTGACCGTCCTGCCGGTGAAGCCGACCCGGTAGTAGGCGCCCGCCCAGTACGGGGTGTAGGCGGTGGTGGAGCCGGTGGTGTCCCAGCGGCCGACGAACTTGATGTTCGGGTCGCCGGGCTGCCCGGGAGCCGCCGCCTTCACCGTGGCGCCGCTGCCGAGCCGGGCGCGGACGACCGGGGCCAGGCGCTCGGCGAACTTGGTGTGACCCGCCTCGTTCGGATGCCCGTTGCCGTCCTCGTAGTCCACGCCGTCGGTGAGCCAGCCCGAGGTGTCGACGTAGTGCACCCGGGCGTCACCGGCGCTGTTGCGGGCGCTGACGGCCGCCCTGGTCTCGGTGACGTAGCGCTTCTTCAGCGTCTGCACGGCGAAGAGGTGGGCCGCGGGGTACTTCGCGCGCACGTCCCGCAGGAACGTGGTGTACGCCGACCGGAAGTCGGCGCCGGACACGCCGTGCCCGATGTCGTTGGTGCCGAGGTTGACGACGACCGCGTCGGCCCGGTACCGGGAGAAGTCCCAGTCCGCGCCGCCCGTGCTGGCCGTCTTGAAGAACTGCCCGCTCAGACCGGTGCACCCCGACCGGGCGACCAGGCAGTACCCGGACCGGGCGATCTGCGTGTGCCGCATGCCCAGCCGCTCCCCGGTCTTCCAGGCGTACGAGTCCAGCGCCAGCCGGTCGGTCAGCGCCCCGGCGGTGATGGAGTCACCGACGAACTCCACCAGCCCGGACGGGGCGCCGGCGGGGACGGTCCGCGCACCGGAGTCCAGGACCAGGCCTTGGAAGACGGTGTCACCGGAGCGGTAGGTCAGGCGCAGGGTGTGGGTGCCGGGGGAGAGCGGGCGGGGAGTGAGGTTCACCGTGCCGCGCACACCGGCGTGGAAGACGTCGGGGCCGCCGTCGATGCTGGCGTAGAAGTTGACCGCGTTCCTGGCCCTGACCTTCACCGTGGTGCCGGTGAAGCCGGTCTGGAGGTAGCCGCCGGTCCAGTTGGGCACGGCCGCGGTCGAGGAGGAGGTGTCCCAGCGCCCGACGTACGCGATGTGGGGATCGGACACCGAGCCGTCCCCCGCCGCGGCCCGCGCGGGTGAGCCGCCCGCCAGGGACAACAGGCAGGCGAGCAGCGCGGCGGTGAGGAGAGCGGGCAGGGCGCGTCTGGGGGAGGGGTGGGGGGAGGTCTGCACGGGGTTCCCTTTCACGTGGGGGTGTTCTGGGAGCGCTCCCATAGGCAGCCTTCCGAGGGAAGCAGTGAAACGGTTCAGGGGTCAAGTAGTCGGGCGCGGACGAAAGTTGCGCACGGGGTTTCGGCGACAGCCCGGTGTGACGGCGTACGGCCGGGTGGCGGGGTCCCGGAGCTTCCGTCGGGTGAACCTGCCGCCCGTGGGCGCCCGGGGAGCCGGTGAGCGCGGAACCCTCACAAGGTGAACGGTGGTGCGCGTGCTTCCCAGGGTCCTGCTGCCCCGAGCCACGAAGGAGGAGGACTGCCGCGACGGCTCGGGCGGATGCTCCGCGACGGGCTCGGCGTGCGCCGCGCGCTGCACCGGCGCCGGCTGATGCGGCAGGGCTACGACCGGACCAGGACCTGGCGGGTCCGCAAGAGCGGCGGATACGTGGCGCTACTGGTGCTGACGTTCCTCGGGGCGCTGCTCCTGCTGTTCCTCGCGATCACGGCGATCATCACCCTGCCTCAGGAGAAGAGTTTCGAGTCGCCCGTCAGATGGGTGGACAGACAGTGCGACGGGGATCACTTCAGCTGCGCCGTCCTCCAGTCCCTCTTCATGCCCTTCCTCACCCTCGCCCTGGCCACCGTCACCTACCTCTTCTTCCGGTTCAGCCATGTGCGCCGGGCCTACCTGCGCAAGGCCCGCCTGGAGCCCCACGCGCTCGTGGAGACCGCAGGCGGCATCTTCGGCCGGGTCGTGGGCCGCGACCAGCTCTGCTCCGTCCTCATGGAGGACCTCAGGGACCGCCGTTTCCGCCGCACGCACGTCGTCGTCGGCGGCATCGGCACCGGCAAGACGGCGCTGATCGTGCTGCTGACACAGCGTCTCGCGGAGCGCGGGGCGGTGCCCGTACCGCTGCGGCTGCGCGCCGCCGACAAGGGCATCGACTTCCGCGAGCTGGCCTTCGAGCGCTTCTGCCGGGAGGTGCAGGGCAACATCCGCTCAGGTGCCGAGGCGGAGAAGGTGTGGCGGCGCCTGTGCCAGCAGGGGCGGATCGTGGTGCTCGCGGACGGCCTGGACGAGGCGCTGACCGCCGACGACCTGACGGAGGAGCGCGACACCATCATCCGGCTGGCCATCCGCCGCGCCAACGAGGAGGGCCTGCCGCTGATCATCACCTCCCGGCCGCACGACTCGCTGCGCGGCATGGAGGCGTCCCTGACCGAGCTGGAGCCGCTGAGCGAGGAGGCCGCCCTCACCTACATCTCGTCCGGGGGCGCCGGGGAGGACCGGCAGCGGCTGGACTGGATCGTCGAGCGGGCCGGTATCGCCGAGGCCCCGACGTACCTGGAGATCGCCGCCGAACTGCACGAGCAGGGACTGCTGGAGCGCGCACTCGCCGGCCACGGGGAGGAGGAGGCCGTCGAGACGCGGGGCGGCGACCGGGCGTCGCTGAGGTTCCACCTGTTCGAGACCTGGCTCAGCGCCCTGATCAGCGGCCGCTTCGGGCCGCATCTGCCGCTGTCTCCCGAGGAGCGCCGCGCGGTCGTGCACTACCTGTCCGCGCTGGCCTGCGTGGGACTCGCCCTCGACACCTCCGAGGTGCGGTTCGCCGACGTCGTCGACGAGCAGGACCCGGCCCGCTCCCGCTTCCCCGAGATCGTCCGGGAACTGGCCCGCAGGGTCGGCGACAGCGGCATCGACCTCAGGCTGGCCGCCCACTGGGGCGCCGGGATGGATCTGGTCGAGCTCGGCGGCGACCGCGTCCGCTTCCAGCACAGCGTGATCCAGGCCCAGTTGGGTGCCCGCTTCCTGAACGCGGTGATCCACCCGGACGTCCCGGCACAGCCGGAGGAGGGCTCGTACTTCCCCGCGGCCCTGCGGGAACCGGGCCGGGAACTGCTGATCGCCATGGTGCTGCACTCCCGGCTGCCCGACGGCGCCTGCGTCCACGACGAGCCGGGCGCGGCGGACTCCGACGGGACACTGTGGTGCCCGGTGAGCGCCGCCCGGGACCTGCTGATGGAGGCCGCCTGCCAGGCACAGACGGTCCGGAACTCAGGCCCCGACAACAACGACGACAAGCACCGGGTACGGCCCCTCTTCGGCCGCACCCTGCACAGCAAGGCCCTGGAGCTGTACGCGGCCGCCCTGGAGATCGACAGCGTCGACGCCCAGCCGGAGCAGCACCTCATCGCCATGCGGCTGTGCACGTCCTGGCCGGATCTGCGCGCCCGCGACCCGCACACCCTGCGCACCGCGAAGGCCCTGCTCGTGGCCCGGTTCGGCGAGGCCATGCGCGGCGTCGCACAGCGGCAGACCCTCCGGCCCGCCTATCTGGAGATGTTCGAGATCGCCCGCCTCGAACCCTCCTACGCGGTCCGGCTGGCCATCGCGCAGGAGATCGGCGCCGGCGGCGACCTCGCCTTCGCCGCGCTCCAGCCGAGGCTGCGCGGGCCGCAACTCGTCGAGGGCCTGCGGGTCGAGCGGGAGCCCGACTGGCGGGAGAAACTGTGGGGCGGGCAGCAGCCGGAGCTGGTGGGAGAGCGGGAGACCAGACTGCGCCGGCAGGGCGAGGGCCAGGTCGCGCGCATAAAGCGGGAACTGAAGGAGCGTGAGGACGAGCGGCGCCTGGAGCGCAGACGGGAACGCGAGGACCGCGAGGCCGAGGAACGGCAGTGGCGGGACAACACCCTGTGCGCCTGGCTGGTCCCGCTGCTCGTCGGTTCGGTCACCACCCACCGGCACCAGGACACCCCCTACGCGTTCCTGGAGAGCTGGGTGCGGCGCGTGGGCGCCCCGGTGGACGGTCTCGACCGGCCCGCCGGACTCGACCTCAACGTGGAAGTGGCGCTGGCCCAGGGCTTCAAGTACGCGGCGAACCGCCGCCACCGCCATCCGCACGCCCGGCCCGAGGCCCGCGAGTACCTGAGCGAGCAGGCGTGGGACATGCTCAAGCGCTCCCGGTTCTGGTTCACGCGCCTCACGCTGCTGCACGCGCTGACCCTGTGGGACCTGCCCGACGGCCACTCCGCGGGACGCCGGTCACGCGGCCACGGGTCCGACCCCGCGCAGCAGGTCCGTCAGTGGCTGGCCCGGCCGGACGGCGAACCGGAGCACCCGTTCGTGACCGCGGCCGGGAAACTCTGCGTCTGGGCCCTGGAGACGGGGCAGCCCGAACGGTTCCTGTGGATCGACGAGTCGGGCGTCGCCGCACACGTCGGCTCCCAGACCGCCCAGGGCGAGGTACGCAAGCACAACCTGTGGATCCCGCCCTCCACGGGCTGGAGCGCCCTGCACCCCACCGCGCAGCAACTCCTCGCCGACGTGCTGCTGCTCCTGAACCTGGCCGAACGGGGAGACTGGCCCACCGACCGCATCCGGCGCCTCCAGCACACCGCCCGGCCCGACCTGCCGCCCTGCCTCACCCAGGACCGCACCCCGCTCGACCCGGGCCGCACCACCGTCCGCACGAACTCCTCCCAGGCGGGCTCCAACTGCCGCGACGACTGCGCCTTCGAACTGTGCCCGTACCCGCCCAAGGGCCTGGACGGCCACCGGGTGGAACTCGGCGAGGCCTTCTGCCGCGCCCAGTCCACCCTCCTGTCCCGCTCCCCCTTCCGCCCCAGGGCCTCCTGGCAGCGCCGCACGGACATTACGGAGCTGCGGAGGTTCTGGGAGTCGATGGGGCATCGGGCGCAGCACAATTCGAAGGTGCGGTGAGGCAACCGGCGGTCGGGGTGCGTGGCCGCGCTCCCATCCGCTACCGCTCGTGTCGGGAGCGGTCCGGCAGGGCGTCGGGAAGGCCGGACGCGTCCGTGCCGAGTTTCCGGTACACGGAGGACAGCAGTTGCCGTACGCCCTGCTCGGTGAGCCGCAGGTCCTTCGCGACCACCGATGCCGGGTGGCCCAGGGCCGTCATCTCGGCGGCCCGGCGCTCCTGGGCCGTCAGCAGGTCCGTCTGCGGGTAGCGCAGGGGCAGCGGACGCAGTCCCGCGTCGGAGAGTTCCCGCCTGGCCCGGGCGGCCAGGCCCTCGGCACCGCAGTGCACCGCGCCCTCCAGGCCCTGGTAGAGCCGGTCGGCGGCGTCGTGCAGGCGGCCGTTGCGGGCCAGTGCGGCACCGTGGCCGACCAGGGCACGGGCCAGCTCGTACGCGGCGGGCGACTGTTCCAGCTGGTCGACGGCCTGCGCGTGCAGATCGAGCGCCGCCTCCCCGCCCGTCACCTCCGCCTGGACATGCAGCGCCTGGCCGATCGCGGACGCCGCACCGAAGTCCCGGGCCCGCTTGACCGCCTCCTGGGCATGGCGGACCGCCTCGTCGGGGGCGGTGCGGGCGAGCGCCGAGGACAGTCCCAACTGCCAGGAGCACCAGGCGGGGTTGCGCCAGTCCCGCGACTCCAGCCACTCCCCGACCTCGGACAACAGCCGCGCCGCCTCGGCGAGTCGCCCCTCCGCCAGGAGCAGGTCGGCGTACACCGTACGGGGATCCGGGAAGATGACCGCGTTGGGGACCACGTCGCCGTAGTGGTAGCTGTCGGCGAGCCGGCGTGCGTCGCCGGTCCGTCCTCGGGCCAGCAGCGTCTGGATGAGAATGCCGATGGCGAACCACTGGGCGGGCACCGCTCCTTCGACGCGCTCGGCGGTGTGCAGCCCGGCCCGGACGAGTTCCTCCGCCTCGCGCAGGCAGCCACGGCGGTAGCGGATGTAGCCCAGGAGCGTCTGGCCCTGCGCCAGATGGGAGCCGCGCCACCCCATGTGCTCGCACTCGGCCATGCCTTCGGCGAAGAGCTCCTCGGCCCGCCGGGGCTGGTCGCAGTACATGAACAGCAGGGCCACCGCGGCGGGCACCTCGAAGCCGCGGTTCTCGTCGGTCCAGCTCATCCCTCCGCGGAGGGCCTCCTCGGCGTATCCGAGGGCGGTCGGCCGCGGCTCGCCCCGCACGAGGGCGTCCCACGCCCGCAGACCGAGGATGTAGCGTTCCTCCAGTCCCCGGCCGGCCAGCTTGTCCGCCAACCGGGCCAGCCGGCGTGAGCGGGCGGAGGAGTCGGGCTCGTCGGCGCGGAACGCGCTCCATACGAAGTGATCGGCCTGCATGCGCATTTTGACGCGCGCGTTGGTCGCGCGTCGCGCCTCGTCGGCGGCCACCGTCGCGGCCTCGGTCAGCCGGTCTGTGTGGGCCAGCGCCTGGGTCAGCCGGTAGACGATGGAGGCGCGCAGGGCGGGGTCGATTCCCGGCTCCTTCAGCGCCTCACGCAGATGGCTGACCGTGGCCGTGGGTTCGATCAGGAAGGTCGAGCAGGCCAGCTCGTGGAGAAGGGCGGCGCGGTCCTCGGCAGGGGGTGGTTCCCGCAGCGCTCGGGTCAGCACGCGCCGGGCGGCCTCCGGGGCCCCGGCACGGAGGTACTCATGCGCGGCGGCGCGCAGGCACGCGACCGCCTCGGGCCTGCCGTCACAGGGGACCTCCAGCAGGTGGCGGGCGGCGACGGTGGGGTCGGCCCCGACCGCCTGGGCGGCAATGGCGGCCGCGTTGTGCATGCCGACCCGCAGGCCGGCGGGGATGTCGCGGTAGATCGTCGTGGCGATCTGCGGGTGGACGAACTCCAGGCCGCCCGTGGGCTCGTCGGTGTCCGCGAGGATGCGGCGGGCGCGCAGCTTCTCGGCCGCCTCGGCGGCCTCCTCGCTGCCGAGTACCGCGAGGTCGGCGGCGACTTCCGCTGAGAAGGCGCCGCCCAGGACAGCGCCGGCCCACGCGAAGCGGATGGTGCCCGGCCCGAGCCGTTTGAGGCGCTCGATCAGCCCGGGGCCCTTGACCGCGGCGGCGAGGTCCCGCATCACGGGCACCTCCTCCCGGGTGCCCCGCACCTTCCGCTCACGGAGCCTGATGGCCAGTTCGACGGCCTCGAAGGGGCTTCCGCCGGTGACCGTCCAGCACTCGCCGCAGAACTCGTCCTCGGCTTCCTCACCCACTTCGTTCCTGATGATCCGCGCCACACCGTCCTCACCGAGCGGGGACAGCACGTGCGGGCGCTGCTCGTGGCGCTCGACGAGCGTACGGAACGAGGTCGCGTCGGACGGAAGTTCGTCGGGCCGGTAGCCGACGACGATCAGCAGCGGGAGGTTCGCGACCCGGGGTGCGAAGGAGGCGAGCCAGTCGAGGGATTCGGCGTCGGCCCAGTGCAGGTCGTCCAAGAGCAGAACGACAGGCGAGTTCAGCATCGTCAGGCGCGTCATGACCCAGTCGAGCCCGTCGCGTACGCCGGTCGGGTCCGGCACCCGAGCGGGGTCCGTGGCCTCGAGACCGAGCGCGGCGCCGACGATGTCGTACCAGCTGCCCAGGAAGTCCCGGCGCTCCGCCTCGCCCATCCTGGCCAGGATGGGCTGCATGGCCTGTCGGACCACGCGGAACGCCATCCCCCGTTCGTTCTCGCCGCCCTTGCCGGAGAACACCGTGAATCCGAGGGCGGCGGCGCGGGCACGCACCGCCGCGATGAGTGTCGTCTTGCCCAGCCCGGCCTCGCCGGTGAAGGCGAGCAATCCGCCGCGCGGTACCTGGGGCACGCCGTCGACGGTGTCACGGAGCTCCGCCAGGGCGTGGCCGATGGCCTGGAGTTCCTCGTCGCGTTCGAGTAGAGGCCGGTCTTCGGTGATCGGTTGCCGCAGCCCATGGGCCATGTGGTCTACCGCTTCCTGTCGTTGCTCCCCGCCGGACGGGGCGAGCGTACGCCCATGTGCACGCCCCATGGCCGGGTCGGAACGGGAGGTCGACAGAGCGGGTGAATTTCTCGCGGGAGCGGTTCAGGTCTCAGCCTTTCGGGTATTCTGCTGCGTTTCGCCCCTCTCGGGACCCCTGCGGTGGAATCGACCGGTCGGGCAGCGGATCAGAGCGCCGCGGGTGCCGCCATCGTGTCCGCGTACCGTGGCACGGTCCGGGACCAGAAGTAGCAACCGCGGATCCAGCCGGCCATGCCCTCCACGTAGCCGATGCCGGACGGGCTCAACTCCGGTCGCAGCTCGTCGAAGAGCTCCTCGAACTCGCGGATCGTGCTGTTGATGTGCCGCGTGGCGAGCGTGACGGCCACCGGCAGGGAGCACCGGTGTGTCCGCTGGTAGGCGAGGGCCAGGTTGATCACGCCGCCCGCCCGGTGTTCCTTCACCGCGGAGAACAGGTCCGGTATCCACACCGCCGCGTCGGCCGACAGCCGGCTCAGGCGCCGCATGACGGGGTGATGGATCTCCTCCGGGGTCAGTTCGCACGGTTGCGCGGCCTCGCACAGCGGGTAGAACGGCTCGACGCCCGCGATGAGGGAGCGTATGGACCGGCACAGTCCGTTGCCCACCGGGACGGGCTGGGTCTGGGCCACCGCTTCGTACAGCAGGCCGTGTACGTACTCACGGCTGTTCCAGGCCCAGCGGGCCGCCTGAGCGGGTGTGCACCGTTGCTGTACCTGTCGCTGGAGGTCGGCCAGGGCGGCCCCGAGCGGGGTGGTGGGCGGTTGGCCGTCCCGCAGGATCGCGATGCTCTCGCACAGCATGGGCAGCAGCCGGTCCGGCGTGTGCCGGCCGACGTCCTCCGCGCGGTCGTCGTAGATGAACTGGTAGGCGATCTGGTTGGCCATGATCTGGAGGAGACCGGGGTCCATGGTCGGACTGTTGTAGGCCGCGAGTTCGGCGGGGCGCGTGTAGGAGATCATGGCCGCGACCGCCGGGTCGTCGGTCAGCCCCCAGGTGGCCAGCCATTCCTCGACGCCGGCCGCCGCTTTGAACGCGTGGGGGTTGCGCTGGAACGGGAAGGGCATGTAGAGGTTCGCGTCGATCAGTTCCCTCAGGTCCACGACCGGGTTTTTCTCCTGCGCGGCGAGCGCTATTTCCTCATGCGTCGCGGACATCGTTGCCACCTGCCGTTCGTGAGTTGTGGACGACGGGTACGACGGTTGTCCGGGGTGAGAGTGACTCCGCCCGACGTGGTGGGTCCGTATGCCGCCTCGTTCGCGGTTCGGCGACCATCACCAATCCCCTCGGCCCCAACGACGCTGCGGGGCGCAGCCGTTCGGTATGGCCGGGGAGGTGACGCAGCCGCCAGTGCCGGGCGATGAACGCGACGGCCACCGTGGCTTCGGTCAGCGCGAGTGTCTCTCCGATGCATTTCCGGCTGCCCGCACCGAACGGAATCATCGCCCCGGGCGGGACCGCGACGGCCTGCCCGGGCAGCCAGCGGTCGGGGAGGAAGCGATCGGGGTCGGGGAAGAGGGCGGGGTCGTGGTGCAGGAGGTACGGGCTGAACATGACGGTGGCGCCCTGCGGGAGACGGTGCCCGGCGAGTTCCGTCTCCCGCGTGGTGACGCGGGTGAAGAGCCAGCCGGGCGGGCGGTGGCGAAGGGTCTCGGTGAGGACGCACCGGGTGTGGACGAGGTGCGGCAGCTCCTCGGGGCCGGGCGGCTGCCCCGAAGTGAGGACGGCGTCGGCTTCGGAGTGCAGGCGGCGTTCCTCCTCGGGATGCCGTCCCAGGAGCTCCAAGGCGGAGGAGAGGCACAGGGCGGTGCTCTCGGCGCCGGCGAACATCAGCGTCAGCACCTGGCCGTGGACTTCCTGGTCGGTGATCGCCGTCCCCCCGTCGTCGGCCCGCGTGGCCGCCAGCAGGGTTCCGAGCAGGTCGTCGCGGTCGTCGTCGGGAGTGCCTCGCCGACGCTGGGCGATGGCTGCGCCGACGATCGAGCGCAGGCGGTCGGAAGCATGCCGGTAACGCCGGTTCGCCGGCGTGGGGACACGGAACAGGGCGTCGACCGGCATCACCGTCCGGACGAACATGCCGCGGACCACGGTGGCCAGGCACCTGCGCATCTCGGCCGCCGTCGTGGTGTCGAGCGAGTCGGAGAAGAGGACGCGGCTGACCACGCGTGTGGACAGGTCCAGCATGGTCGCGCTGACGTCGACCGCCTGCCCGGCCCGCCACGCGCGGCACACCGATTCCACCTCCTCGCCCATCAGGTGCACCTGGTCGGCGACGCGTGCCTTGCGGAACTCGGGTTGCAGGAGCCTGCGCTGGCGCCGGTGATCCTGGTGGCGGCAGGTGCCGACGCCGTCCCCCAGGAGCATCCGCAGCCTGTCGTAGAGCGGGCCGCCCTTGTCGAACGTGCGCGGGTCCCTGAGGACCTGGTGGACCAGGTCCGGGTGACACGCCATCCAGGCGGGCTGCGGGCCCAGGCGTATCTCGACCAGATCCCCGTGTTCGGGCAGAGATTTCAGAAAAGCCAGCGGCCGACGGACCAAGTCGATACCGTGGCCGATGAATGGGAATATGCCTGGAGCAGTGCCCACTGTCCAATCTCGGGCCGGTCCGGGAACAGAGCCGCTCATCGAATACCACCTGCCTCATTTGGCACACGGGATTTCGGTGCGGTCGCACCGACTTGATGCTCGCCTCATGTCCTGCCCAGTGGAATCCGCCAATCGCTCGCTGAATCCTTTCTCCCTAGGGGCGCACGGATGCACGGAGGGGCGTCGAGCGAATCACGGTTGCTGCATGCACCGAGCTTTTTCTGCTTTTCTGGGCCCGCAGAAATCGGTGGTCCCGTCAGTGCTCCTGAAGAACGGGGCCGGGATTGAAGACGCGGTGGTAGCTCTGTGGCGGCGCGAGATAGCTCGCCGGCAGGCCGCCCGTGTCGATGACGATCTGGTCCACGGCGATCGCGGGGTCGGTCATGAACAGCCGCAGGACGTGTTCACCCGGCTCTCTCACGGTCACCGTGGCCGTCAGCTTCTCCACTCCCTCCTCGACATTGCGAGCCCACGCATCCCCCCGGTTGCCCGTGGCGATCGCCTGGCCCGACAGGACCGTCGGCGGCTGGTCGTCGAGGGCGAGGGCCAGCCGGCGCTTGCCCCGCTCGTCGAGGGAGGGCAGCCGGAAGACGGTCACCGGGAAGGTGCCGGTGCTGCTGAAGCGCACGCGGTAGCGCAGCTCCGGTGACCGGGTGGGGAAGTTCTCGGTGATCGGAAGTGCGGTCGTAGGAACCGCCTCGACGGCGGCCGTTCGGCGTCCCAGGCCGCGGACGACCCGCCACCGGGCCCCGCCGCGCGCCACCCGGCGGTCGAAGTGCGCGGCGTCGATCGACACATAGCCGTGGGCCTCGACGAAACCGCGGGCGCGCTGCCGGGCCCGTTGGCCGTCGTTGACCACCCGCAGGGGCACCTCGGCGGTCGTGCCGGCGCCGGTGAAGGTCAGGGTGGGGTGGTGGGTGCCCTCCGGTGCCCGCGGCCAGTCGATCTCCACCCATATCCGTGTCTGGTCGGTGAGTTCGCCGCCGGTGCTGCTCAGCCGGATCCACGGGTGACTCGGCTCGGCCCGCCACTCCAACGGGAGGAAACCCGTGTTGAAGACGTCCACGAAGCGGCGGTCGCGGGTGTAGGAGGAGAAGGAGAGCGGTCGGCCGGCTCCCGTTTCATTGCCCTCCGCGGCCAGCCCCAGGCCGGAGGTCTCCTGGCGGGTCACCCGTGTGACGGCCGGACGGCCCGGGGCCTTGGGGATCTGGGACGGGTAGGGGTTGACGATGCCGTCCCACTTGCCGCCCGCGATCTGCGTGTTGTAGCGGCGGGTGATCTCCTGCTCCTCGGCGTGCGCGGCCTCGGCCGATTCCGCGAAGCGGTTGGTGCCCGCGCCGCGCCCCTGACGGACGGCGAGCGCGTTCCGGTCCGCCCAGTAGTACTTCAGATTCATCAAGTACGCGCCGTGCACCGGGTATTCGACCAACTCGTAGAAGGCGTCACGGTAGGGCTCGGGCAGCTTCGCGCCCAGCTTGCGCACCCGGTCCAGCAACTGCTCGTAGGCGGCCAGTCGGCGGCCCGCCTCGTCGCCGTGGTGCACCGTCGAGAAGATCGCCTTGTCGATGAACTCCGGGCGCCGCTCCGCCGCCAGGCGGTAGTACTCCGTGCGGATCGCGGCGATCTCCGGGCCGTGGCGCCGGCCGAACTGACGCCCCGCCCACTCCACCAGGAAGTCCTCGACGTCGTCCGGGCCCCAGCGGTCCACGTCCCACGCCATGTCCAGGCAGAAGGACAGGCCCGTCTCGATCGACTTGATGTCACCGACGTTGAAGATCCACATCCGGTCGGCCCGGTGGTCGTGGACCCGGCGCAGCTCCTGCCACACCTTGCTCAACTGCGTGGTGTCCAGCCAGAGATAGCTCCGGGGACGACCCCAGTAGGAGAGGTGGTAGTAGATGCCGTTGCCGCCGGAGCGGCGCCGTTCCGCCTCGTCCGGGAGCTGGCGCATGTTGCCGTGGTTGTCGTCCGGCCAGATCAGCGTGACGTCGTCGGGGACCTGGACGCCCGCGTTGTACAGCTCCAGGACCTCCTTGTACGGGATGAAGATCTGCGGCCGGGCCGCCTCGCCCACCTCCTCGGCCAGGATGCGGCGCTGGTCGCTGATGATGTCGTTCATCACCGCGACCTTCTCCGGGATCGTGGTGGCGTACTTCGTCTCCAGCGCGGAGTCGTGCAGGCCGCGCATGCCGATCGTCCAGCTGTTCTCGTAGCCGGCGTTCTGCCGGGCCCGCGCCCGCCAGTAGTCGGAGATGACGGCCGGGTTCACCGTGTAGTCGTAGACCGGCAGGGTGCCGTCGGGGTTGCGGTGCTCCTCGGCCCACGGCTCCCACTCGTGCACGCCGTTGCGGAGCATGGCCTCGGGGTGGCTGGAGCCGACCACGATGCCGTAGCGGTCGGCCAGTTCCGGGTTCTCGCGGTGCTTGTTGAAGAAGTCGGAGTACGGGTGCATCGCGGGCCAGAGGTAGTTGGCCTTGAGGCGGAGCAGCAGCTCGAAGACCCGCTCGTAGGTGCGGGGGCCGATGTTCTTGTCCGGCTCCTGGGTGCGGTGGGACCACGTGGTGAGGTTCTGCTCGTCGTTGATGAAGATGCCGCGGTAGCGGACGGCGGGCTCGTGGCGTACGAAGGGGCCGGCCGGGACCGTCACCGAGTCGCGGCGGACCACCGGCACGTCGGCCCACCAGTACCAGGGCGAGACGCCGATGCGCTCCGAGGTGTCGTAGACGCCGTAGACCGTGCCGCGCCGGTCGCTGCCCGCGATGACCAGGGCGCGGTCCACGCCGGGCAGCGGACGGTCCACGACCTGGGTGACGGACGCCTCCCAACGGCCCTGGACCCGGGAGACGTCCAGGCGGCCGTGCCGGACCAGGCGGTCGATCACCGGGCTCGCGCCGATCGTCCCTACGACGACCAGGAGTCCGGCCTGCCGGGGCACGGTGTGCAGCAGCCGTGGCCTGACACCGCCGACCCTTTCCACGTCCGCCACGAGGTCACCGGCCGCGCGGATCACGGCTGGGTCGTCCGCGGTGTCCACGAACACGTCCGTGGAGGTGCCGTTGCCGAGCAGCGGGAAGTCCGGCCGGGCCGAGGCGGCGGCTTCTGCGGTGGCGGCGGGGAGTACGGCGGCGGGGAGCAGGGGAGCGGCGCCGACGGCCGCCATTCCCCGTAAGAACGACTTGCGGGTCCAAGACGGATGCGACGGTCTGTGGGGCTCGCTGTGCGGCACGGGGCACTGCCTTTCCGCGTCAGACCCGCGTCGGTTCCTCGTCCGGGCCGTCGGCGGGGCTGCGCGCACGTGGGATGGAGCAGGGCAGGTGGTTTGGCATGGGCAGGCTAGAAAGCGCTTGCCGTCGCACCCTAGGCGAGCCCGCGTGAGGGCGTCCAGAGGTCGGGAGGCGTCCGTGACCGCGCCGCCCCGGTCATTCCGTGCCTACACCGCCCCCGCCATGAGCAGCCCCGCCAACAGCGCCGTGCGCGGCGGGATGTGGTCCAGCAGGACGTGCTCGTGCCGTGCGTGGGCGCCGTCACCGACCGCGCCCAGGCCGTCGAGGACGGGACGCCCGAGCGCGGAGACGAAGTTGCCGTCGCTCGCCCCGCCGACGGCCGTCTCCCGCAGGGGCCACCCCAGCTCCTGCGCTGCCGCCTGCGCCTGCGCGAACAGGAGCCGGGAGGCGGGCGTCGGCACCATCGGGGGACGGTTCCAGCCGCCGGTGACCGAGACCCGCACCCGGGGGTCGGAGGGCGCGAGCGAGGCCAGTGCGGTGTCGACGCGGGCCGCTTCGGCGGGGTCGGGGATGCGTACGTCGACGCCGCAGCTCGCCCGGCCGGCGACGACGTTGCGCCCGGTCCCGCCGCCGATCAGCCCGACGTTGACCGTCGTGCCCCGCTCCCGGCAGCCCAAGCCGACCATACCGGTGACCAGTTCGGCGAGGGCGTGCACGGCACTCGCGCCCCGGTACGGATCGAGACCCGCGTGCGCCTCCACGCCCTCCACCGTCACGTCGAAGAGGCCGACGCCCTTGCGGGACGTCTTCAGGGCACCCTCCGGCCCGGCGGACGCCTCGCACACGAGCGTGGCCGTCGCGTCCTCGCTCAGCCGCTCGATGTGCGGGCGGGAGGCCGGGCTGCCGATCTCCTCGTCGCCGTTCAGGAACAGCCGCACCGACGGGCGCGGCAGGTCCAGGTCCCGCAGCAGGCGCAGTGCCCACACCGCCTGCAGCAGACCGCACTTCATGTCGAACACGCCCGGCCCGGTGGCCCGCCCGTCGTCGCTCACCCGGAAGGGCCACTCGGCGAGGGTGCCGGCCGGCCACACCGTGTCGTAGTGGCACAGGACCAGTACCACCACCGGCGATGTGCCCCGGTACAGCAGCTCCAGCATGTCGCCGTGCGGACCGCCGTCGTACCGCCGCGACTCGTCCGGCGGGCCGAGCCGGTCATGGGTCCAGGTTTCGACCGCTGCGAGCCCGGCGGTCAGCAACTCCTTGTCGTCGCTGGGTGTCTCCAGCTCGACCAGCCTCCGCAGGTCGCCGGTCATCTCCGGCAGGGCGGTCCGGGCCAGCGACTCGACACGGGTCAGGGACATGGAAGTCCTCCTCGTACGGGCGGAAGCGGCCGGCGGGAGCGGCCCGCGGGAGCGCACCGGGTGGTCAACGGACGGGCACCCCCGGGCCCAGGGGAATGCCCAGCGCCCACCAGGCGTAGAACAGCAGCGTCCAGGCCACCAGCATGATCAGGCACAGCGGCAGGGTGAGCGACAGCAGCGTGCCGATGCCGGCCGAGCGCCGGTAGCGCTGGACGACGCCCAGGGTCATCACGAAGTAGGCGCTCATCGGGGTCGCCGCGTTGGTGCACGAGTCGGCGATGCGGTACACCGCCTGGGTCACCTCGGGCGGGATGTCGAGCAGCATGAACATCGGCACGAACACCGGGGAGACCAGGGCCCATTGGGCGGAGCCGCTCGTGACGAGCAGGTTGATGACCGTGCAGACCAGCAGGACGCCGAGGAACGCGACCGGGCCCGTGATGCCCGCCGACTTCAGCAGGCCCGCGCCCCGGATCGCGAGGACCTCGCCGACGCCGGTCCACTTGAAGTAGGCCAGGAACTGGGAGATGGCGAAGAACAGCACCAGGATCGGCGCCATCTCGCGCAGGCCCTTCGCCATCTGGTCGGGGATGTCCCGGCCGGTCCGTACGGTCCCGACCGTGCGCCCGTACACGGCGCCCACGATCAGGAACGCCACCGCCAGCACCACCGCGATGCCGGTGAGCACCGGCGACTGCACGATGCTGCCGCCCTCGCCCCGCAACGGTGACGAGGCCGGGATCATCGTCGCCACGACCAGCGCGGCGTACGCCAGCAGCGCGAGACCCGCGTTGCGCAGACCTCTGCGCTCCTCCGGGCGCAGCGTCAGCCCACCGGCCTCCGCACCGGCGGCCTCGGGAGCGTCGTCCGGCTCCGGTTCCTCCGGCATCGCGGCCACCCGCCGGGCGATGACCTTCTCCGTGACGACGGTGACCACGACGGCCAGGACGACCGACGAGGCCACGGAGAAGAAGTAGTTGGACAGCGGGGTGACCACGTACGCGGGGTCGACCGTGTGCGCGGCGGCCGTCGTGAGCCCGGCCAGGATCGCGTCCGTCGGGGTGACCAGCGGGCTCGCGTCGTACCCGGCGGACACCGACACGAACGCCACCACGGCACCGAGCATCGGGCTGCGTCCCACCGCCCGGAAGGCCATCGCGCCCAGCGGCACCAGCACCACGTAGGCCGCGTCGGACGCGACGTGCGCGACCATGGCGGTGAAGGCGAGCGTGAACGTCAGCCACCGGGCCGGGACCCGGGCGACGGCCGCCCGCAGCATCGCGGGCAGCAGCCCCGACCGGTCGGCGACCGCCACGCCCAGCATCACCACGAGGATCGTGCCGAGCGGCGGGAACGTGGCGTAGTTGGTCACCGCGTCGGAGATCATCATCCGCAGCCCCTCGCCCGAGACGAGGCTGCGCACCCCCACCGTCTTGCCGGTGGCGGGGTTGAGCGCGGAGGCGCCGGTGGCCGACAGGAGCCAGCTGACCAGCGCCAGGACGACGCTGAGCACACCGAACAGCCAGAAGGGGTGGGGGAGTTTGTTGCCGAGGCGCTCGATGCGCCCGAGGACGGCGAGCACCCGGGACAGCTGCTTCGAAGGGGCGTCGGGCGGCGGAGGCGAAGTGGCGGTGGTCACGCCCCTATTGACGACCCACTTGACGAAATCATGCAAGTAAAAAGGTTGTTGCGGTCGTATCGTTCGTGTGAAGTCGCTGGTTGACGGATTCGTTCCGTGAAAGATGGGTCGCATGGAGAACGCTCTGGACGATGACGATCTCGACCTGGTCGCCGCGCTCCAGCGCGCCCCGCGCGCCCCGCTCAGCCTGCTCGCCCAGGCGCTGGGCGTGTCGGCGAGCACCGTGGGACGGCGGCTGGCCCGGCTGGAGTCGAACCGGCTGCTGCGGGTGATCGGCCAGGTCGACCTGTCGGTCACCGGCGAGGGCACTCCCTGGCACGTGTGGGTCGCCGCGCCGGGACGCGCCGTCGAGGTCGCCCGGCGGCTCGTCGGACTGCCCGAGGCGGCCCACGTCGCGGTCACCGCCGGGCAGGCGGACGTCTACTGCGTCGTCCAGCCCGCGCGCCGCACCGAGGCCCGCGACCTGCTCACCCGGCGCATCGCCACGCTCCCCGGCGTACGCTCCACCCGGACCGAACTCGTCCTGCGCGCCGACACCAAGTCCGACGCCTGGCGGCTGCCCCGGCTGACGGAGGACCAGCGCCGACTGCTCGGCACGTACACCGCGGAGGAACGCGAGACGGACCCGGGCGGCACCGACCGGCCCGCCCGCCCCACCGGTGACGAACTGCGCACCCTGCGGCTGCTCGCCGCCGACGGACGGATGACCGCCGCGCAGGTCTCCCGCGAACTGGGCATCGGGCAGTCCACCGCCTACCGCGTCACCCGGTCGCTGCTCCAGCGCGGACTGGTCCGCCCCCGCGTGGAGATCGAGCCCGGACTGCTCGGCTACGCCCTGGAGGCGGTGGTCGCGCTGACCGTGTCACCGGGCGGGGTGCGCGAGGCCGCCCGGACGCTCGCCCGGCATCCCTCCGCCCGGTACGTGTCGACCAACGCGGGCGCCTTCTCCGTCGTCCACCAGGGCGTCTTCCGCGACGAGGAGGGACTCGCGGAGTTCCTCACCCGGGACCTGGCGGAGCTGCCCGGGGTGATCTCCTTCGACGTCTCCGTGGTGCTCCAGGCACTGCGCAGGCACTGGCTCGACCGGGAGGACGGCCGCCTGGCCGCCGCCCCCGGCCCGACGGACACCGGGAGCGGACGGCATGACGACACGTGAGAGCGCCATCGGCCTGGCGGAGGCCTACTACGACTCCGGCGGCTTCCTAGCCGACCTGCGGCGCCGGGTCGCGTTCCCGACGCAGAGCCCGCCGCCCGACGGCACGGGCCCGCTGCGCGCCTACCTGACCGACGAACTCGCCCCCGCCGTACGCCGCCTCGGCGCCACCGTGCGGATCGTCGACAACCCGGTGCCGGACGCGGGCCCGTTCCTGCTCGCCCACCGGCACGAGGCCGACGGCCTGCCCACCGTCCTGGTCTACGGCCACGGCGACGTCGTCCCCGGCCAGGACGGCCGCTGGCGCACCGGCCTGTCCCCCTGGGAACTCGTCGTCGAGGGCGACCGCCTCTACGGGCGCGGCACCGCCGACAACAAGGGCCAGCACACCGTCAACCTGGCCGCGCTCGAACAGGTCCTGGCCGCGCGCGGAGGCCGGCTGGGCTTCAACCTGAAAGTGCTCGTGGAGACGGGGGAGGAGTCGGGATCACCGGGCCTGCACGAGGTCTGCCGCAGGCTGGCGGACGACCTGGCCGCCGACCTGCTCGTCGCCTCCGACGGTCCACGCCTCGCTGCCGCCCGCCCCACCCTGTTCCTCGGCTCCCGGGGCGCCGCCAACTTCCGTCTGCGCGTGGCCCTGCGCGAGGGCGCCCACCACTCGGGCAACTGGGGCGGCGCCCTGCGCAACCCCGCCACGGTGCTCGCCGGTGCCCTGGCCACCCTGGTCGACGCCCGGGGCCGCATCCTCGTGGACGGCCTGCGACCGCCGGCGCTGCCCGAGCCGGTCGCCGCCGCCCTGGCGGATCTCACCGTGGGCGGCGGGGACGGCGACCCGGACGTGGACACCGACTGGGGCGAGCCGGGCCTCAGCCCGGCCGAACGCGTCTTCGGCTGGAACACCCTGGAGGTCCTCACCCTGGCCGCCGGGGATCCCGCCAAGCCCGTCGGCGCCATCCCCGGCACCGCCCACGCCGACGTCCAGCTCCGCTTCGTCGTCGGCACGCCCTGGCGCGACCTCGAACGCATCGTCCGCGACCACCTCGACGCCCACGGCCTGTCCATGGTCGACGTCGAGGTGCTCCAGGCCGTCCCCGCGACCCGCCTCAGCCCGGACGACCCGTGGGTCCGCCGGGCCGTGGACTCCCTGCGGCACACCACCGGCAAGGAACCGGCCGTCCTGCCGAACCTCGGCGGCACCCTCCCCAACGACGCCTTCGCGGACATCCTCGGCCTGCCCACCGTGTGGGTCCCGCACTCCCACCCCTCCTGCTCCCAACACGCCCCCGACGAACATCTGTTGGGGTCGGTGGCCCGCGAAGGGCTGCGCATCATGGCGGGGTTGTTCTGGGACCTCGGCGAACACCCGCCTGACGTCGATCGGTAGGTTGCGGACAGCGCCGCGGTCCGGCGCCCACGCCCCCACGGAAGGACACTCCTGTGCGCCCTCGACGTCTCCGGTCCGCCCTCACCCTCCTCGGCACCCTGACGGCCGCGGCCACTCTGGCCGTCGGTACGGCCGGCCCGGCCACCGCCGTGGAGCAGTCCGCTTCCGTGCGTCACACGGCTGCCGCCGCGCACGGCCTGACGCCGGTGACCGAACTGCTCACCCAGCGACTGCTGCTGGCCGACAAGGTCGCCGCCGCCAAGTACGGCACGGACACGCCGATCGACGACCCGGAGCGCGAGGCGCGGATCCTGGACGACGTCCGCACCCGGGCGGCCGGTCTCGGCCTCGACCCGGATGCCGTGGCCGCCGTGTTCCGGGACCAGATCGAGGCGAACAAGCTGGTGCAGCGCGGCCTGTACGCCCGCTGGGACGCGCACCCCGCCGAGCGTCCGACCGAGCGGCCCGACCTGGCCAAGGAGGTCCGCCCGGCCCTCGACCGCATCACCACACAGCTACTGGCCGCGCTCGACGACACGGAACGGGCCCGGGCCCTGCCGTCGTGCGGCCCGCGCCTGGCCACGGCCGCCGGCTGGTCGGCGTACACCCACCGGCTCGACACGCTGCACCTGAAGGCGCTCGGGCGGGCACTGCCGTCGGTGTGCGCCGCGCCCTAAGCGTCGCGGTCCGCCCCGGTCGGCAGGGGCGGTTCCGACTCGATGCGGCGCAGTTCCTCGTCGGTGAGGAGGCGGGAGCGCAGCAAGAAGCGGACGCCTTCCGGGGCCTCCAGGGAGAAGCCGCTGCCGCGGCCGGGGACCACGTCCACGGTGAGGTGGGTGTGCGACCAGTACGCGTACTGGTCCCCGCTCATCCAGAACGGGGTGTCCCCGGCCACGTGCCCCAGCAGGACATCACCGGCACCGACCCGGAACTCGCCGCGCGGGTAGCACATCGGGGAGCTGCCGTCGCAGCAGCCGCCGGACTGGTGGAACATCACCGGCCCGTGCGTCCCGGTCAGCCGCCGCAGCAGCTCCTCTGCGGCGGGCGTCAGTTCGACACGTCCCGTGCGCACGGTCGTCGGCAGCACGCCGGGGTCGGGGGCGGGTGAGTCGGTCATGGGGTACCTCCCTGCGGTAGGGGTGCCCCGCCATGGTCGCCCGGAAGGGTCCGTCTCGGAAACCCGGTGCCCCGGGGAACGTCAGCCGGCACCCCGCATGTGTCGGCGGATCCAGGCCGCCTGACCACCGTCGACCAGGAGGTCGCTGCCGGTGATGTACCGCGCCTCGGGGCCGGTGAGGAACGCCACCGCGTCGGCGATCTCGCCGGGCGTGCCCGGCCGGCCCGCACCGCACGCGTCGAGCATCGCGAGCATGTGCCCGCCGGCGTCCGAGTCGGCCTCCGCCTTCGCCATGGCCGTGGCGATGACACCGGGGCTGAGGGTGTTGACCCGGGCGCCGAGCCGGTTCCAGGCGAGGGCGGCGGCCTGCACGCGTACCTGGTTGGCGCGTTTGGCCAGGATGTACGCGGCGGTCGCGTCGTCACCGAGGGCCGTGACCGCCTTCAGAGCGAGCAACTCCTCGGCGGGAGCCGTCGCCAGGGCGGTCTCGTCCTCGTCGTCGAGCGAGGCCATGTGCCCGGCCAGGCTGGCGACACACACCAGCGAGGTGCCGCTGACGGCCACCTTCTCGAACGCCTCGATCACGTACACCGTGCCGAGCAGGTCCACGTCGAGGATCCCGCGGACCGAGGCCGTCGCGGCGGCGACACCGGCGGTGTGCACCACGGCGGTGATCCGGCCCTGCTCCGCCGCGGTGCGGGCGAGCCGCTCCACCGACGCACGGTCGGAGACATCCGTCGGCACGCCCCGCACGGCGTATCCCTCCGTGCCCAGCTCCGCCACGACCTGATCGAGCCGCTCGCGTGCGTGGTCGGCGAGGATCAGCGTCCGTCCGCTGCCCAGCCGTCGCGCGACCGCCGTGCCCATCCCGCCCGCTCCGGTGACGACGACCACGTCACGCGCGTCGTCCGTACGGTTGTCCATGTGCGATCTCCTTGGGTGGAGGGTCGGGGTCACGCCGCCTCGGTGCCGGCGGCCGGTACGAGGTCGCGCCAGGCCGTCCCGCCCGCGATCGCCTGCCGCCAGGCGCGGACGGCCCTGGGCGGCATGCCGACCGCCAGGGCGCCGGTCAGCCGCTCGCCCGTGCGGTAGACGGCCACGAACCTGCGCTCGGCCAAGTCACCGTCCACGACGGCGACTTCGTCGTGCCCGCGCAGAAAGCCGTACGCCTGGACCCTCATGTCGTACTGGTCGGACCAGAAGTACGGCACCGGCGCGAACGGCCTGCGCGCGTCCGGCGCGGCGAGCAGGTTCCGGGCGGCGGCCATGCCCTGCTCGGCGGCGTGCGTACGGTGCTCGATCCGCATGGACGTCCCGAACAGCGGGTTGTCCCAGCGGGCCACGTCACCGGCCGCGTACACCCCCGGCGCGGCCTCGCAGTACGCGTCGCAGAGCACGCCGTCGCCGATGCGCAGCCCGCTGCCCGCCAGCCACTCGGTGTTGGGCAGCGAGCCGACGGCGACCAGGACCTCGTCGGCCTCGACCACCTCGCCGTCCGCGAGCCGCACGCCCCCGTCGGTCACCCCGGTCACGGTGACGCCCGTGCGCAGGTCCACACCGTGGTCGCGATGGGCCTGCGAGAGCACCTGGCCGACCTCGGTGCCGACGGCGTGCGCCAGCGGCACGGGAGCCGGTTCGAGCAGGGTCACGCGGGCGCCGAGCCGCCAGGCCACCGCGGCGGCCTCGGCGCCGAGGAACCCGGCGCCCACCACGACCAGCCGGCAGCCCGGCTTCAGCCTCTCGCGCAGGGCGAGGGCGTCGTCCAGGGTGCGCAGCACATGGGCGCCGCCGTCGCCGGGCAGCCGCCGCGGGCGCACACCGGTGGCCACGATCATCCCGTCGTACGGCACCCGCGCCCCGTCGGCCAGACGCACCGCACGGTCCGTCACATCCAGCCCGGTCGCCGCCGTCCCCAGCCGCAGGTCGAGGCCGAGGGCGTCGAGGTCGGCCCGCGGGCGCAGCGGGAGCCGTCCCGTGTTCCACTCGCCGGAGAGGATCTGCTTGGACAGCGGGGGACGGTCGTAGGGGGCGTGCGGCTCGTCGCCGACGAGGGTGAGCGTGCCGTCGTAGCCCGCCCGGCGCAGGGTCTCGGCCGCCGCGAGTCCGGCGGCCGAGGCGCCGACGACCACGACGCGCCTCACCGCTCCACCAGCCGGATCGCCGCGGCCGGGCAGACCGCCACGGCCTCGCGCACGTCGTCGAGGAGTTCCTCACCGGGCCGCTCCGCCAGCAGGATCGCGACACCGTCGTCCTCCCGCTGGTCGAAGACGTCGGGAGCGGCCATCACGCACTGCCCCGACGCCACGCACTTCGGCACGTCCAGTTCCACACGCATGCTTGTCACCTCGGTTGTCTCGGAGTGGGGGGAGGGGTCACCAGGCCACGGGCAGGCTGTGCACGCCGTAGGTGGTCCCGGTGTGGTCGAACTCCAGCTCCTCGATCCCGGCGGCCAGCCGCAGGGTCGGGACGCGGCGGTAGAGGGTGCCGTAGACGACCTGGAGCTCCAGGCGGGCCAGGTTCTGGCCCAGGCACTGGTGCGGGCCGTAGCCGAACGCCTGGTGGATCCGGGCCGGTCGGGAGATGTCCAGCCGCTCCGCCCCGGGGAAGACCTCCGGGTCCCAGTTCGCGGCGTGCAGGTCGAAGATGATGCCGTCGCCCTTGCGGATGACTACGTCACCGATCTCGATGTCGTCCTTGGCGACCCGGCGGACTCCGGTCTGGACGATGGACAGGTAGCGCAGCACCTCGTCCACCGCGTTCGCGACCACCTTCGGGTCGTCGGTCTCGCGCAGCAGGGCGAGCTGGCCGGGGTGCTGGAGCAGGGCGAGGGTGCCCAGGCTGATCATGGTGGCGGTGGTCTCGTGACCGGCGATCAGCATCGCCACGCCCATGTGGACGGCCTCGGTGTGCGACATCTCGCCCGCCTGGACGCGGCCGGCCAGCTCGGAGAGCACGTCGTCGTCCGGGTCGGCCGTCTTCCGCGTGACCAGGTCGTCCAGGTAGGCGGCCAGCTCACCGCTGACCCTCCGGGCCTCCTCCGGCGGTGCCGAACCGTCCAGCACCAGGCTGCTGCTGCGCTGGAAGAAGTCGTGGTCCTCGTAGGGGACTCCGAGCAGTTCGGCGATGACCAGCGACGGCACGGGGAGCGCGAACGCCGTGAGCAGATCGACCGGGTTGGGGCCGGCCAGCATCTCGTCGATCAGGTCGTCGACGATCTTCTGGACCGGCTCGCGCATCTTCTCGATCCGCTTGACCACGAACGGCCCGTTGACGGTCCGCCGCAGCCGCGTGTGCTCCGGGGCGTCCGTGTTCGTGATGAGCCGTGGTGTGATCGGCGCGATCTCCGCCCGGTGCGCGTTGACGTACGGAAAGCCGGGGTCGAGGTCGTCGTCGCTGACGCGCGGGTCGGGCAGCAGGGCCCGCTGGTCGGCGTGCCGGGTGACCAGCCAGGGCGTGCTGCCGTTCCAGATCCGTACCCGGGTGATCGGCTGCCCGGACCGCAGCTCCTGCGCGGCCGGGGCGGGCGCCAGCGGGCGATCCGCCGCCCGCGGCAGCGGGTACTCGTGCAGCGGCCCGGAGGCGCCGGTGACGGGGCACGTCAGGGCATCGGACATGACATCTCCTCAGGGGTGGGGGAGGCGAGGGTGAGATCGCATGCACAAAGCGGGGGCTTGGTGGACGCCGTTCAGGAGCGCGCGGCGGAGAACTCCGCCTGCGCGGCGGGGCCTTCCGCCACCGGGGCGGGTTCCGAGGGGGCCTGCCGGCGCGGGAGGAAGGACGCGAGGAAGAAGGCCAGGAGGGCCGCCCCGGCGCCGATGGCCATGACCGTCCTGAAGCCGTTCTCGGAGGGCAGGGCGTGGCCGCCGTAGCCGGTGGTCATCTGCGCCAGGATGACGCCGGCGAGGGCACTGGCGAACGACGTGCCCATGGAACGCATCAGGGTGTTGAGGCTGTTGGCCGCGGCCGTCTCGGAGGCGGGCACGGCGCCCATGATCAGGGCGGGCATGGCGCCGTAGGCGAAGCCGACGCCGCCGCCGATGACGCAGGCGACCAGGACGATGTGCCAGACCTCGGACATCAGCACGAGGCTCAGGCCGTAGCCGGCGGCGACGACGACCGCGCCGGTCATCAGGGTGACCTTCGGCCCCTTCGCCCTGGTGATGCCCGCGGACACGGCGGACATGGCCATCATCACCAGTCCCTGCGGGGCCAGGATCAGACCGACGGCCAGCATCGACTTGCCCAGCCCGTAGCCGGTCTGCTCGGGCAGCTGGAGGACCTGCGGCAGGACGAGCGACATGGCGAACATCGAGAAGCCGAGCGCGACCGAGGCGAGGTTGGTGAACAGCACCTGCCGGCGCGCGGTGGTCCGCAGATCCACCAGCGGCTGGGCGGTGCGCAGCTCGTACCACCCCCACACCAGGAAGAGCGTGGCCGCGGCGCCGAACAGCCCGAGGGTGGTGCCGCTGGTCCAGCCCCAGTCGCCGCCCTTGGAGACGGCCAGCAGCAGGGACACCAGCGCGGCGGACAGTCCGAGCGAGCCGGGCAGGTCGAAGCTGCCGCCGGTGCGGACCTTCGACTCGGGCACGACCAGCACTACCAGTGCCAGGGCGGCGGCACCGAGGACGGCGGAGATCCAGAACAGCGTGTGCCAGTCGTAGCGGTCGGCGATGAACGCCGCCGTGGGCAGCCCGAGGGCACCGCCGACACCGAGGGAGGCGCTCATCAGGGCGGTGGAGCCGGCCAGCCGCTCGGCGGGCAGGACGTCCCGCAGGACGCTGATGCCGAGCGGGATGACGGCCGCCGACAGGCCCTGCAGCGTCCGGCCGACGACCATCGGGACGAGCGAGTCGCTCAGGGCGCAGACGACCGAGCCGGACACCAGCAGCACGATGCTGACCAGAAGCATGCGGCGCTTGCCGAACATGTCGCCGAGGCGTCCGACGACCGGCGTGGCGACGGCGGCGGCGAGCAGCGTGGCGGTGACCGCCCAGGCGGCGTTCGACGGCGAGGCGTGCAGGTACTTCGGCAGCTCGGGGACGATCGGGATGACCAGGGTCTGCATCAACGAGACCACGATCCCGGCGAGGGCGAGCACCGCGACCACGGCGTTCGGTCTGGGCGGTCCGGGTGGTCCGGGTGGGGCGAAGGCCCCGGCCTTCGCGTGGCGGGTGGTGTCGGACATGGCGGGGCCTCCGTGGAGCGGGGAGCAAGGTGCTTGACTTAGGCAAACAGATGCTTGTTGCCTAAGTCAAGCAACCTTCCTCGCTCCGGTCCCCGCTACAGCAGGTCGCGCGGGACCTTCTCGTTCCAGGTGCGGGAGAACACCCGGCGATCGGCTTCGTACGCGTCCAGGGTCGCGTCCACGAAGAAGTCCGAATCGTCACAGCTCAGCCGGGTGTGCGTGACCACCCGCACGTCCCAGTCGTCCCGCTGGAATCGCATGGTCCACGTGGATTCGCCGCCGACCGAGGTGAAGTCGTCGGCGACCGCCGTGTAGCGCTCGCGGGCGCGGCGCCCGGCCTCCAGGCCGATGTGCTCGAAGCGGACCGTGCCCCGGTCCTTCACGATGTCCAGCTCGGATCGGTAGCCGATCAGGTCCCGCTTGACCTCCCAGCGCTCCTCCGGGGGCGTGACCTGGCTCGTCTCGAGTGGGGGAGTGCCCTCGGGCTCGCCGAAGGGGGACGCCGGCACCTCGTCAGGTTCCTCCACCGGCCGCACCGGCAGGGTGAGCGTGCTGGAGTGCTCGTGGACGCTCAGCAGGGCGGGCTTCGGCGCCGGCCAGGCCAGCGGCCAGTAGGACGTGGAGAGGGAGAGCCGGATGCGGTGGCCGGGCGGGAACGCCTGGGCCACTCCGTTCAGCGGGACCGTGGCGCGATAGCGGCGGCCCGGCTCCAGCGGCTCGGGGGACTCCGTGCCGTCGCGGCGGGTGAGGTTCACGATGCCGTACGAGACTCGGGTCGCGGAGCCGTCCGGGCTCACGTCGGACAGCCGCGCGGCCACCATGGCGACCGGTTCGCTGACCGACAGGTCGAGTTCCACGGTCGGTGAGCCGAGGATCTCCACCTGCTCGGTCAGCGGCTCGGTGTCGAAGACGAGGGAACCGCCGTCCTCCTCGCGCTGGTCGTACGGAAGGTCCGGGGGCGCGTTGTAGGACGCCCACTTGCCCGCGAACTGTCCTACGGACAGCGGCGACTGCACGGTCATCGCGTCGCCCTCGGGGAGGCTGCCCTCGTCCGTCGCCTCCCGCGCAGGCCCGATCGTGTGCCGGGTGAGCGGATGCACGGCCTGCCGGATGTGCGGGGAGGGCCAGTCCGGCTCGCCGACCCAGCGTCCCGGCCGCTCCTCGTACGCGGTGGAGGGCGGCACGCTGTCCTGCATCCACGCCTGCAGCATGGGGCCGTCCATGACGCCGTTGTCGACGCCCTTGAGCCAGTGGTCCCACCACCGGACGAGCTCCTGGAGGTAGCCGATCGCCGGTCCGGGCTCCCCGAGGTGGGGGAACTTGTGCGACCAGGGGCCGATCAGCCCCTTGCGGGGCACGTCCAGGTTGCCGAGCAGCCGGGTCACGGCGTTGGAGTAGCCGTCCGCCCAGCCGCTGGAGGCCAGGACGGGGCAACGCACGCTGCCGTAGTCCTCGCACACCGAGGCGTGCCGCCAGTAGTCGTCCCGGCGCTGGTGGCGCAGCCACTGCAGGACCCAGGGCTCGGTGTGCTCCAGCCGTTCCTGCCACATCTCGCGCCAGCGGTCGCCGACCACGGACGGGTCGGGCGGGCAGGTGCCGTAGGCGAACATCGTGCCCGCCTCGGCCAGGTTGTCCGACAGCAGGGCGCCGCCCATGTAGTGCATGTCGTCGGCGTGCCGGTCGTCGGTGAAGGAGGCGATGGCGATGGCCTTCAGGCCCGGCGGCTGCCGGGCCGCCACCTGGAGCGCCGCGAACGCGCCCCACGAGATGCCCATCATGCCCGCGCCGCCGTCACACCAGGGCTGTTCCGTCAGCCAGGCCAGGACCTCCTCCGCGTCCGCCTGCTCCCGCTCCAGGTACTCGTCGCGCAGCACGCCCTCCGAGTCGCCGGTGCCGCGCAGGTCGACGCGGACACAGGCGTAGCCGTGACCCGCCAGGTACGGGTGGTGGATCGAGTCGCGTACGGCCGTGAGGTCCCGCTTGCGGTACGGGATGTACTCCAGCACCGCGGGCACCGGCTCATGGTCCGACGAGGTGGGACGCCAGATGTGCGCGGAGAGCCGGACCCCGTCGGACATCGGGATCGTGACGTGCTCTTCTTCCTTCGTGGCGTAGGGCAGGTTGGTCACGTAACGCATGGAACCCGCGTGCTCCTTACTCTCGGGGGTTCACTCCGGCCGGGCTTCACTCCGGCGGGGGCTCGTCGAAGACGAGGCCCAGTTCCGCCACGCAGTGGTCGAACTTCTCCCGCAGCTCCGCCTCGTCCGCCCCGCCGGTGTAGATGTGCGCCAACTCGTAGCTGTAGCTGTCCTGTCCGGGGAGGTCCGAGAGCCGGGTGCCCTCCTCGGGGACCACCTCGATGCGCACGCCCGGCGTCTCCCGCTCGATGCGGGCGATCTCCTCGGGCCCGGGCACCTGGCGCACCACACCGTCGGTGAACCAGCGGTGGTACCACTTCGCCGCCATCGCGTACGGGCCCTCGCGGTGCGGCATGCGCGGGTCCTCGCCGAGCGCGAGGCGCACCATGCAGTGGTGGTTGGGGACACCGTCGACGTACTGGAACAGCTCCGCGTGCGACTGTGAGTGCCGGGGGTTGATCTCCAGCAGGTTGATCGACTGCGTCCGCGGGTCGTAGAAGTACTCGATGCTGAAGGTGGCCGACTCCATGCCGATCTGCCGCATCACCCGCTCCGAGACGTCGTGGAGCTCCGCGATGACCGCCGGCGGCAGCGTCGAGGGGTACTGGTGGCGCAGGAAGCAGGGGGAGTCCGGGTACTGGATCGAGTCCAGCACTCCGTAGACGGTCACCTCGCCCTGGTGGGTGTAGCCCTCGACGGCGACCTGGACGCCGGACATCGCCTCCTCAGCCAGACAGACCCGGCCGCCGACGCCGTCCATCTCCGGGGGCAGGTCGATGCGTTCGAGGATGTGCTCGAAGGGGCGGCCGATACGGGAGATGCCCTCGCGGATCTCGGTGACGGCCTTGCGGAACTCCTCCTCGTCATCGACTCCGAAGGCGAGTTCGGACGAGTAGGAGAGCGCGGGCTTGACCCACATCGGGAAGGTCACCTTCTCGGGCGGGCGAGGCGGCTCGGCCGACAGGTCGACCCGGTCGAAGCCCGGGTGCCGGTCGGTCGCCTTCTGCTGCTCGAGACGGCTCCAGTACTTGTGCTCGCACTTGACCACCGACTCCAGGCTGGTGCTCCGGGTCCCGTAGCGTTCGCTCAGCATCGGCACGAGGGTGCTGACCGGGAAGTCCCAGTAGCCGACGATCGCGTCGATGCTGCCGTCGAAGGCGTCCAGCACCTCCCGGGCCTTGTCGAACAGCGTGGGCAGGTGCACCTCGCCGACCTGGAGTTCCTCCACGGTCAGCAGTTGGTGAAAGCGCAGCCGGTCAGCTCCGGGAACCGCCCGCAGCGTCGGCAGATTGGCCTCGTCGAGCCCGATCACGAAGACGTTCTTCACCGTCTCGTCAGACACGGATCTCCTTCCGACAGCAGGCCCTCCGGTCGGGCCTTCCAAGATCGTCTGAGTACCCCTCGCGGGTGCGGCCATGCCGGTCGGCCCGGCACCGGCCCGGTGGCGACGGGGAACATGCCCGCCGCCGATGTGGGCACGCGGTGCGGGGAAGAAACGGCGTGAGCCCAGGTGAACGGCCGCGCCGTGGACGACACCGGCGAAAGGAGAGACCGTGCAGCCCGAGCAGGAACGGTCCGCACCACAGGTCGTGGCCGAGCCCGACCCGCCCTACGACTCCGACAAGCAGCAACGGCCCGGACTCGAGGCCGACATGCGCACCCCGCCGCGCTACCGGGCGAGCCGCTACCGGGCCAGCGGGAAGCTGGAGGGCAAGGCCGCGCTGATCACCGGCGGCGACTCGGGCATCGGGCGGGCGGTGGCGCTGCTGTACGCGCGGGAGGGCGCCGACGTCGCCATCGTCTATCTGCCCGAGGAGCAGGTGGACGCGGAGCGGGTCCGGCGCGAGGTGGAGGAGCAGGGACGGCGCTGTCTGCTGCTGCCGGGCCATCTCACCGACCCGGAGTTCTGCCGCGAGGCCGTCGAGCGGACGGCGGCGGAGCTCGGCGGGCTGAACATCCTGGTGAGCAACGCCGCGTACCTCAACAGCAAGCTCGAACTCGACCAGTTGACCGCCGAGGACTTCGACCGGACGTTCAAGACGAACGTCTACGCGTACTTCCACCTGCTCATGGCGGCGCTGCCGCACCTGGAGCCGGGTGACGCCGTCATCGCCACCGCGACCGAAGAGGCGCTCAAGGGCAGTACGACGATGATCGACTACGCGGCGTCGAAGGCCGCGCTGATCACCCTGACCAAGTCCGTCGCCGTGCACCTGGCCAAGCGCGGTGTGCGCGCCAACGTGGTCGCGCCGGGCCCGACCTGGACGCCGCTCAACGAGGCGGACCAGCACATGCCGCCGGACGGTCTCGCCCAGATCGGCAGCGAGGCCCCGCTCGAACGCGCGGCCCAGCCGGAGGAGATCGCGCCGACGTACGTCTACCTCGCCTCCGACGCCGACTCCAGCTACACGGTCGGCGAGGTCATCGCGGTGACCGGCGGCATCGTGGACACCCGGTAGCCGCCGGACACCGGCCGCCGGTCACAAGGACGGCTCCGCGGGCAGCGGTTGTTCCGCCCAGATGGTCTTGCCCGTGGGGGTCTGGCGGCTGCCCCAGCGTTCGGCGAGCTGGGCGACCAGCAGCAGTCCCCGCCCGCCCTCGTCGAACACGCGGGCCCGGCGCAGGTGGGGTGCGGTGCTGCTGCCGTCGGACACCTCGCAGATGAGCGCCGAGTCGCGGATCAGGCGCAGTTCGATGGGGGAACCGCCGTACCGCAGCGCGTTGGTGACCAGCTCGCTGACGATCAGTTCCGTGGTGAACCCGGCCTCCGCCAGACCCCAGGCGGCCAGTTGCTCGCCGGCCATCCTGCGGGCCCGGGCCACGGCCGTGGGCTCGGGCGGCAGCTGCCAGGTGCGCACCTTACCGGCGCCGAGCGCGGCGGTCCGGGCCAGCATCAGCACGATGTCGTCGGCGGGACGGCCGGTGAGCACGGTGCGCAGCACCTGCTCGCAGGTCTCCTCCAGCGCCTCGGCAGGGTCGGCCAGCGCCTCGCGGAGCAGGGTGAGCCCGACGTCCATGTCGTGGTCGGCGGCCTTGAGCAGCCCGTCGGTGTAGAGCGCGAGCAGACTGTTCTCCTCCAGCTCCACCTCGACGGCTTCGAACGGCAGGCCGCCCAGGCCCAGCGGCGGCCCGGTCGGCACCTCCAGGAACCGTACGGCGCCGTCGGGCGTGACCAGGGCGGGCGGCGGATGCCCGGCCCGGGCCATCGTGCAGCGGCGGGACACCGGGTCGTACACGGCGTACAGGCAGGTGGCGCCGACCTGCCCCGACGCCTCCGCCGACCGCCCGCGCGCCTCCGGGCCCTCTTCCCGGTCGATCCGGACGACGAGGTCGTCCAGCTGGGTGAGCAGCTCGTCGGGGGCGAGGTCGACGTCCGCGAGCGTCCGCACGGCGGTCCGCAGCCGGCCCATCGTGGCCGAGGCGTGGATGCCGTGCCCCACCACGTCGCCCACGACCAGGGCGACCCGGGTGCCGGACAGCGGGATCACGTCGAACCAGTCGCCGCCGATGTCCGCTCCGGAACCGGCCGGCAGATAGCGGTAGGCGACCTGCATCGCCGCCAGGTCCGGAGGCCGGTCGGGCAGGAGGCTGCGCTGGAGCGCCAGCGCCGTCCGGCGTTCCCGGGTGTAGCGGCGGGCGTTGTCCACGCTCACCGCCGCCCTGGCGACGATCTCCTCCGCGAGCAGCAGATCGTCCTCGCTGAACGACTCCGGCGTCCGGTGCCGCAGGAAGTGCACCAGCCCCAGGGTCACCCCGCGGGCGCGCAGCGGCACCATCATCACCGAGTGGATCATGTGCCTGCCCACCGACTCCTCGCGGGCCGGGGAGGACCTGATCCACTCCCGCAGCCCCGGATCCCCGGACCGGTTCCGGGAGCCGCGGCCGGCGACCAGCGTCCGCACCGGGAGCGAGTCCACGGGGTAGAGCGTGGCGTCGCCCGAGGCGACCACCGACTCCGGGCAGCCCTCCAGCACCGACCGCTGGGCGGTGCGCCGCACGGTGACCGGCGCGTCCGGCAGCACCGGTTCCGGCTCGTCGCCCAGGGTGACGGACTCCAGCAGGTCCACGGTGACGAAGTCCGCGAACCCGCTGACGGCCACCTCGGCCAGCTCCTCGGCCGTCCGGGTCACGTCCAGGGTGCTCCCGATCCGCAGGCTCGCCTCGTTGAGCACCGCCAGCCGGCGGCGGGCCCAGTCCTGCTCCGTGGTGTCGAACACGGTCGCGGACATGCCCTGCACCGCACCGGTCTCGTCCGTCAGCGGCGACATGAACATCGACCAGGCGTGGCGCCGGGTCTCGCCCGGGGCCGTGCCGTGCTGCTCGTGGAAGAGCGTCTCGCCGGTGCGCAGGACCTCGCGCTGCAGCCGGTCGTATTCGTCGAAGGGCGGGCCGGGTTCGATCTCCCGGAGCGTCAGGCCCTTCATCTCCTCCTCGGACCGGCCCATCACCTGGGTCATGATCTCGTTGGCGGCCACGAGCCGGGCGTCACGGTCGTAGACCGCCACCGGCACGGGGAGTTGTGTGAGCGTGAGGTCCCACAGGGTCAGGGCTCCGTGCCCGGCCCGCCTCGCCGTGTGCGCCGGTGCGGTGCCGGTGACGAGCCAGAGCCGTCTGCGGTCCGCGTCCAGCAGCGGCGTGCCGTGCAGCCGGACCACGACCCGGTCGCCGTCCCGGTGCCGCAGCGCCACCTCGCCGGCCCAGTGCTGTCCGTCGGCCACGTGACGTCGCGTGGAACCGGGCAGGCCGGCGGCGAGCAGGCGGGTGACGGCGCGGCCCACGACCTCCTCGGGTTCGTATCCGAGCAGCCGTCGGGCGCCGTCGCTCCACACCGCGATCGCTCCACGGGCGTCGACGACGACCGCCATGTCCTCCGGTACGCGTCCTTGCACGGTGCCTCCGGATGTGACGCCCCTGCCGCTTCCCCGGTCATCATCTCAGGAAGGTCCGCCGGGGACCCCTCGCCGGTTTCCCGGGGTGCACGCACCGTCAGCGGGCCAGTTGCTCCACCAGCAGGAAGCCGCCGATGACGATCATCATCGCGCCGGAGACGCGGGTGACCGCCCTGGCCGCCGCGGGCCTGGTCTTCAGCACGGTGCGGGCCAGGACTCCGACGGTGAGGTAGACGACGGCGCAGGCGGTCATGTGCAGGGTGCCGAGCAGGCCGGTCTGCGTGGCGACCGGCCAGCCGCCCGCGGGGTCGATGAACTGCGGGAACAGCGAGAAGTACAGCAGCAGCGCCTTCGGGTTGAGCCCGCTGATCCCGGCTCCCCTGAGCATGGTCCGCAAGCGGGAGGAGCCCACGTCGCCCTCGGGGGCCGTCAGGACGGCCGGCTGCCTCAGCACGCCGCAGCCGAGCCACACCAGGTAGCCGGCCCCGGCCACGGTCAGCGCGGTGAGCAGGGCCGCCGAGTTCGCCACGATCACCACCAGGCCCGCGACGGCGAGCAGGGTGTATCCCGCGTACCCCGCGACCAGCCCGGCGACCGCCGGGACGACCGACCGGCCCCTGATGCCCGCGGTGATCGCGTAGGCCCAGTCCGCGCCGGGGGTGAACACCAGCAGCAGATCCACTGCCAGAAAAGCCGCCAGTGTCGTCGTATCCATGGACCGGTCCCTCTCACGTGCTTTGTCGCGAGAGGAAGGCTAGGCCGGATCAGCCCGAAAGTGTTCCCTTCTTTACTCCTTGATCGCGGGATCTGGGGCAGAATCTTCTCCATGGATGCCCTGGACCGGAAAATTCTTACCGAGCTCCAGCTGGACGGCCGTCTCACGGTCACCGAGCTGGCCGCCCGAGTAAAACTGAGCGTCTCGCCCTGCCACCGCCGCCTGCGCGACCTCGAACGCGAAGGCGCGATCCGCGGCTACCGGGCGGTCGTGGACCCGGCCGCCGTGGGCCTCAATTTCGAAGCCCTCGTCTTCGTCACCCTGCACTGGGAGGACGCCGACACCGTCTCCGCGTTCGAAGAAGGCGTGGCCGCCGTCCCGCACGTGCTCCAGGCGCAGCGCCTGTTCGGCGACCCCGACTACCTCCTGCGCGTCGCCACCACCGACCTGGCCGCCTTCCAGCAGCTCTACGACCGGCAGCTCGCCCGGCTGCCCGGCGTCCAGCGCCTGAACTCCACCCTCGTCATGAAACACGTCGTCGACGACCGGCCCCTGCCCGAGTGAGCGGAGCCGGCCGCCCGGCGCTCAGCGGCCGAGCCGAGCCGGCCGCCCGGCGCTCAGCCGCCCAGGCCACCGGCGAACGGCATCGTCCGCCACTGTTCGACGGCTGGCTGCAACGCGTCCACGAGCATGGGCAGTTGGGGCGCGAGCGCGAGACACGCCACCGCGCGGGACATGCCCACGGCGTTGACGAGGCGCAGCACACCCTCGTCCAGCCGCCGCAGACCCCGGCGTTCGGCGGCCGTGTTGTAGGCGGCCTCGCATTGGGGGCCGAGAGCCGCCAGGTCCCACTCGACCGGTCCGAACGTGGTCAGCTCGAAGTCGGAGTACAGCTCGCCGTCCTTGGCGGTGACGATGTTGGCCGCGGGGGAGTCACCGTGGACCGTCTGGAACTCGATGCCCGGGAACGCCGCCTCGAACCCCGCGCGTGAGCTGATGACGGGCTCCAGGACCTCCCACTCGCGCCGCGCGCGGTCCAGGTCGGCCGGGGCCAGCAGGTCGGGCCGCCCTTCGAGCGCGGCAAGTCCCTCGGTGACGAACCGGGGTTCCGCCGCCGACAGGAACGGCAGCTCACCCGGGTACGAGCGCAGCGCGGAGTGCAGGCCGGCGACCAGGCCGGCGTTGTGCACGTAATCGGGCTCCACGCTCTGGTCCAGCTCGACGAACTGCCAGAACGTCATCGAGAAACCGTCCCGCAGCACCGGCTCCCGCGGCACCAGCGGGCTCGGCGGAATCACCGGGTGCCCCTGGTCCGCGAGCCACCCCGCCACATCGAGTTCCTGCCGCTGCCGCGCCGCCTGGGACTCGGGACCGGAGTACGACGGCAGGACGGTCGGCACCCGCACCACCACGGGCGACGGAGCGAGATGCACCACGACCGAGAACACGTCGTAGAGCACCCTCGCGTCGGTCACCGCGAGCCCCAGATCACGACCCGCGGCGACGGCCGCCGCGAGGGCGCGGGACGTGCGGGCCTCGATCTGATCGGACGTCAAAAAGCCTTCCATTCCGACGATGTTGTCACGCCGGCCACAGTCGGGCGACAGATTAACGGCTCTGTGAACACGGTCTCCCGTGCGCCCCCGGTCAAGAACCGGTGCGCTGCCCGGCAACCGGTCCAGCGGCCCCGGGTCTAGCGTGGCAAGGTCCGTCACCAGCCACCCCGGAACGAGGAAACCAGCGCATGCCCTACATCACCGTGGGCCAGGAGAACTCCACCGCCATAGACGTGTACTACGAGGACCACGGATCCGGGCAGCCGGTCGTCCTCATCCACGGCTTTCCGCTCGACGGCCACTCCTGGGAGCGGCAGAGTGCCGTGCTGCTCGACGCCGGCTACCGCGTGATCACCTACGACCGGCGCGGTTTCGGGCAGTCCTCGCAGCCGACGACCGGCTACGACTACGACACCTTCGCCGCCGACCTGAACACCGTGCTGGAGACCCTCGACCTGCGAGACGCCGTCCTCGTCGGCTTCTCGATGGGCACCGGCGAGGTCGCCCGGTACGTGTCCCGGTACGGCACCGGACGGATCGCCAAGGTCGCCTTCCTCGCCTCGCTGGAGCCCTGCCTGCTCAAGTCCGACGACAACCCGCAGGGGGTCGCCCCGAAGGAGTTCTTCGACGGGATCGTCGCGGCCGTCAAGGCGGACCGCTACGCGTACTACACGGACTTCTACAAGGACTTCTACAACCTCGACGAGAACCTCGGCACCAGGATCAGCGAGGAGGCCGTCCGCAACAGCTGGAACGTCGCCGCGGGCGGCGGCTCCTTCGCGGCGGCCGCCGCGCCGTCGACCTGGTACACCGACTTCCGGGCCGACATCCCGAAGATCGACGTGCCGGCCCTGATCCTGCACGGCACGGGCGACCGCATCCTGCCCGTGGAGGGCACGGCCCGGCTGTTCCACCAGGCCCTTCCGGCCGCCGACTACGTCGAGATCGAGGGCGCCCCGCACGGTCTGCTCTGGACCCACGCGGAGGAGGTCAACTCGGCGCTGCTCGCCTTCCTGGAGAAGTGATCACCCCCGGGCCGGGATGGTGACATCGTCGAGGCCGGCAGCGCATCGGCGCTGCCGGCCTTCGATGATGCCCAGGGGGGAACCAGGTGTCCGTCGTCCTGTCCACAGCGTCGCTCTCGGCCGCCGACCGGAGTGAGCGCTGGCACCACGCGGTGTCACGCACCTTCATACCGCTCGACGTACAACTCCTCGAGGACGATCCGTCGCCCGGGAGAATCGTCAGCAACCGGCTGGGCTCCTTACGGATCTCGCAGGTCCAGGCCGGCCCGCAGACGGTGACGCGCAGCCGCCGGCTGATCCGGGACGGCAAGGAGCACCTCATCCTCACCCTTCAGCAGCGGGGCACCGCCATCAAGGAGCAGGACGGCAGACAGGCGCGGATCGGCCCGGGCGACTTCTCCCTCTCCGACTCCTCCCGGCCGTTCCGGAAGACCGTGCAGGGCGACTTCTCCTTCACGTCCTTCCAGTTCCCCCGCACGGACCTCCGCGTGCGCGAGGAGGATCTGCGGGCGGTGACCGCCACGGCGTTCTCCGGACAGGAGGGCAGCGCCGCACTCGTGGCCGCGTACTTGGCGCGCCTGGCCCGCGAAGCGCCCGGTCTCGACGCCTTCGTCGGCCGCCAGTTCGCGGCCACCGCGCTCGACCTGCTGGCGGTGGTGATCAACGAGCAGTGCGGACGCTTCGCCTCCCCGGCCCCGGAGACCGCCGCGGCCACCCTCGTACGCGTCAAGGACCACATCCTGCGCCACCTCGCCGACCCCGGCCTGTCCCCGCCCGACATCGCCGCCGCGCACTGCATGTCCGTCCGCTATCTGCACAAACTGTTCCAGCTCGAGGGCGTGACGGTCGGGGAGTGGATCCGAACGCAGCGGCTGGAGCGGTGCCGCAGGGATCTTCTGCACTCCCCGGCCCTCGGGTACGGGGTCGCGGCCGTCGCCCGGCGCTGGGGTTTCGTGAGCCCCAGCCATTTCAGCCGCGCCTTCCGCGCCGCCTACGGTGTGACGCCCCGCGAGTGGCAGACGCAGGGCCTGTCCGGCGACGGGCGGCACGGAAAGGCAGACGGGCGGAAGGGACGGGCAGACCGGCGCAACGGAGGTGAAGGGGAGGGAACGCCTCCGGGAACCGGCGCGTTGCACAGGAGTTCGCCCACGTCACCGACCCTGGGAGCATCGTGCCCGACACCACGCCCGACCCGTCCACCGTCCTCCCCGCACTCCCGCCCCTGAGCGCGCAGGCCGAGCGGCTGATCGAGCTGGGGGTGCACGAGACCGCCGGGCTGTCCGCCGACGAGATCCGTACGTTCGCCGCCGAGACCGAGGCGGAGACCGCCTCCGAGACCGTCGGCGAGGGCGCCCTGCTGGCCGTGCATCCGGACAGAGCCCCCGCCTCCGCTCTCGCGCCGCTGCTGCGCCGCGACGGCAAACCGGGCTTCGTCGTCGTCGACATGCCCGACGTCGACGCCTTCACGCCCTGCGCCGTCGAACTGCCCGACACCCCGCTCTACGTCGTCACCGGCCTGGACCGCGGTGACCACATGGCCAACTGGAGCCCGGACGAGGCACTGCCCGCCCTCACCAAGGAGGACCGCACCCCGCTGCTGCTCACCGAGGGCATCCACTGGGTGCTCCAGCAGCCGGACGCCCTGGAGCGCAACCGCTGCTTCATGACCATCGGCTCCCGGCTGCGCAAGCCCGACGGCAGCCTGGACGCCCGCACCCCGGCGATCTGGATCAGCAACGGCACCGGACGCGACGGCCGCGAGCGCCGCAACGCCCCGAAGGTCGGCTGGTGCTGGTGGAACAACCGGCACACCTGGCTGGGCTTCGCCTCCACGACGGGCCGCAGGGCCTAGTCCCGAGAGCATCGGCACAGGGGAAGCGCGCCCGGGGCGGCGGCGGCCGGTACGACCGCCGCCGCCCCGGGCCTGCGACGCGGACGACCGCAGCCGTCCGACGGAACGTCAGAACCTGGGCCGAGGGGCCTGTTCCTCGACGATCCTCGCGGCCTCCGCCTGCGTCTCCACCGAGGGCGGGGAGCCGGCCAGGGGCTGGTTGGCGGTCTCCTTCATGCACAGCACGGCGATGACGCCGATGACCGCGGCCCCCGTGGAGTAGTAGGCGGGCATGAGGGTCGAGTCGAAGGTGCTGATCAGCGCGGTGATCACCAGGGGAGTCGTACCGCCGAAGATCGACGTGGCCAGGTTGTAGGCGACCGAGAGCGAGCCGTACCGGACGTGGGTGGGAAAGATCGCCGGGAGCGCGGCCGACATCGTGCCGAGCATCGTCACCAGGGAGAGCCCCAGCATCAGCAGGCCCAAGGCGATCAGGACGACACTGCCCTGCCGGATGAGCAGGAAGGACGGCACGGACAGGAAGAGGAACCCGAGCATCCCCGCCATCAGCAGCGGCCTGCGCCCGAAGCGGTCCGACAGCCGTCCGACCTGGTTGATGACACACATCTGAAGCACCATCACGAGCAGCAGGATCAGCAGCCCGTGGTTGGTCTCGTAGCCCAGCTCGTCGGACAGGTACGTCGGCATGTACGACAGCAGCATGTAGTCGGTGATGTTGTACGCCGCGACCAGCGCGAGGCACAGCAGCAGCGGCCGCCAGTACCGGGTGAAGATCTTGCCGAGGTCGGCGGCGGCCGAGGTCTCCACGGAGTCGGCGGCCTCGCTCGCCTTGACCTGGCCGCCCTCCAGTTTCTGGAAGGCGGGCGTCTCGTCCAGCTTCAGCCGCAGATACAGGCCGATGAAGCCGAGCGGGGCCGCGACCAGGAAGGGGATGCGCCAGCCCCACGCCAGCATCTGGTCGGCGCTGAGGAGCATCTGGAGGACGACGACGAGGCCGGAGGCCCCGACGTAGCCGGCGAGGGTGCCCAGCTCCAGGAAGCTGCCGAAGAAGCCGCGCCGCTTGTCGGGCGCGTACTCCGCGATGAACGTCGAGGCGCCCCCGTACTCCCCGCCGGTCGAGAAGCCCTGCACCAGCCGGAAGAAGATCAGCAGGGCCGGGGCCCACAGGCCGATGACGGCGTGCGAGGGGACGAGGCCGATGGCGAAGGTCCCCACCGCCATCATGATCATGGTGAGGGAGAGGATGCGCTTGCGGCCGACCTTGTCGCCGAGCGGCCCGAACACCATGCCGCCGAGCGGACGCACGAGGAAGGCCACCGCGAACGTCGCGAAGGAGCTGAGCAGCTGCGCCGTGTCGTTCCCGGACGGGAAGAACACCTTCCCGATGGTGGACGCCAGATAGCTGTAGATGCCGAAGTCGTACCACTCCATCGCGTTGCCGAGGGCGGCGGCCTTCGTGGCGCGCTTGACCGCCGCCTCGTCGGTCACGGTGATGTCGCTGCGGCGCAGCTTCGGGTGGCGTCGCTTCTCGATCGCCCGGAACAGCACCCGGTGTCGTCTCACGGCTGCGTGGTCCACCGACTCGTCGTTGTCGGGCGCCGCCATCACGTCGTTCCTTTCGCCGGTCGTCGATCCCAACCACAACGCCTGCACAGATCTCGCGCGCTCAAACGACCCCCTTCGCGCGGCACCCGGATGATCACTCCGGGTAACGGTCGGGTGCCTTCGGTGAGACCCGTGTCGCTGACCTGCGGTGGTGTGTCTGTGCCCCCGACGGGGAACTTGGTTCGCCGGTGCCCACCCGGCGAGAGGAGCCCCATGTGACAGCGTCAGCGGCGGGCGACCGGAACCAGGGCGCGCAGGAGGCCGGACACGAGCCGGATCCGCGCCGGTGGCGGGCCCTGTGGGTCACCCTGGTGGCCGGCTTCATGAGCCTGCTGGACGTCTCGATCGTGGCGGTCGCCCTGCCCTCCGTCCAGCGCGGCCTGGACGCCTCGCCCGCGCAGGTGCAGTGGGTCGTGTCCGGATACGCCCTCACCTTCGCCCTGGCGCTCGTCACCGCCGGCCGTCTCGGAGACGCGCTGGACCGGCGCCGCATCTTCCTGCTGGCCCTGAGCGGCTTCGTGCTCTTCAGCATGGCCTGCGGGGCGGCCCCCAGCATCACGCTGCTGGTGGTGGCCCGCCTCGCCCAGGGCCTGGCGGCCGGTTTCATGGCGCCCCAGAACTCCGCGCTCATCCAGCAGATGTTCCGCGGCGCCGAACGCGGCCGTGCCTTCGGCCTCTTCGGCGCCACCGTCGGCATCTCCTCCGCCGTCGGTCCGCTCGCCGGCGGCCTGATCCTCGCCCTGGCCTCCGGCGACCAGGGCTGGCGGTGGATCTTCTACGTCAACGTGCCCATCGGGATCCTCGCCGTCCTCCTCGGCCGCCGACTGCTGCCCCGCACCCGGCGGTCCGGCCGGCAGCACGTGGACCTGCCCGGCGTCCTGCTCCTCGGTCTCGGCGTCCTCGCACTGATGTATCCGCTGGTCCAGGCGGGCTCCGGGGGACTCGGCCGGCTGTGGTGGATGTTCCCCGCGGGTGCCGCGATCCTCTTCTGCTTCACCCGGTGGCAGCGTCGCCTCGTCGAGCGGGACGTCCAGCCGCTGCTCGATCCACGCCTGTTCACCACCGTGCGCGGCTACGCCGTCGGCGCCGGCGTCGGCACGCTCTACTTCATCGGCTTCAGCGGTGTCTGGCTGGTCTTCGCGCTCTTCTACCAGGACGGCCTGGGCTTCTCGCCGCTCCGGTCCGGCCTCGCCGTGACGCCCTTCGCCCTCGGCTCGGCCTGCGGGGCCGCGGTCGCCGGCCGGCTGGTGGACAGGCTCGGCCGCATGCTCACCGTGGGCGGCCTCACGGCCGTGATCGCGGGCCTGGGCGGCACCGCGCTGCTGCTGCGCTTCGCACCCCTCGACGTCGCGCCCTGGGTCGCCGCCCCGGTGCTGTTCCTCGGCGGCGTGGGCAGCGGCTGCGTGATCTCACCGAACATCACCATGACGCTGCGCGACGTGCCCGTGCGGATGGCGGGCGCGGCGGGCGGCGCCCTCCAGACCGGGCAGCGGCTCGGCGCCGCGGTGGGCACCGCCGCCCTGCCCGGTCTCTTCTACGTGGTGCTCGGCAGCGGCGACGACTACCGCGGCGCCCTCGCCACCGCACTGGGCGCCGCCCTCCTCGGCATGCTGGCCGCCCTGGCCCTCGCGACATCCGACTTCAAGCGCGACCGGCGGACGCGGCAGCAGCACGGGAAGTGCCCGGAGGACGTCGCCAACAGCCCCGTGCACGCCCGGCAGAGCTGATTCCGCGACGCACCGGCCGAGCACGGGAACGGCCCGCCGGTCGAGCACGGGAACGGCCCGCCGGTCGAGCACGGGAACGGCCCGCCGGTCGAGCACGGGAACGGCCCGTCGGCCGAGTACGGAACGCGCGCCCGGCCGAGCCCGGAAACGGCCCCCGACCGAGCACGGAACGCGCCCCGGCCGAGTACCGAAACGGGCCGGCTGGCCGAGCCCGGAAACGGCCCCCAGCCGAGCGCGGAAACGGCCTGCCGGCCGAGCGAGGAAACGGTCGGCCGCGTACGGGGACGCGGCTCAGCCGGCGGTCAGCACGGCCTGCCCGGCGCCGGAGCTCACCTGGTCGTTCGGGGCCAGCCGCAGGTAGGCCGTGATCTGCTTCCCCCTCGCGCGTTGCGCCACGGCGACCCGGTCGCTGACCGTGTGCACCAGCCGCAGCCCATGGCCGCCCACGCGGAACCGGTCCCCGTGCTGCACCGCGGGCTGCTCCGCCGAGGTGTCCCGCACGGTGATGGCCAGCCTTCCCCGGAACAGCCGCAGGATCAGCTCGCAGGGCCCGGGAGCATGCCGGATGGCGTTGGTGACCAGTTCGCTGACGACGAGTTCGGCATCCATGGCCAAAGAGGCCGGAACCGGGGCGAGGGCGGTGTGCGGGCCGTGGGCGAGGAAGGCGCGCAGGGCCAGACGCGCGTCGACGGCGCTTGCCGCGCCGTCCGCCCAGACCGCGCCGAAGCGCAGCGTGGCGTGCTCGTCCGCGCCCGGCCGATCTGCCGCCTGCTTCCCAAGCGGGAGGACCATACGGAGGCTCTTTCGTTGTGTTCGCCCCAGCGGGGCGGCTCTGTCGCCCTCCGTTTACCCGGGTCCGGACCACGCATACCAGGGCAACCCCCAGGCGTTACCGGTCTGTCTCCGAGCGGCAGAACCACGCGGGGGCTGGTTTCGCCGCCACGGGGCACACGGGGAACGCCGGAGGGCATCCCTCGGGGGACGAGCCGACAACCCGCAGGGGCGGCCGAGCAACAAGGAGGCGACGACATGGCAGGGCCGGACCGTACGGAGACCGTGGCGCAGCGGCCCGTGGCCGTACTCGACGCCTCGGTGACGCGAGGACTCGAGGCCATCGGAACCGGGGCCTACGTCGTGGACGAGGAGGGCCGCATCCTCGCGGTCAACACCCGCGCCAGGGACCTGCTCGCCCGCACCGCCGAGGACCTGCTCGGGCACGACGCGCACGACCTGCTGCACCGGGACGCCCACGGGCAGCCGCTGCCCAGGACCCGGTGCGCCATGCGGCGGGCCTTCCACGCCGGACGGACCGCCCAGGCCGAGGAGGACTACTTCGCCCGCGGAGACGGCTCCGTGCTGCCCATCGCCTGGCTGCTCACCCCGTACGACACCGGCGACGACACAGCCGGCACGCTCGTGCTCTTCCACACCGTCGGACACACCCCGGAAACCGGCCCCCGGCCGGAACCGACGGCCGGTCCCTTGCGGGAGCTGGAACGACTGGCCCTGCTGGCCGACGCCACCACGCGACTGACCTCCACGCTCGACGTCGACGAGGCGCTGGAACGCCTGGTGACCCTGGTCGTGCCCCGGCTGGCGGACTGGGTGATCATCGATCTGATCACCGAGCACGACGAAGTCTGGCGGACCGCCGTCGTCCACGCCGAAGGCGGCACCCTGGTGCGCCGGGACGACCTTCAGGGCCCCATGCCGCCCGTTCCGGAGGCGTCCCCGATGCCCCTGTCCAGAGCCCTGCGCGGCGTGGCCTCCACGGTGGCCGGGCCCGGCACCTACCAGCGTGAACCGGATTCCGGCATCGCGGTCGAGCAACGCCGGCTGTTCGACGCCACGGGGATGCACTCGGCGGCCATCGCGCCCATCCGCAGCACCCGCTCGGTCCTCGGGGCCCTGACCCTCGGCCGTGCCGAGGACCCGGTCGCCTTCACCTCCGCCGACCTCCCGCTGGTCGAGGACATCGCACGCCGGGCCGGCCTCGCCCTGGACAACGCCCGCCTGTACCAGCGCCAGCGCAAGGTCGCCGAGACCATGCAGAACCATCTGCTGCCCCAGATGCCGGGGGTCCCGGGCCTGCAGATGACCGTCCGCTACCTGCCCGCGCCCGACGCCTCACAGGTCGGCGGCGACTGGTACGACGCCTTCCCCATGTCCGACGGATCCACGGCCCTGGCCGTCGGGGACGTCGTCGGGCACGACCTGGACGCGGCGGCCGGCATGGCACAGGTGCGCAACATGCTCCGCGCCTACGCCTGGTCCCAGCACGAACCGCCCAGCCGGATCGTCACACGGCTCGACGAAGCGCTCCAGCACATCACCGACGTCGACATGGCCACGATGATCTTCGCCCGGATCGAGGCGGCCGGCGACGGCCGGTGGCAGCTGTCCTGGACCAACGCCGGCCACCCGCCGCCCCTGCTGATCAGCCGCGACGGCCTGGCGCACTACCTCACCGACGGTCACGGCATCGTCCTGGGCGCCGGCGCCGGCGTCGGCGCCACGCGCCCCGACGCCACGACCCTGCTCGAGCCCGGATCCACCCTCGTGCTGTACACCGACGGTCTGATCGAGGCACCCGGGCACAGCCTCGACGAGGGCCTGAACCGGCTGCGCCGGCACGCCGCCGCCCTCGCCCACCGCCCCCTGTCCTCCTTCACCGACCACCTGCTGCGCCGCGTCCGCCCCGCCGACAACGAGGACGACGTCGCCCTGCTGGCCCTGCGCACACCTGCCCCCAGGGCGTCAGCCGCCGGCGGGTGACGCGACGGCGGACCCTCGCGGTCGACCGTCTGCCTATGCTTCATGACGTTCCGGAATCCAGACCGCTGTACCGTCCATTGGAAGGGCTCCATGGAGAGACTCCGCAGCGCGCAGTGGTACGAGGGACAGGACCGCAACGCCTACATCCACCGGGCCTGGATGCGGCGCGGCGTGCCCGGCGACGCGTTCACCGGACGCCCGCAGATCGCCATCGCCAACACGGCCTCGGACCTGACTCCGTGCAACGCGCACCTGAACGAGGTCGCGGCCTCGGTGCGCAACGGCGTGTACGAGGCGGGCGGCATCCCGCTGGACCTGCCCGTGGTGTCCCTCGGCGAGACCCAGGTGCGGCCCACCGCCATGCTGTGGCGGAACATGGCGGCGATGGCCACGGAGGAGATGCTGCGGGCCAACCCCGTCGACGGCGTGGTCCTGCTCGGCGGCTGCGACAAGACGATCCCCTCGCTGCTCATGGCCGCGGCCTCGGTGGACCTGCCCGCGGTGGTGGTCCCCGGCGGTCCCATGCTCAACGGCACCTTCCGCGGCGGTCTGCTGGGCTGCGGTACCGGCGTGTGGCAGCTGTCGGAGGAGGTCCGCGCGGGCACGCTCACCCAGGAGGAGTTCACCCGCTCCGAGTCGGCGATGATCCGCAGCCGCGGCCACTGCAACACGATGGGCACGGCCTCGTCGATGGCGCTGGTGGCGGAGGCGCTCGGCACGGTCCTCCCCGGCACGGCCGGCATCCCCGCCCCCGACAGCCGGCTGCTGGAGGCCGCGCACCACACCGGCCGGCTGGCGGTGGACATGGTGGGCGCCGGCCGGCGGCCCGCGACGTTCCTGACCGAGGCGTCCTTCCGCAACGCGATCGTCGCGCTGGCCGCCATCGGCGGCTCGACCAACGCCGTCGTCCATCTCCTGGCCATCGCGGGCCGGTTGGGCATCGACCTGTCGCTCGACGACTTCGACCGCATCGGCTCCCGCGTGCCGGTCCTGGTGGACCTCCAGCCGGCCGGCCGCTTCCTCATGGAGGACTTCCACCGTGCCGGCGGCCTGCTCGCCGTGCTGCGCGAGGTACGCGACCTGCTCGACCCCGACGCGCTGACCGTCACCGGCAGGCCGCTCGTCGCCTGCCTCGACGACGCCGGGATCTGGGAAGGGGAGGTCATCCGCACCCGCGAGCGGCCGCTGGTCGCCGAGGGCGGCATCGCCGTCCTGCGCGGCAACCTCGCCCCCGACGGCGCGCTCGTCAAACCGGCCGCCGCCTCCCCGCACCTGCTCCGGCACCGGGGCCGGGCCGTCGTCTTCGACAGCATCGAGGACTTCCGCGCCCGTATCGACGACCCGGAGCTCGACGTCGACGCCGACTCCGTCCTGGTACTGCGCGGCTGCGGCCCCAAGGGCTATCCCGGCATGCCCGAGGTGGCCAACATGCCGTTGCCCAAGAAGCTGCTGGAACAGGGTGTCCGCGACATGGTCCGGGTCTGCGACGGCCGGATGAGCGGCACCGCGTACGGCACGGTCGTCCTGCACGTGGCCCCCGAGGCAGCGGCCGGCGGCCCTCTCGCCCTCGTACGGACCGGGGACTTCATCACCCTCGACGTCGAGGCCCGCCGCATCGACGTCGACGTGCCGGAGACCGAACTCGCCCGCAGGGCCCCCGACCAGGCCACCGTCACCGGCTTCGCCGCTCCCCGGCGCGGCTGGGAACGCCTCTACGTCGACCACGTCCTGCAGGCCGACACCGGAGCCGACCTCGACTTCCTCGTCGGCTCCAGCGGCTCCGAGGTGTCCCGTGAGTCGCACTGACACCGGATCACCCCGGGGATTCACCACGTCACGGGCAGCTCCGTGACGCCACCGGTGAGGGTGGTGCGCACCTCCAGCTCGTCCAGCTCCTTGGCCAGCCGCAGCCCGGGCAGACGCCGGGCCAGCGTGGCGAAGACGATGCGCAGCTCCACCCGGGCCAGGCTCGCCCCGATGCAGAAGTGCACGCCGTGGCCGAAACCGAGGTGGGTGCGCTCGGAGCGGCCGGGGTCGAATGCCTCGGCGTCCGTGTAGACGGAGGCGTCGCGGTTGGCGGAGTTGACCGACAGGATCACGGCGTCGCCGCGCCGGATGGTGACACCGGCGACGTCGACATCGGTGTGCGCGTACCGCAGCAGCCCGAGGTCGCCGGGCGCGCCCAGGCGCATGATCTCCTCGACGGTGGCGTTGACCCGGCCGTCGGGGTCGGCGGTCAGCGCCTGCCACTGGCCGGGACGCGTGAGCAGGAAGAGCGTGCCCAGGCCGATGCGGTTGACCGTGGTCTCGTGGCCGGCGAACAGCAGCCCGACGCAGAGCTGGATCATGTCGGCGTAGTCGTAGTCCGCGTCGGTGCTCTGGGCGCGGACGAGGTCGGAGATCACGTCCTCGCCCGGCTGTGCGCGCTTGGTCTCGGCCAGCGCGGTCATGTACGCGTTGAACTCGTCCCGTGCCCGGTGGGCTTCGTCGCCGATGGAGTAGTCGGACATGCGCTCCGACAGCGACGCGAAGAGCTCACGGTCGGTCTCGGGCACCCCGAGCAGCCGGCAGATGACCGCGACCGGCAGCGGGAAGGCCAGCCCGGCGTGGAGGTCGACGACCCGGTCCGGGGCGGCGGCGTGTTCGGTGATCAGCTGTTCGACGCAGGTGTCGACCAGGTGCTGGACGTGGTCGGAGAGCATCCGCATCCGCTTGGCCGAGAACGCCGGGGTCAGCAGCCGGCGCATCCGCGTGTGGTCGGCCTCCTCGGTGGCGTAGTTGCCCGTGGGGCCGTCCAGGACGGCGGCGGACGTCAGCCGGGACGCCCGGTCCGGTTCGGGGTGGGAGCGGCCGAGTCGCTTGTCGCCGAGCAGGTCGCGCACCTCCTCGAAGCGGGTGACCAGCCAGGCGGGGTCACCGGCCGGTGTGGTGACCGGCGTGACCGGCGCCTCGCGGCGCAGTACGTCGTACACAGGTGCGAGGTCGAGAACGTTCGGCCTGGGGAAGGGGAGTTGCTGTCGCTCGGCGGTCACGCTCATGGCGCTCCTCCTGTGATCTCCGCATGCGATCTTCGAGCCGACCCGACCGTAGCAGTTTATTGGCAGTAACTGTCATTAAAGTTTCGGTCAGTCGTCGCCCCTGTCGCGCGCGTGTTTAGATCGCCTGATGGAGGACGTCATGGCCGACAGCGGCCGCACATCCCGCCGGGGCCGGCCACCGGTGAGCGAGGAGCAGCGCGGGCGGCAACGCCTCGGCATCTCCCGCCACGCGGTGAGGCTGTTCGCCGCGCAGGGTGTGGCCGCCACCTCCGGCGAGCAGATCGCTCGGGCCGCCGGAGTCTCCGAGCGCACGCTGTGGCGCTACTTCCCCACCAAGGAGAGCTGCGTCGAGCCGCTGCTCACGAAGATGCTCGACGCCTTCCGGACGGTCCTGCACGCCTGGCCGCCCGGAGCCGGCCTGATCGAGCACCTGCGCGCGGCCTATCAGCCCGTCCTCGGCTCGTCGTCCGGTGAGGACGTCGAGGCGGTGCTCGCCGTGATCCGGATGACCCACGACGAACCCGCGCTGCGGGCCGCCTACCTCGTGCTCCGGGAGCGCGCGGAGGAGACGTTCACCGAAGTGCTCGCCGCCCGGATGGGCATGCCGCCCGAGGCGTTCGAGGTGCGCGTGCAGGCCGCCGCCATGAACGCCGTGCTCAAGGTCGCGGCCGACGAGTTCGCCCGGGAGACGGCCGGCCGGGGCATCACCCCCGAGGTGCTGGACGATCACCGGGAACAACTCGCCCACGCGCTCGGCCTCGTCACCAGGAGACTCTCGGGCACGGACGCCGACTGAGAGCCGTGCAGGTGAAGGGTCGTCTCAGTGCTCCCGGCGACCGGCCCGTGCGGCGGCGTGCGGGGCGTGGGCGCGTACGGCTGCCGCGACGGCGCAGTCGTCGGCCCGGCCGCGCGCTTCGAGGCCCGCGACGACGCCCTCGATGTTGCCCTGCGGCTGGTTCTGGCTGAGCTTGAACTTGGCCTCGACCCGGCTGATGACCACCTCGACGCCGACGATGGCGCGCAGTTGCCGCTCGACGAACTGCGCGGGTGCCTGGTCGACGGACCAGGGTTCGGCGTTCCCGGCCTCGTGCCGGTCGGTCAGGCGGCGTATCTGGCCCTCGATCCAGGCGGGGTCGTCGTGCACCACCAACTGCCCGTACACATGGGCCGTTACGTAGTTCCAGGTCGGCACCACCCGGTGGTGCTCCTGCTTGGCCGGATACCACGACGGCGTCACGTACGCCTCGGGCCCGCGGACGATCACCATGGCCTCGCCGTGCACCGGTCGGCGCCACTGGTCGTTGCCGCGCGCCATGTGGCCGATGAGAGCACCGTGTTCCCCGGCCTCCGGGTCGTACTCGAACGGCAGCGCGGTGGCCACGAGGCCCTCGGAGGTCATGGTGATCAGGTCGGACGCGCCCTGGTGGGCCAGCAGTTCACGGACCGCGTCCTCGTCGGGGACGAAGTGCTTGGGGAGGTACATCGGCAGCCTTTCGCGAGCCTTTTCGCGCAGACGTGGACAGGGGCCCGGGCGGAGGCTCAGACGGTGGCCCGGGGGCCGGCCGGGCTGAGGTGGTGCACGGCGGTCCGGTCGGCATGCGGGGCGAGCAGTCCCTGCAACTCCTCCGCCGCGGCCTTGAGGAGCCCGCCGTCACGCGTGGCCTCAAGGGTCTCGAGGACGAAGGCGACGTGGGTGGAGTCCTCGGTGACGCGGGTGCGGTGGGCGTCGCGATGGTTCCAGTGACGCGTCAGGACGCCGGTGGCGTCCGCGTAGATGATCTCGCCCGGCTTGGGGTGCTCGACGGTGTCGGGCTCGCCGAGCGGGGTGAAGGACTCGGTGCCGTCCGCGTAGCGGATCGCGACGTCCCCGGCGACCCGGGAGATGTCGAAGGCGCCGGCGGGCAGACCGTGCCGGACGGAGACGGCGTTGTAGGAGTCGACCGCCGGATTGATACGCGGCAGTGTCCCCTTCTTGGCGAGGCGGCGGCCGAGTGCGTCGACGCTGGGGCGGATGCGGCGCGGGTTGGTGCCGAAGGAGCGGTAGGCGGTGTGCCAGGCCTCGATGCGCGGGTCGGTCTCGTCGGCGGGCAGCCAGGTGCCGTCGGCGAGCTGCTGCTCCAGTTCCTCCAGGGCGGTGCCGGTGTGCGGCCAGGGTTCACGGCCGCGCAGGCCGGTGGCGGTGACCAGGGCGATGAGGGTGTCGGGGAAGGCCTCCGCCACGGCGGGGGTGAGGTGGAAGGTGGGCACGGCGGGTTTCCGTTTCTCGACTCGGGGCTCAGGGGGCGGGTTGCTCAGGGTCGGGGCTGCTCAGGGGCCGCTCAGGTCACGGTTGCTCGGGGTCGGGGTCGGGGTCGGTCAGGTCAAGGCGAGGAGGCTGACCGCGACGGCCGCGGTGCCCAGGCCGACGAGCTGGCCGCGGTGGATGCGTTCGGCGAGCACACCGCGGGCGAGCAGCACCGTACCGGCCGGGTAGAGGGCGGTGATCACGGCGACGACGGCGAGGTCCCCGCTGCGGGCGGCCAGCAGGAACAGCAGGTTCGCCACGGAGTCCAGCACACCCGCGGCGGCCGACAGCGCGTACGCGGGCCGCTCGGTGCCCAGTCTGCGGAACATCAGCCCCGCCGCGGCCAGGGTGACGGCCGAGGAGACCGCCCGGCCGACGATCAGCGGGGCGATCCCGCTGTCGGACGGCGCCTGGTGCAGACAGACCAGCTGGAGGGCGATGGCGGCACCCGCGCCGAAGGCAAGCAGCAGCGCCGTACGGGAGGGACGCGCCGAGCCCGCGCTGTGCCCGGCGCTGACCAGCACGACCGCCACCAGCGCGAGCGGCAGACCCACCAGGCCCGCGGCGGCCAGCTGCTCGCCCTGCACCAGGCCCACGCCGACGGGCAGCGCGGCGGACACCAGGGCGGTCACCGGCGACAGCACGTTCATCGGACCGATCGCGAGCGTGCGGTAGAGCAGGGCGAACGCGGCGGCGGAGGCGACCCCGGACGCGGCACCCCAGCCGAGGGCGCCGGCGCTGAACGACGCTCCGAGCACCGGCCACAGCACCAGCTCGACCGCGAGGCTCGCCGGGGCCGCGATCATCACGGTGCGCAGCACATGAGCCCTGCGGGCGCCGAGGCCGCCGAGGAAATCGGCGCATCCGTAGGCGAGCGAGCTGCCCAGGGCCAGCAGCAGAGCGATCACGGCACATCCCTTACCATTCAGTGGAACGACCAGACCGTACAACAGAACGACCGCCCGGTGTCAACCAAACGACCGTCCGGTGCAGTCGAATGTTCCAGCCGGCAAGGATGGTGATCAGGTGGCCGAGACAGCCGCAGCCCTGCGGACGGTCGCGCACAACGTCCGGGCGGCCCGCATCCGCGCGGGCCTCACCCTGGAGGAACTCAGCCGGCGCGCCCAGGTCAGCAAGGGCGCCCTGGTGGGCCTGGAGAAAGCCCAGGGCAACCCCAACCTGGCCACCCTGGTCCGGCTGGCCGACACCCTCGGCATCTCGGTCTCCGCCCTGATGCAGGGATCGCCCGAAGGCCGCGTCCGGGTCGTGTCCGCCGAGGCCGTGGCGCCCCTGTGGACCGGAGAGCGGGGCAGCGAGGCCCGGCTGATGCTGACGACGTCGGGACCGACGCCGGTCGAGATCTGGCGCTGGCGGCTCGAACCGGGCGAGGAGTACCCCAGCCACCCCCACCAGGGCGGCGTCGTGGAGACCGTCAGCGTCACCTCCGGCCGGATGACCCTGGTCGTCGACGGCACGGAGCACACCGTCGAGGCGGGCCAGACCGCCACGTTCGACGGCGACACCCCGCACACCTACCGCGGCTCGGGCACCGAGGCCTGCCACCTGATCATGACGGTCCATCTCCCACCCGGCCCGGCCCCCACGAACTGACCCGCCGGCCGACTGCCGGCACCGGCTTCTCGCCGAAGGCTCGCGAACCTCGTCCGTCAGCCTGGTTTCACGACGTGTGTGACGCGAAGAAGGTCCAGTTTCCCGGCGTCGCCGCTTCCGGCCGCCGCCGTGTAGGTGACCATGCGCAGGTCCGCGCCGGGGACGACGAGGACGTCGCAGTCGAGCAGGATGTCGCCGATCACGGGGTGCCGGACGGTCTTGCGGTCGCTCGTGTGCTGGGCGGCGGCCGTCCGCGTGACCCAGTGATGGGCGAAGGCGTCGGACGTCTCCCGCAGTTCCCGCACGAGACGATCGAGCTGGGCGTCCGCGGGATAGCGGGAGACGGCGTCCTTGAGGTCGGCGACGATCGACGCCGCGAGGGCGTCCGGTCCACGCTCGGACCGGACGGGGAGCATCGAGGCGTGTGCGGCGCCGTCGCCGAAGAGGGCACGGGCGAGATTGCGTTCGGCGGCCGGGAGGAGGGCGGGGTCCCCGTGCAGGGCGCTCCACATGCTGTTCCACCACACCAGGGTCCAGTCGGCGGTGAACACGCCGATCGGAACGTCGCCGAGGCGCGCGGCGAGCCGTTGGATGCCTGCGGGCACATGGGTGCCGACCGTCCCGTCCCGCGGCGGCAGCAGCCCGGCGCTGCGGTACAGCTGGTCGCGCTCGGCACGGGAGAGCTGAAGGGCCCGGGCCAGCGCGCCGACGACCTGGGCCGAAGGGTTCCGCGCGCGTGACTGTTCCAGGCGCAGGACGTAGTCGACGGACAACCCGGCCAGCTGCGCCAGTTCCTCGCGGCGCAGTCCGGGGGCACGGCGGCCGTCCGTCGCGGTGAAGCCGGCGTCGGCCGGGGAGAGGCGGTCGCGCCAGGCGCGCAGGAGTTCGGCGAAGCCGGAGCGAGAGGAAGCCATGGGGGTCATTCTCGCCGCGCGGCGCCGGCGACAGCCTGGGTACTGCCAGTCCTAGTGACGGGGACGGCACTGGCCGGCGGCGGCACACGCGGCGAGCGTGGAGCGACGTGCCCCGGGCGGGGCGCCGACAGCCGACCACTCAAGGAGTCTCCTGTGAAGCACACCATCGTGATGACGGGCGCGAGCCGCGGGATCGGCCGGGTCGCCGCAGGGCACATTCTGCGCAGGTCGCCGGATGCGCACCTCCTCGTCGTCACCCGCGGGGCCTCCGGTCCACAGCTCGCCGCCGAACTCGCCACGGGCGGGCACGCGGTCTCGCACGTCTCGGCGGACCTCGGCTCGCTGGGCAGCGTCCGCGCGGCCGCCACCGAGATCCGCGGCCGGCTCGGTCGTGGTGACCTTCCGCCGCTGCGCGGCTTCGTGGGCAACGCGGGCATCCAGTACACGAACGCGCTCACCGAGGGACCGGACGGATTCGAGTCCACCTTCACCGTCAACGTGCTCGCCAACCACCTGTTCGTCCGCCTGCTCCAGGAGCACTTCGTGGCTCCCGCCCGGATCGTGATCACCGCCAGTGACACGCACTTCGGCGACTTCAGGCACAACCTGGGCATGGTGCCCGGCCCGTCGTGGAAATCCCCGGACGTCCTCGCCCGCGTGGGCGCCTTCCCCAGGGCGGACACGACGGCCGCCGGACGCACCGCGTACTCGACGAGCAAACTGGCCGCCATCTACCTCGTGCACGAGTACGCCCGCCGTCTGCCCGCCGGGATCGACGCCGTCACCTACAACCCGGGCTTCGTCCCCGGCACCGGGCTCGCCCGCCACGCCGATCCCGTCTCCCGCTTCGCCATGCGGCGCATCCTGCCGCTGGCGACCCTCACCCCGTTCGCCACCGGCCGCGACGCCGCGGGCCGCTACCTCGCAGACGTCGTCCTGGGCACGACCGGGGCGCCGACCGGCTCCTACGTCGACCGCGACCGCGTGGACCGCTCGTCCGAGGAGTCCTACGACCCACGGCGCGAAGGCGAACTCTGGGACGCCGCCGAACGGTTGACCGCAGAGTGAGCAGCCGGGCCGGATGCCCTCGCGCAGCATCGCACCAAGTCCTCTCCGCGGGTATGGCCCTGGAGGCCCACCCGCCCAACACGGGGGACACGCACGCGAGTCGGGGGAGGACGCGCTGGTGTTCGCGACCGAGGGCGACTTCTACGTCAGGAACGCCGAGACCACCGAAGCCATCACGGTCGTCGCCGGGTTCGGGGTCGTCTGGGCGATGCCGCTGCTGTTCCTGATCTCCGGCCTGGGCGCCCGGCACTCGCTGTGAACCCGCTTCCGCAGTGGCTGCGGCTGCGCTCGTCCGACCCCGACCACGACGAGTCGTACGCCGGCTTCCTGCCCCGCTTCTTCGACGTGCACGTGGAGTTCGACGAAGTGCCCTTCTGGCGCCCCTCCACCGCTTCCTGTCGCACGGGCCCTTCCGCCGGCTCGCCGACCGCGTGGCGGCTGTGACCCTGCGGCGACGGGGCGTCGTCCTGCTTCCGGCTCTCGCGTTCGCCGCGATCTGCGCCTTCGCCGGCATGGAGGAGGACTATGCGGGCTGGCACCGCTGGTCGTACCTCCTCTTCTTCGCCGCCGGCTTCACCCTCGCCACCGCCCCCCGCTTCCGCACCGTCATGCGCCGTGACGCGCGCCCCGCGGCCTGTCTCGGCGCCCTCCTGTTCGCGGCGGCGGCCCCGGGCTTCACCACGGCCGAGGACCCCTTCACGGAGACGACCCCTCTCGCCGTCGTCTCCCGGGCCCTGTTCGGGGCGGCCGGCTGGTGCCTGGTCGTCGCCATCCCGGGCCTCCTCGACCGCCCCCGCCGGCAGCCACCACAGGAGCCCCTGACTCCGACTGCTCCGACTGTTGTGCCTGCTCCGCCGTCTCCGACGACGCGTCAGCGCGTGTACGGGTACCTCGCCGTCGCCGTCCTTCCGCTGTACGTCCTCCACCAGCCGATCGTCGTCGCCGTCGCCTACTTCGTGGTGGGATGGCCGGCGCCGATCGCGGTCGAGTACGTGGTGCTGGTGACGGTCTCCCTCGCCCTGACGCTCGCGGTGTACGAGCTGGTGGTGCGCAGGACGCGGGTGACGCGTTTCCTGTTCGGGATGCGGGACTGAGGAAACCGCCCCTTCAGCCCGACCCTTCCGCCCGCCTCGTCAGTCCGTGGCCGCCGCGGGGGCCGTCCTCTTACGGGCGCGGTACGCGGCCGCCTTGACCCTGTTGCCGCAGGAGTCCATCCCGCACCACTGCCGTCGCATGCCCCGCGAGCGGTCGAGGTAGACACGGGTGCACTCCGGGTTGCCGCACTCCTTGAGCAGGGGCACGTCCGGCCCGCTCAGGAGCTCGACGGCGTGGCGCGCCACCATGGAGAGGGCTTCGTCCGGTGTCGCCTGTGTCCATCGGCCCGCCGGGGTGAGCTGCGGCACCGCGGGCGGCTTGCGTGCCGCGTCGTTCACAAGGGTCAGCGCCGTCCCGTCGTACGCCTCGCCGAGCCTACGGGCGGTGACCAACCGGTAGATCGCTTCCCGTACGGTCCTGGCCTGCTCGACGTCGGCCTCCCGGCCGGGGGAGACCGCGTCGACGATGCCCGATTCCACGTACCAGGCGTCCAGCCTGTCCGGCGTCGCCAACATCTCGAAGCGCACCGAACGGCGTGCCTGGAGGGTGGCGGCGAAGTCGAGTGCCGGGTTCCCGCATACGAAGACATGGTCGAGGTTCACCTCGCCATTGTGCCGATGACGGCACCGGGGGAGAGAACCATTGTCGCGCGCCGAGAAGGCGCCTGTCACCGTTCTCCAGAATGATCTTTACGCCCTTTATGTGCCCATAGGGTTGTGGCGAACGAGCACAACACCCCGACCCGAAGAGGGAGTTGAGAGTGGCGTACGACGTTGCCGCACTGGCCGAGGAGCTCACCGCCATGGCCGCAGCCGACCACCGGGCCTCGGTCCACGCCAACAGCGATGACCCCGCCGAACAGCTGGCGTGGCGCCGGCTGACCGCACGGCACGGTGACCGGCTCAGCGAGATCATGGACGAGTACGGCTGGCCGACGGCGGACCTGGTCGGCGAGGAAGCCGCCCGCGCCGCCTGGCTGATCGCCCAGCACGCCGACCGGCAGCTCGACGTCCAGCGACGCGCCCTGCGGCTCATGGAGCAGGCGGTGTCGGCCGGTTCGGCCGGCCCGCGCGAGCTGGCCTTTCTGCGCGACCGCACCCTGGTCAACGAGGGCCGCGAACAGATCTACGGCACCCAGATCGCCGGTGTCAAGGACGGAGCGCCGGTCCCGTGGCCCTGCGAAGAGCCCGAGCGCATGGACGAACGCCGCGTCGAAGTCGGCATCGAGCCCTTCGACGAGTACGTGGCCAAGTTCGCCATGACCTGACGCCCGTCGGGCCTTCGCCCGGGCGTCAGGTCGCCGTGCGCGTCAGGCCGTCCTGTGCGTCAGGCCGCCGTGCCGAGCGGCGAGTCGGCCCGGGCCGGCTGCCGTACGACGCGACGCCGGCGGGTCGGCAGGCCGAGCGTGGGGTGGGCGACGCCCCAGGCCGCGCCCTTGCAGACCAGTTCCTTGTAGACGGCGGCGAGCCGGCCCGTCAGGGCCGCCCGGACGGCGCGGTCGTCGGCGGTGACGTACTGGATCAGGCCTTCCCGGCGGCCCAGCGAGACGCACTGGTTGAAGTAGCGCAGCGGCGCGTTCGGGAGCTTCCCGCCGGTCAGGCGGGCCGCGATGGCGTCGGCGGCCTGCCACGCCATGGGTGTGCCGGAGGCGCACGACATCCGCAGCGGCTTGTCGCCCGGACCCATGGCCAGGGCAGCGTCGCCGACGGCGTACACGTCCGGGTGCGAGACCGAGCGCATGGTCCCGTCGACCACGATCCGGCCGGTGTCGGTGACGTCCAGGGTGGTGGCCTTCGCGATCGGGTGGACGGCGAAGCCGGTGGTCCACACGGTGACCGCGGCCGGGATCGTCTCGCCGCCGGCCGTGGTGACCCGGTCGGCCTCGACGCCGGTGACCAGGGCGTGCTCGTGGACGGTGATGCCCAGCTTGCCGAAGACCTTCCGCAGGTGCCGGCGGCCCTTGGACGAGAGCCAGTCGCCGAGTTCGCCACGGGCGGCGAGCGCGACGTCGAGGTCCGGGCGCGCCTCGGCGATCTCGGTCGCGGCCTCCAGGCCGGTGAGTCCGCCGCCGACCACGACCACGGACTCTCCGGCGTCCAGGCGGGCCAGGCGCTCGCGCAGCCGCAGTGCGCCGGACCGGCCGGCGATGTGGTGGGCGTGCTCGGCGGCGCCGGGGACGCCCTGGTCGTTCCAGCCGCTGCCGAGGGCGTACACGAGGGTGTCGTACTCCAGCTCCTCGGTCTCCAGTTCCTCGGCCTCCGGTTCCTCGGTCTCCGGCTCGCCGGGGCCGTTCACGCCGACGACGGTCACGGCCTTGCGGTCGACGTCGACGCCGGTGACCTTCGCGAGCCTCAGTTCGACGCCGGTGCCCGCGAACATCTCGCCGAGGGGCCGGGGACCGAGGTCCTGGCCGACCGCGACCTGGTGCATCCGGACCCGCTCGACGAAGTCGGGTTCGGCGTTGACGAGGGTGATGGCGACGTCTTCACGGTGCAGCCGCCTGGCGAGGCGGCCGGCGGCGATGGCTCCGGTGTAGCCGGCTCCGAGGACGACGATGCGGTGCTGCATTTTCCGGGCTCCTGTCTTGAGCGGGACTCGCCCCTTGAACCGGGCGGCCCGCTCTTTCCTGACAGGAATGCGGTGTGAAGCAGGTCACATCATGGTCGGCAGGGTCAGAAGACCGTGAGCAGGGGATCGCCGTGGTCGGAAGCCGCCCACAGCCTGGTCGCGCGTTCGAGCTTGTCGGGGTTGACCTGGCTGCGGAACGCGGCGATGCCCTCGGCGGTGACCTCCAGGCACATGACGCCGATGACCCGGCCGTCGAGGACCACCACGAGGGCCGGGTCGCCGTTGGCGGTCGTGGCGTAGACGTCGGGCGATCCGCCGACGAGGTCGCGCTTGGCCTTGCCGGGTTTGAAAAGGCCCCGCATGAACTTCGCGACCGCGAGGGCACCCTCGAAGGCCCTGGCGCGGGCCGGGACCTTCCCGCCGCCGTCGCCGACCGCGATGGCGTCCTGGGTGAGCAGCCGCACGAGCGGCTCGGTCCGGCCGCTCGTGGCGGCCGCGAGGAACTCGTCGACGATCCGCCGCGCGGCGGCCTCGTCGACCTCGGTGCGGGCCCTGCCCTGCGCGACGTGCTTCTTGGCACGGTGGAAGATCTGCTGGCTGGCGGCCTCGGTGATGTCGAGGATCTCGGCGATCTCCCGGTGCGGGTAGTCGAACGCCTCCCGCAGGACGTACACCGCCCGCTCGTTGGGGGAGAGGCGCTCCAGCAGGGCGAGGACCGCGAACGAGAGCGATTCACGCTGTTCGGCGGTGTCGGCCGGGCCGAGCATCGGGTCCCCGGCGAGCACCGGCTCGGGCAGCCACTGGCCCACGTAGGTCTCCCGCCGCGCGCGGGCCGAGGTGAGCTGGTTGAGACACAGGTTGGTGAGCACCTTCGTCAGCCAGGCCTCGGGGACCTCGACGCGGTCGACGTCGGCGGCCTGCCAGCGCAGGAAGGTGTCCTGCACGGCGTCCTCGGCCTCGCTCGCGGAACCGAGGAGCCGGTAGGCGATGGCCTCCAGGCGGGGCCTGGCTGCCTCGAACCGGTCCACGTCGCTCATGGTCAGGGCCATGACCAGGATCCTAACCTCACTAGCCGTGCAGTTCGCGATAGGCCGCGACCGCCCCCGGATGCAGGGGGACGGCGCCGGTGGAGATCAGGCTGCGGGCGTCGAGGAACTGGGTGCCGAGCGCCGGGGCGGGGACGAGCCGGGTGGCCCGGCGGACCAGGACGCGGGTGAGGGCGGCGGCGACGGGGGAGGGGAGGCCGGGGCGGCACAGCAGCAGGTTGGCGACGCCGATGGTGGGCACCTCGGGGGTCCCCCGGTACGCCCCGGCCGGCACCGTCACCGCCTCCAGCCCCGACCCCTCCGGCCCGAGGCCGGCGCGCAGCCGGGGCAGCAGGCCGGACAGGGGCAACAGACGGATGCCGGGGCGGGTGTCCAGCCCCGACAGCACGGGGAGCGGTACACCCCCCGCGACCAGCAGCGCGTCGATCGCGCCGGCCCGCATCGCGCGGGCCGCCTCAGGCATCAGCAGATGCCGGACCTGTACGTCGGCGCCGGGGGTCAGGCCCGCGACGCGCAGCAGACGGTCGCCGAGCACGGCACCGCCGGACGCGGGCGCGCCCAGCGAGACGGTGCGGCCCGCCAGGTCGGACACCCTGTGGAGGGGCGCCTCGGCGCGCACGGCCAACTGGACGTAGTTCTCGTAGACCCTGCCGATCGCGCGCAGCGGGACGCGGCGGCCGAACGGCGCGGTGCCGCCGTACGCCGCCCACGCGATGTCCGACAGGGCCAGGGCCACGTCGGCCCGGCGGGCCCGGAGCAGCCGTACGTTGGCCACGCTGCCCTCGCTGTGGACCACCTCGCAGGACAGCCGGGGGTAGACGGCCGTCACCTGGGCCGCGAGCAGTCGGCCGAAGGCCGCGTAGAACCCGTCGGTCTCGCCGGTCGCGATCCTCAGCTCTCCCTGCGGGCCGCTGTCCGCGCGCCGCGCGTCCGCCGCCGCGGAGCCCGCGAGCAGGCCGGTGCCCGCCGCGCCGAGTACGGCGCGCAGCACAGTGCGGCGGGGCGTGGGGCGGGCGGGGCCGGTCATGCCGCGTGCCCCTTCGGGAGCACGACCCGGACGCGCAGGCCGTGCGGTTCGGCCGCCGTGAACTCCACGTGTCCGGCGTGACCGGCCACCAGCCGCTCGGCGATCGCCAGTCCCAGGCCGCTGCCGCGTACCTCGCGGTGGCGATCCGAGCGCCAGAAGCGGGTGCCCGCCCGCGAGAGTTCGCCGGTGCTCAGGCCCGGCCCGTCGTCCCGCACCTCGAACACCGCGTCCGCGCCCTCGGTGAAGCAGCGTGCCGCCACGCGGGCGCCGCTCCCCGCGTACTTGATCGCGTTGTCGAAGAGGATGTCGGCCACCTGGGCCAGCTCCCCCTCCGGGCACGCCATGGGGACGGCAGGACCGGCGGCGAACTCCAGGCGGACACCGGCCTGTTCGGCCACCGGCTGCCACAGCCGGACCTGGGCCGCGGCGACCGCCGTCGCGTCGCAGCCCGCTTCCCGCGCGTCCGTGACGGCCAGCTCACCGGCGCGGTGCTCGGCGTTCGCCAGCGTGAGCAGGTCGTCGAGGAGGTGCTCCATGCGTTCGAGTTCGGACGTCACCCCGGTGTAGGTGCGGCCGGCGGAGGTGCGCAGATGGGGCTGGAGCGAGTCGATGCGCAGCCGCAGGGCGGCCAGGGGGTTGCGCAGCTGGTGCGAGGTGTCGGCGACCAGCCGTCGCTGCTGTTCCAGCGCGGTGGTGACCGCGTCGGCCATGCGGTTGAAGCCGGTGGCCAGTTGCCGCAGCTCCGGCGGGCCGCCCGCCCGCGCGTGCTCGGGCGGCAGTCCGGCGGCCAGGGTGCCGACCGCGCGGTCGAGGCGGTGCAGCGGCCGTACGACCCACCGCGTGGCCCGACGGGCGAGCAGCACACAGGCCACGGCGAACAGACCGGCGCCGGCCAGCACCAGCGCCCACCGCAGGGCGATGTCGTCCGCGGCGGCCCGCACCGAGGCCCGCAGCACCACCGCGCCGGACACCCTGGTGCCGGTGCCCACGGGCCGGGCGAGCAGCCGGTCGGTCCGGGACCAGGGCCGCAGCGTGCCCCCGGGCGAGACGGGCTGGTTGCGCAGCGCCGCGTCGACGAGCCGGGCGACGGCCGGGTCGGCGGCGCGCAGGCCGCCCGTCTGCACCAGCGGGGCGCGGCGGGCGTCGACGACCACGACGGCCTCGCCGTAGAGGGCGGTGTAGCGGCGGACGTCGGCCGTGAGCGCGCCGGTGTCGTCGCTCTCGGCGGCCTGCTCGGCCAGCCCGGCGAAACGGTCGAGATCGGCGGTGCGCGCCGCGACGAGCTGCTGCGTGCGCTGCGCGGCGGTGACGGCCAGCAGCGGGACGGCGAAGCCGGCCACGGCGAGGACCACGAAGGCCAGGACCACGGTGAGGACGCGGGTGCGCATGAACAGGCCTGCCGTCCGTGACCGGCTCAGTCGCCGAAGCGGTAGCCGAAGCCGCGGATGGTGGTCAGCACCTCGGGGCGGCCGAGCTTGGCCCGCACCTGGGTCAGGTGCACGTCGAGCGAGCGGGACACGGCGAGGAAGGCGTCGCCCCACACCTCGTCCATCAGCTGCTGGCGGCTGACCGCCGTGCCGGCCCGGGCCGCCAGCGCGGCGAGGACCTCGAACTCCTTGGGGGTCAGCCGCACCTCGGCGCCGCCGACCGTCACCCGGCGCGCGTCGAGGTCGACCTCGACGTCGCCGACGCGGACGACGCGCGAGGCCGGGGCGGCGGGTGCCGTGGCGCGGCGGGTGACGGCCTCGATACGGGCCAGCAGCTCGGCCAGCCGGACCGGCTTGACCAGGTAGTCGTCGGCGCCGAGCCGCAGACCGCGCACCACCGACCGCTCGTCGCCCCGCGCGGTGAGCACCACCACCGGCAGGGCACTGACCGCGCGCAGCTTGCGCAGCACCTCCAGGCCGTCCAGGTCGGGCAGGCCGAGGTCGAGCAGCAGCAGGTCCGCCTGCCGGTGCCGGGCGAGCACGTCCTCGCCGCGCAGCACCCGGGCCGGCAGGTGGCCGTTGTCGTACAGCGCCTCGGTCAGCGCGCCCGCCACACCGTCGTCGTCCTCGGCCAGCAGCACCCGCACGGTCGCCTCCTTCCCGCTCGTCAGCCGCGAGACCGGGAATCGTCCTCGTCCAGCGGCGACGCGTCGGAGGTCTCGCGCATCCGAATGTAGACGAGCAGCGAGATCAGGACACAGGCGGTGACGTAGTAGAAGTACCAGTTCTCGTGTCCGGCGTTCTTGAACCAGAGGGCGACGTACTCGGCGGTGCCGCCGAACACGGCCACGGTCAGCGCGTACGGCAGGCCGACGCCGAGCGCCCGGATCGAGGTGGGGAACAGCTCGGCCTTCACCACCGCGCTGATCGAGGTGTACAGGGAACTGACGGCCAGCGGCCCGACCATCAGCAGGAACGCGTACACGGGGTCGCTGGTGTGCGACAGCAGGGTCAGCGAGGGCACCACGACCACGGTGCCCAGCACCCCGAACGCGATCAGCAGGGGACGCCGCCCCACCCGGTCGGAGAGCAGGCCCATGACCGGCTGGAGCACGACGAACACCAGCAGCGCGAAGAAGTTGATCCAGGCCGCCGTGGGCTTGGCGATGCCGCTGGTGTTGACCATGAACTTCTGCAGGTAGGTGGTGTAGGTGTAGAAGAACAGCGTGCCGCCCATGGTCAGCCCGACGACGACCAGGCACTGCCGCGGGTAGGACAGCAGCAGCCGCAGGCTGCCGCGGGCCGGGCCGCCGCGCTCCTGCTCGCCTTCCGACGCGGCACGCTCGAAGCTCTCGGACTCGTCCATGCCGCGCCGCAGCCACAGCACGACCACCGCCCCCGCGGCGCCGACGACGAACGCGACCCGCCAGCCCCAGGACTCCATCTGCGCGGGGCTGAGCAGCTGTTGCAGCACGATCTGCAGGCCGAGCGCGGTCAGCTGGCCGGCGATGAGGGTGACGTACTGGAAGCTGGAGTAGTAGCCGCGGCGGCCGGGCGAGGCGACCTCGGACATGTAGGTGGCGGAGGTCGAGTACTCACCGCCCACCGACAGACCTTGCAGCAGCCGCGCGGTGACCAGGAGGACCGGCGCCGCGACCCCGATCGAACCGTACGACGGGGTGAGCGCGACGATCAGCGAACCGGCCGCCATGAGCGTCACCGACAGCGTCAGCGCCGCGCGGCGGCCACGGCGGTCGGCGTACCGGCCCAGGACCCAGCCGCCGATCGGCCGCATCAGGAAGCCGACGGCGAACACCGCGGCGGTGTTCAGGAGCTGGGCGGTCTGGTCGCCGGAGGGGAAGAAGACGGAGGCGAAGTAGACGCTGAAGGCGGTGTACGCGTACCAGTCGTACCACTCGATCAGATTGCCGATCGATCCGCGCACGATGTTGCTGACGACCCTGCGTTCGTCGCGGCGCGGTTTCCGCGCACGCTCGGCGGTGGTCTGTGTGGCCATCGGAACTCCCTTGTCTGCGGCCCGGGAGCACACAGAGTCGACGGCGCGAACAGAGTCGCTCAATGCCGGGAGCCAAGTCCTTACAGTCCCTTAGGGCTCGGGCACGTCGGGAGTTGAGATCTTGCTATCGTGAACCGCGCGGCCTCGAACGGGGAAGAACAGGACGACCATGACTGAGCTGGACATCATCGACAATCCGTCCGATCCGGCGGTGCAGCGGATCATCGACGTCACCAAGCCGTCGCGATCCAACATCAAGACGACCTTGATCGAGGACGTCGAGCCGCTGACGCACAGCATCGCGGCCGGGGTGGAGTTCATCGAGGTCTACGGCAGCGACAGCAGTCCTTTTCCGCCCGAGTTGCTGGAGTTGTGCAGGCGGCAGAACATTCCGGTCCGCCTCATCGACTCCTCGATCGTCAACCAGCTGTTCAAGGGCGAGCGGAAGGCCAAGACGTTCGGCATCGCCCGCGTCCCCCGCCCGGCCAGGTTCAGCGACATCGCGAGCCGGAGCGGGGACGTCGTCGTCCTCGACGGGGTGAAGATCGTCGGCAACATCGGTGCGATCGTGCGGACGTCCCTCGCGCTCGGAGCGTCGGGGATCATCCTGGTCGACAGCGATATCACCAGCATCGCGGACCGGCGGCTGCAACGGGCCAGCCGGGGTTACGTCTTCTCGCTTCCCGTGGTTCTCTCCGGCCGCGAGGAAGCCATCGACTTCATCCGGGACAGCGGCATGAAGCTGATGACGCTCAAGGCGGACGGCGACATTTCCGTGAAGCAACTCGGAGACAGCCCCGACCGGCTGGCCCTGCTGTTCGGCAGCGAGAAGGGCGGGCCTTCCGACCTGTTCGAGAAGGCGTCGTCGGCCTCGGTCTCGATCCCCATGATGAGCTCGACGGAGTCCCTCAACGTCTCCGTCTCCCTCGGAATCGCGCTGCACGAGAGGATCGACCGGAACCTCGCGGCCAACCGCTGAGCGTTCGTCAGTGGTGACCACCTCACACGCCGGCGATCACCACTGACGGATCGAGTCACGCCGATTCACCGGCAGGGTCCGCGGCGGACACCTCCTCGAAGGCGCGCCCGACGCCCTCGAACGACTCGATGGCGCTGATGCCTTCCGCGATCGCCTCGACCGCGAAAACGCTCGTGGACGTCGGCGGGTAGCCGATGAGTTCGATCGCCCGGCTCACCGACAGCGGATTCTGCATGTTCACGCCGTCCCAGAGGTACACCGCCCCCCAGTAACCCCTCTCGGCGTCCGCGAACCAGGTCTTCATCCGCATCCCCCTGAGCGTGGAGAACGCGTCCACCGCGTAGTCACGGAGGTACTCGCGCAGGCTCTCGACCGTGGCGTCCGACTTCTCCAGGTTCCAGATGACGATCTGGATGTACACGCCGCTCATACCTCCCAGGACGGCAACGCCCAGCGCCTCAGCCGGTACGGCGCCCACCAGAGCGCGTCGCCGATCCGGATGACCAGGCGCTGCTTCTCGAACACCGACATCGCCGCATCCGGCAGGGAGAACGCCGCGCGGTCGGCCAGCAACGACTCGATCGCGGAGACGAGGGCGCTGTCCGAGATCGTGAGCCGGCGCAGACCGGCGTGGCGCCGGTCCCGGATCTGCACGAAGCCCGGCCCCCGGCGCAGGAAGCACCGGCCGACGTGGTACCTCGCCCGCCAGACGGCCAGCACCTCGTCACCGCGCGGGCCCTCCAGGACCGACGGGGGGAAGAGGTGGCTGAACGCCCACCACTCGGGGCCGTCCGGCGCCAGACGCGCCCGCCAGTCCACTTCCACGCCGTAGCTGGTGAGTTCGCGGATGAAGGACAGCACGGGGATCATGTGCTCCGTCCCGGGCCGCCCACTGAGGTCGACCACGGGTTCGATCGACACGAACCGCGCCTCGGACTGATGGATCCGACGGGCCTCGTCCATGACCTCGCCGCCGAGCACGCGGTCGCCGAGATGCATGTCCGGCATGGCCCGTACCGCCGCGTCACCGTGGCGCCACAGGCTGAACCGGACGTCGAACCCGCTGCCGGGACCGGTCGTGACCTCGTTCATCGCTGGCACTGCGCACGCACCCCTCAGACTGCCACGGGCGTCGGAGACGGTCGGCCGGACGCCGACAGCCCCTGGCCCACCTGGATCTGCATGAACCGCTGGTTGCGGTCCTTGGTGACGACGTGGATCATCCGGCCGGCGTCCGTGAAGATCAGACCCAGCTCCATCCATCGGTCGATGACGGCGCCGACGTCCGTCTGCCCGAACCGCTTCGCGCATTCGCGTGCGAGGTACTCGGGCGTCCTCGGCTGGTCGAGCAGCTGGAAGAGCGCGCGCTCGACGTCGGTGGTGAGCTGGATGACGTCCCAGTCGAAGCCCGGCCGGGTGTTGGTGATCGTGATGCCCTCGTCGGTCTCGAAGTAGGACAACTGGCTGCGCCAGTGCTGGTCGCGCCACTCGTCCAGCCCGGCCCTCAGCTTCCACGCCATGTCGTTCCCGATGCCCTGGTGCGTCGCGTCGAAGATGTACGCGATGTCGAACAGTTCCTTCTCGGGAAGGTCGTAGGTGAGCGCGTACTGAGAGGCCGCCCACCGCTCCTGGAAGCCCAGCGAGGGGTTCTCGAAGTACGGGGCGAAGCGCTGGACCGCGAGCCGGTCGTCCCCGCCGGCCGGGCCCAGGTGGTGCAGCTTCGGGAACTGCTCGATGATCTCGGCGTAGTCCTGGTCCGTCTCCCCGGGGAAACCGTAGAGGTAGGCCCAGATGACGGTCAGGCCCAGTGACTCGGCGTCCCGCAGCATGCGTACGTTCAGGCAGCCGGAGACGCCCTTGTCCATGAGCTTGAGCACCTTGCTGCTCAGGCTCTCGACCCCGGGCTGGATGCAGACCACGCCGCCCTTCGAGATGATCTCGAGTTGCTCGTAGCGCAGGTTGGCCTTGATCTCGTACATCAGCCGCAAGTCGATCTCCGCCTCGGCGAGCCGCGGCAGGAGCGAGTCCAGGTAGGCCATGTCCAGGATGTTGTCCACGATCATCACGTCGAGGACCCGGTGGCGTTTCGCGAGCGTCACGAGGTCGTCGATGAACTGGTCCGGCCGCTTGCTGCGGAACATCATGCTGGCGCCGTTCAGACCGCAGAAGGTGCAGTGGTGCTTCTCGCCCCACCAGCAGCCGCGGGAGCTCTCGATGACCAGCCTGGGCTCCACCCAGAACCGGGCGTGCGACTTCGCGAACTGCTCGAAGTACTCGTCGTAGTGGGGCAGGACCATCGCGGCCGGAGGCAGGGGCTTGGTGCTCACCGCGTTGAACACGGAGGTCCCGCTCGCGTCCCGCCAGCACAGACCGGGGACGGCCTCGAAGGCCGGCTCGTCGCCGCGCAGTGAGCGCAGCAGCCCCGGCCAGGCCAGCTCGCCCTCGCCGCGGACCACATAGTCGATGAAGCCGAAGTTGCGGTGCAGCGCCTCGCCCATCGGCCCTTCGCAGTTGGCGCCGCCGAACACGGTCACCGTCCGGGGCGACAGCTCCTTGAGCCGCCGGGCGACCGCCAGGGATGCCGTGAGGGTCTGGAACGTGGTGGTGAAACCGACGACATCGGGCTCGCCGGAGGCGATGCGCTCGGCGAGTTCGTCGGTGAACTCCTCGACGTGTTCGTGCAGCCACAGCGTGGTCTGAGTCCGGCTCTCCACGGTCGTTCCGTGCGCGAGGTCCTGCCCGGGGTCGGTCGTCGCCTGGGGGCCGAACTTCTCGAGGAACTCCGGTACCTTCCACTTCGGGTCGTGGTAGAGGGCCGAGGAGAAGACCCAGTCACCGGTCCCGATGTAGCAGCTCTCGAGGTCGTAGTACCGGTAGTCCTCGTAGCTGAAATCGGGGCGGCGCGAGGTGATCCAGTCCACGAAGTCGAGGTTTCCGTACACCACGTCGACCTGGGCGTCGGGGAATTCCTTGAGCGTGAGCCTCTTGAGCAGTCCGAGTGCCAGAGATGGAAACCCGATCGGACTCCACGGCACATTAGCGAGCACAATGTGCATGATTTTCCTCCGTTGAGGTCTATTTCGGTCGGACCATCGCGTAGCAGGAGACGTGCGGAGCCAGATCCAGACGACTTCCGATGACGGAACTATCGCTTCGCGAATTCCTTGGCGACGGCGTCGAGTCCTTCCGTCAACTCCTCGGTGGCCTTGCCCGAGACGTTCTCGTTGGCGCGGGCGAGGATGTAGCAGAAAAGGAAACGCTCGGCCAGGTTGAATCCCATCGTGTAGAGACAGCTGTACAGCAGGCTCGTCTGGACCCGGTAGGCCAGGAAGTCCGGGTTCCGGTGCAGGAGGTCCGACATTTCCTCGGACAGGCCCGTGTGAAAGTCGCTCGGCGGTGCCGCGCCGTCGGTGCGTTCGTTGAATTCGTCGAGCGTGGGACCCTCGTGGGCGATGAGTCCGGCGCGGCACTGCTCGCGCAGTGCGCCGAAGTGCTGCCGGACGAAGTCCACCCAGGCGCGAGCCGGTTCGTCGCCGGCGGCGGGCGCCGCCGACGACGCCCAGGTGCGGACGATGTCTCGAGCGTGTGCGCCGAGCTTGTCGTAGTACAGGGCGCATCGACGTTCGAAGGAGTCGGGATCCTTGGCCTGCGCGTTCTTGGCGCCTTCGTAGTGCGAGCGGTAGCTGAGCATCCGCAGGCTGAGCAGCTCGTCGAAGCCGCGGGACGACAGCTGTCGCTGTTCGGACTCGAGCACGGTGGCCCCCGTGTTGGCGGCCATCAGGCGCAGCGCGAGCAGGTACGCCCGGGCCTTGTCGCCGTCGAGCGCCGAAGCGGCCCGGACGAGAACCGGCGCCGCGGCGCGGTAGAGCCGTTTGGAGGCGGCGTCGAACCCGGCCCCGCCGATCCCGCAGTTCCACAGCGGCGAGGGGACCGCCTCGACGGGGACCTCCGCCACGGCCGGCCGCAAGCCGCGGACGTCCGCGACCCGGTGGACCCGGTCACGCGCCTCGGCCGCGGTGATCCTGTCGGACTGGAGGCTGACCTGCAGGCAGTCGAGCCCGTTCGTCCGGTCCCAGGTGCGTACGAAGTAGTAGTCACCCGGCCAGGGCGGCTGCTGCGGAGCGAACAGGTCGATGAGGAAACCACGGATGGTCCGCGGCAGCGTCGTGTCACCTCTGTCGAGAGGGATCGTCACAAAGACATGCACACGAAACTCCATGGGTCACGATGCACCTGGCCGAGGAGGACAGGGACCTCCGGTCACATCACTGCCGGCGGGCGCATTCGAGGAATGGCGCCCGACGGCAGTGACCTGTCTCGCCGCCCGGGTCAGGACGACGAGGACGTCGAGCTGCACGAGCCGGCGGTGCCCACGCACGACGCCGCCATGACCTGCGAAAGCGTCTCGTCGCTGTGGCCCAGATCGTCGATCAGATCCGAGATTTCCAGAGCGTTCAGGTCGAGCTCTTCCGAAGATTCCACTCGGGTTACCTCCCTTCGGGGTTGCTGACCATAAGGAGCCGCTGGTTGTCACTGCCGGCGGGCGCGCATTTCGCGAATGGCGCCCGACGGCAGTGACGTGCCTCGCTGTCCGGGTCAGGACGAGGAGGACGACGAGGAGCTGGTCGTACAGCCCGTCGTCGTGCACGAGGCCGCCATGACCTGGGAAAGCGTCTCGTCGCTGTAGTTCGAATCTTCAATCAGATCCGAAATCTCCAGAGCGCTCAGGTCGAATTCCTCAACAGCATCCACTTGGAACACCTCCCTTCGTGGGTTCGGGGTTCGCGAACCATAGTAGTGGTGGCGGTCGGAGTTTTGGCAAGAATTCTCGAGAAAAAAATGAAGCTGTCTTTCTGGGTTGAATTTGGGCATGGCAATAACACCGGGCGCGGACGGAATATTTAATTCCGTACTGGTCCAGTGTATTGCCGTGGTTTACCCGGCTGATGCGTCCGCGTCGTCTAATCGGCCCGCAGTTCCGTCAGGGCCCGCTGGATGACATACGCCAGGAATGCCTCGGCCAGGGGCAGGATCCCCAGGCGGTTGTTGGTCGTGTGAATGTAGTTGGCCAGGCAGTGGACATACGGAGTCCTGTCCAGGACCAGATCCGTGAGGTCGCCGTCCGTCGATGTGGTCTGCGCCGTCCTCGTGGACTTCAGGGCGGTGGCGTAGGTGTCGTGGAAAACGTCGGTGATCCCGTCGCGCCAGACCGCGCCGCACAGGCGGATCACCATGCCGCGCGTCTTCTCGTACATGTCCGCCCACTTCTCTTCGTACCCGGGCGGCACCCATCTGCGCCATTCCTCCTCGTAGACCCGGAGGAAGTCCTGGCTCTGCTCCATGTCCAGTCCGGAGCCCTTGAGGGACATGGCCATGACGCGGATGGCCGGCCCCGCCGGAGCCTTGAGTTCGGCATCCGTACGGCCGACGAGGAGGTCGAGGATCGCCGCGGACGTGGAGCGGAACAGCTCTTCGGCGATGCGGATGCCCGTGGTGCCGCCGTACTTCCTGTATTCGGGCGAGTAGAGGTTGTGTTCGACGGTGCCCGGCGCCCTGACCTCTTCGGGCTTCGCCCCTTCCAGATCGGCCAGGCCCGGCTGGAGCGAAGCCTGCTGCTCGAACTCGGCGGTCTGCTCGGCGGTCAGTGCCGGTACCGCCGCGGCCAGCGTGGCGCGCACCGACTCGACGGTCTGCTCGGAAGCCCCTTGGATCCTGAGCCGGATGTGCGGACCGCCCTGCCAGTAGCGCAGGAAGAAGAAGCTGTCCTGCACCCCGGCGTCCCGCACGGCCGGCCGGATCACATCCCGCAGGAAGGCGGTCTGCAGCGACATCGGCAGGTAGGTGTGGAGGGCACGCCAGTCACCGTCACGATCGATCTCGGTAGAGCTCAACGAAAAACTCCTCTGCCGCTGCCGGTCCGCAACCCCCGTACTCGTTGGTGGCCGGCATGCACTCTCGGATGGACACGTAGACGTCGTCCCGCGACAACGCGGACTTGGCGAAGCTCCGCACCAGGTACGGATTGCGGAAGTCGACGTACATGGGCTTGTGGACACTGGCCCGGTGCAGGTGACTGAAGTCGGTCCAGTCGCGCGGGATCTCCTCGACCAGCCCGGACAGCAAGTTGTACTCGTCCAGACGCTGTGTCAGCACGAACGCGTGCTGGGGCAGGCCCTGTTCGCCGCGCCACTCGTCGAAGCGCAGCAGCGCCGCGTACGAGTCCTTGCTCAGCTCGGACAGGCCCGGGATGTCGCGTGCCGGCACCGTCCAGGAACGGCGGTGGGCGACGACGTCACCGACCACCAGCCGGGGCGCCGATCCGGGGTACCCGCGATGACCCATGGCGCGCCCGATGTCGTCCATCGGATTCCAGTTGTACCGGATCGTCGGACTCAGCACCTCCAGCACCTGGTAGAGGACCGGGGTCACGATGGGGAGCAGGAAGTTCATGGGGATCAGGTGGACGGCCTCGTCCAGGTCGGGATCCCACAGGAGCAGCCCGCGACGGGCGTGGTCGATCCGGATCATCAGCCTGTCGAGGCTGTAGGCCTTCATCTCCGGTGCTGTCGGCCAGGTGCCGGGATAGTTCAGCACCCGGTCGGTGAGAGGCGGGTGCAGGTTGAAGTTGAGCCCGGCGACCATGTTGAGGTCCACCTGCCCCGGGAAGGCCTTCCGCAGGTGCTCCCGGACGGCGGACCGAAGCGTCCAGCCCTCGGCGGCGGATCCCTCGACGAACGACGCGAAGCGCGAGAAGTAGACGCCGTATCCGGTCAGCACTCCGTTCACCACGACCTCGGGCGACGGCCCGCCGCCGGCGAACTGCACGCGGAAGGTGATCGAGTCCGGGTCGACGCAGTCCTCCACGCCCGCGCACGCGTCCTTGAGCGCTTCCGGTGTCATCCGGACGACGCCGTCCTCGGGCACCAACTGCCCGCCGATGTCACGCAGGGCCTGGGTGCGCTGCGCCAGGAACGTCTCCGCCGCGGTGGAGCCACGCCCCCAGAACACCGCGTCCTGCTCGGCCTCCGACAGCTGGATGAGCTTGTCGAAGAACGTCACGAAGGGCACGGTCTCGCGGTCGGCGAAGGTGGTGGCCGCGAAGGCGTACAACCCCAGCCGCTTCGTGTGGCCGTAGTCGAGCATCGACGCCAGCCGCCACAGACTCTCCAGCGCGGGGACGCTCCCGGACAGGGCGTCCCGGCTCCAGGTGGCGGGCCGGTCCGGCGTCCAGAGGTCCTCGTACACCGGCGCCCGGGAGATGTCGGCAGGAGGCGTTCCCATCTCGCAGAGCTCCGCGACACCGGTGATGGCCTGGTCCGCGGCGCGGAGCAGCGGTCTGCGCTTCTCCACGGGCGCGTCGGAAAGCGCCGACTCCAGCTCCCGGAGGGTGTCGAAGTGACGCCTCAGGGCGGACACAGGCTCGGTCGTCCCGGCGCTGAGGACACCCGCCAGCTTCTCGGAGTACCCCGGGTCCTGCTCGTCGAGTCCGGGGCTGACGTACAGCAACTCGGTCCGCATCAGGGCCCGCAGGGCCTTCCTGCTGACCGCGTCATCGCCGGTCAGCTCGGTCAGCGCCCCGAGCACCTCCGGCACCGATGCCGAGCCCGTGGCCATCACGGCCAGGAGGCGCTCGACGACCTTGTCGCGCCTGAGGCGGACGACCGCCTCCGCGAGGCCGTGCTCGTTGGCGGCGGGCACGAGCCCGATGAACTGGATCGTCTTCTCGTCCGCGCGCAGCGACGAGTTCAGCAGCACCTGGCCGAGGTCGATGCCGCCGTCGACGCGTCGCAGCCCGGCGGCCAGCCAGTTCACCAACACCCGGTTCAGTGTCGCCGTCGAGTACGTCCGCGGCTCGGACGGGGGGTGGCCGCCCTCCGGCAGATCCAGCGGGAAGGCCCCGACCTCGGTGAACCGGCCGAAGGGAGAGGGCTTCAGCGCGGCGCGATAGGCGAAGTTCACCAGCGAGGACTCAAGGACCCGCCGTCGGCTCGGTTTGACCGAACCGAGTTCACCGGAGGCGTACTGGCGCAGGCTCTCGTACAGCTGGTCGCCCGAGAGCTGGATGCTCCTCGCCATCGAGTCGTGCTCGAAGAGCCGGCCGAAACCGGCGCGCGCCGACCGCATCCGGTCGTCGAACACCGACCGCGACTCGGCCTCGCAGCCGTGCGTCCGCCGAACGAGGTCGAACCACTCCCGCACCCCGGCGACCGCGTCGGCGTCCAGGTGCGGCGCCACGACGTCGAACCGCCGTGCGGCGGGCTCGGCACGCTGGTTGTAGACGTCACGGCGCAGCCGGACGAGCTCGGCCCGCACCGACTCGTCCACGTGCGGCACGCATCCGGCCAGACGATCGGACACCTCTCCCGCACGCCGGGCACATTCCGCCCGGAGGCGCCGGCTCTCCTCGATCCGCGCCCAGGGCTCGTCGAACCGGAGGTCATCGAGTTCCGCCACAGGCAGCCGACTGCGCCGGAAGAGGACGTAGGGGCTGACCCTCGCGGTGGAGTCGGCCGGAGGCTCCGAAGGCTCATCCGTTCGCACGAGCAGGTTCTCCTTCTCTTACCAGCGGGTTACGCAAAGGGGTGTGGCGGAACGTCCGCCGGGGTCTGGCCGGGAGCCAGCCGGGAGGCGCAGGGGAGCGATCCACCGTGCAGCCGCGGCAGCCCCTCAAGGCGCCGGGTGCTGTGACCGAACGTCATCGGCAGGCATCCGGGTACGAAGCTGCGTGTGCACACGAGGCCGCGCCAGCGCAGCTCCCGCGTGGTGACATCGGCCGCGTAGACGTCCAGACCGGCGGCCTCGATCTGCTGTCGCAGATGGTCGAGATCCTTGTCGAGGGTGGCGAACCGCGGGGCCGTCGCAGCGGCCGCGGTGAGACTGACCTCGGGTCTGTCCGGTGTCGTCAGGAAGGCGAACCACTCCCGGGACGTGGGCAGGGCGCCGAGCAGACTGTGGTCCTCCATGGTGCGCAGCGCGCTGAAGTCCTCCGCCATCCGCTGTCGGTGCACCGGGTCGTCGTCGAACATGTGCCGGATGGAGGCCACGCGTGCGGCGACCTCGAAGATGGCGGACTCGGCCGCGTCCCGCGGGTACAGGCCGGCCGCGGTCGACACGAGCGTGCAGGGGCCCGCGTCCGCGTCGCGCTGGGCGAGCGCCAGCACGACCGGGACGTCGATGTCCAGCGTCGCCCAGAAGAGGCGGACCCGGAACCCGGTGACGACCTCGACGCGCTCCATCAAGTCCCTGATGCCGCTGTCGGCCGGTCCCAAGGTGAGTTCGGGCAGGAGCAGTTTGCGGTACCACGTGAGCAGGAACGCGTCCCGTTCGACGATCTCGAAGAGCCCGTGCAGGGTCGCTTCCTCATGACTGCGGCCCAGCGCGAAGCCGTTCGACGTGTCGTAGAAGAACGACGTCCGTGCGCCGGTCCGGCGCACCCAGGAGAGCGCGACCTCCGGGAGGTACCGGGCCGGGCCGTGGCCGAGCGGCGTGACCGGGACCCAGTCCACCGGTTCGTCCTCGTCCAACGGCGCGAAGGGAAAGTCGTCCCGCGCGTACTCCTCGTCGGCGTGGTATCCGAGGGTGCGGGGATCGATGGCCCTCTTCCCCAACTCCGTGAGCGAGGCCCGCACGGTGCCCTCGGACGGCTGGTGGCAGAAGCCGGTGTGGCGCTCCAGGCCCTCCAGGACCGCGGTCGTCCTGCTCCTGGCGAAGCTCCGGGACCGGCCGACGCCGGGCTCCTGCGTGCCGTTGCCCAGGGGCAGGCTCACCTGCGCCGTGGGGACCGGGCCGTCCAGATCGGCGAGCGGTTCACGGAACAGCGAGTGCGGTCCCAGGTAGTCGGACGTGAGCGTCGGCGGCAGCGGAAGCCGGGAGCGGAGCGCCCCGTCGGCCTTCTCGAGCAGCTCGGGCGCGGAGCCGAACGCGATCGCGGTCGTGGCCGCCGCCGACCGCAAGGCCGGGCATCCCGTCCTCGGCGGGACGTTTCCCCGCCGCACCACGCCGCCGGCCCGGTCGACCGTGGCGAGTGTGCCGGCGGGGGAGTCCTCCCGCAGGAACAGCGTCGCGATCCCGGTGACGACGGCGCGCAGCGCGGGACCGGCCTGCTGCCAGAGCGCCCGGCTGCGCCCGCCGCCCGCGGATTCGCTCTCGGACGGCTCCCCGAACGGCAGGTCGGCGGAGTCCACTTGCCTGGTGAGGAACCACGCCAGGCAGCGCGGGCAGCCGCCGCTCTCGTGCGCCAGGTCGTAGGCCAGGACGTGGATGCTGCCGCACCAGAACAACACGGCGATGCCGCGCCCCGATCCGTCCGCGCCGGCGTGGACCCGTGCGGGGTCGGTCAGCGGACCCAGGAGTATCTCCGCGGGCTGCGGTGCTCCGGTGCCGGCCGACAGAGCGGCGACCAGGTCCGCGGCGAGTGGCACGTGCGTTTTTGTACTCATGTCACCTCCACCAGTCGGACCTCGTGTCGCGCGAAGGGAACCGTTCGCGCGGTCACTTCCACGTGTTCCGGTCGTGCGATGTGCCGCCACACCTCGGCCCAGGTGCGGAAGTGCGGGTTGACCGGAACCAGAGCACCGTCGTCGTTGACCAGCCGGAGCAACGCCGTGGACACCGCTTCCGCGTAACAGGCGCCCGCGCCCCGCGTGACCACGTTCCCGGTGTCGCGCCGCCCGGACCCGGTGTCGCGCCCGGAGACGCGGTGGACGCCGTTCGGCAGGCGGGTGCCGAACCAGCGCAGGTCCTCCTGGCCACGGGTGCGGGCGACACCCCGCAGGATGTACCGGCTGAACCTGACGCATTCGTCGTGGCCCAGGGCGTCGTCGGACAGGTGCACCGGCTCGGCGTCGTCGGCCGGCCGTGACATCGACTGCCGCAGCAGGGCACGGTAGATCGCCTCGTCCAGGGTCCATCCGGCGCCCAGGTTCGGCGGTGGCCCGTCGGGCTGCGCGGCGAACAGTTCCAGGCCGTTGAGCGCTGCCTGGTACAGGGCCTCCCGGGACGACAACGTGACGGCCGTGACCTCACGGACCCGGCACGTCTCGGCGAGCCCGGCGAGGACGGTGGCCCGGGCCTGCCCGAACGGGACCTGGGGCAGTTCGCCCCCGTCCAAGTACCGGAACGGGCCGGCGAATTCGTCCGTCCAGCCGGCCAGGGTGCCGATGATCCGCTCGTGGTCGTCGTCCAGCCGGCTGTCGTCCTCGGGACTGACGATGTTGCGGCGGACCAGGGCCTCTTCCGCGTCGTCGCGCGGATCACCGGTGACCGGTGGCACCACGGCCCGATGACAGCGACAGCCCGCGGTCGACCACACCGGATGCGGTTTCACCGTCGGCAGGCTGGTGCCGAGGGGCAGGGAAACCGCCGCTGCCGCGTGCTCACCGAGCCCGGCACCGCGCTGGTAGATCGCGTGCACCAGTGCCGCCGCCGCGCACTCGTCCGGCGCCGGTGACGCGGTGCCGGCCGGAGCGTCCGGCTGGGCCGCGCGACCGTAGCGGCACAGGCAGTCCCAGCAGCCGGTCGACCCGGCGTCGGACCAGAGGATCCAGTGGCGCCCGCCGGCCTCGCCCACGATGCCGTGCGGTACGCCGCGGTCGAGCAGCGCGTCCTGCAGTCGCACGGTGCGCTCGTGCGGGAGGCCGTCCGCGTCGACGACGACCAGGCCGGCGTCGCCCCACCGCGGCACCGGGTCCTCGTCCGAGACCGTACGGAACTCGGTCCGCAGCCCGAACAGCGGTGCCGAATCAATGAGTTGGCGCAGGCGGCCCAGCCAGTCGGGGCGTCCGTACAGATGGAGGGTGGTGGCGAGCACGCGGTCCAGCGCGCGTACCGGCTCGTCCGTCAGCTGCGAGAAGTACGGGATCAGCCACTGTGCCGCAGGGCCTCTGAGATCGACCTGCCGGGCGAGCGGCGCGTCGAGGAGGGTCACGCACCGATGCGCGACCAGCGCGTCGAGCACCCGCGACACCGCCGGGCGCGCCCCTGCCGGGAACTCGTCCACCAGGTCATGGCCTGTGCGACTGCCGTCCGACCGGCCGAGGAGCGTCGAGACCACCACGTAGGCGGCCGCACCCTTGACCGTGAAGGACGAGGTGCCGACACCGATCCACGCTCCCTTCCTCGTGCGCAGCGCGGATACATCCGGGCGGGCGAGGACGACGCCAGTGGCGTGCGACGCACCCTCGTAGGACATCGACTCACTCACTTTCGACGATCACCGCACCGGGTGGGCATAGGTCGCGGCGAGCAGAGGGTGCCGGGTCACACCGTCGCTCTGGATCACGTTGCGGACAGCCGAGCCGATGAACCCGCCGAACATGGTGCCGACGAGACCATGGGACTGACAGCTCAGGTGGAAGTCGTAGAGGGCCATCGAGGCACGCACCACACACAGCCGGTAACCGTGCGATCCCGCCCACGAGTCCGCGCGGTCGAGGTTGGCGTAGACGCTGACGATGCCGCCGGCGTCGGCGAACTCCCGCTGCACCCCCAGGAGTTCGGGATCGGCGACGACCGAGGCCGGGGCGATGAACGACGACTCCCGCGAGGTGACCCGGTAGACCCCGGCCGGCTTCCCCTCGCTGCGCAGCGCGAAGACGAACGCCTCGAGCGGGCCGGTCTCGTCATCCAGCCCCCAGTCACCGGAGTCACGCCCCAACGCCTGCTGCAACAAGCCCAGAACCAGGTCCGTGCACACGGGTTCGTCCGCGTACTGCAAGGACGACCGCCGGGCCACCAGGACGTCGCGCAGGTCACGGGGGTGCCCAGGGGCCGTCTCCTGCTCGTCGATGGCGACGGGCGTGGCGTCCGCGAACGGCATCGGTGACCGGTGCGCCGCGAGGCCGTCGCTCGTACGGTCACGCGAGGCGAAGGTCTCGAGCACCGGTTGCATCATGGACGAGTCGGATCGCATGGTTCAGCCCACTTCCATGACTGCGGCGATGGGTTCTTCGGTCAGGGAGAGACCCAGGTACTCGCTCAGCAGGCGGTCGTCCCAGTCCGTGACCAGTGAGAAGTCCAAGTCGAGATGGCCGGCGACCTTGCGGGCGGTGGACAGTCCGCAGCCCGCGTTGCAGAGCGCGAGCCGGAGCCCGAACGTGCCGTATTTGGCGGCCATCTTCTTGAGGTTGGCGGTGACGACCAGCAACAGCGGCTTGTCGCCCGGCAGGCCGTCGGTCGTGAGCCGGGCGAGGGTGTGGTCCTGCTCGCGGTACGCGTACCCGCCCACGGGCAGCACGGCCTCGTCGCGGCTCACCACATAGGCTGTCGCCGAGCCGATGTTCCCGCCGGCCGCGGTCCACCGTTGCACCCACCCGTCGGACTGCTCGCGGATGCCGAACGAGACCGCGAGCAGGAGGGAGACATCCGGCCGGCCGAGGTCCGGTCGGTCTGCCACTCGGAGCGGCGCTCCGGCCAGCCTCGACACGTCCGCCTCGGGCAGCGCCACCCGCGGGCAGCTGGGCCAGCTCCGGAACTCCCACTGCAGCTTGATGTTCGAGGACTGGAAGTGGGCCAGATGCCCGCGGGGATCCAGGAACCTGCGCGGCGGCAGTGCCACCGCCGCCTCGTACGTCGCGCTGGACGGCGGCACGGACGCCATCGTGCCCTTGCTGAACGAGCATGTGGGACACCCGGGGCGGGTCGCGCTCGGGCGGTAGCGCGTGGACAGGGTGGTCAGGTCGACGATGCCCGCGTCGAGCGGCAGACAGGTCCGGACCGACCGCGAGACGAGCGCGAGCACGTGGTGGGCGACGAGGCCGGCGATGAGGTCGTGGGCGTGCTGCGGCGGATCGTCCGACAGGTCGTCCTCGCCCGACACGCCGCACTCCAGGCACGGGGTGAACGAGGGGTCCACGTACGGCCCCATGGTCATCGAGGTGCTGTCCGCCCGGACGCGCAACAGGGCCCGCTCCTCCAGCCGGCACCGGTGCTGCAGTTCGGCGAACTCCGGCTGCGACTGCCGCGTCTCGAAGAAGACGACGAGGGCGTCCTCGGCGATCGGCAGCCGGTCGATGTCGTCGACCACGTCGCACACGCCGTCCAGACACGTCGTCGTGGCCTCCACCAGCGGTCGGTGACCGGCCAGATGGACGGTGGCGCGACCGAGCCGCGCCGCGGCGTCGGTCCAGGACCGGTTCACCCCGGTGGAGTTGCCGAGCCGTGACAACAGGCAGGCGAGCTCGGGCGCTACCGCCGGGGCGTCGCCGGGCGGCGTGCCCTCCTCCAGGGCCCCTGACGCCCACAACAGGGCCAGGGACTTGTGGACGATCGCCTCGTCGAGGCCCAAGGCGGCGGCGAGATCGGCATGCGTGGTGGTGCCGTCACATGCGGCCGCCAGCCGGCCGAGCTTGTCGCGCGCGAACTTCCCGGTGAAGACCTGCCGTTTGTCCGCGCCGTCGAGCATCACGGCGTCGCCGGACTGGCGCAGCCGAACGCCCCTGCGGAGAGCGGGGCGGACCGGGACCGCGATCTGCTTGTCCCGGCGCGCGACCCGTCCGAGGGTCTCCGCCCTCAGCTCAACACCCATTGGTTGCACTCCTCACCCACAGCGAAAACGTCACGTGAGACCGGACCCGCGGTGAAAACGTCATGTGAGACCGCCCGCGGCGCATACCTCACGTGAGACCAGACCGCGGTGCGTACCTCACGTGAGACCAGACCGCGGCGCATACCTCATGTGAGGCCACACCCGCGGCGAAAACGTCAGGCGAGACCGGCCACCGCGTCGACACCGGTCCGCAGGCCGTCCCATCGGGCACTGCAGCGCGGACAGCGGTCCACCGCCACCGTCGACGCGGTCGACAGCGTCCCCGCGACCAGGTCGAACGTCCGTACCGTGCCGCCGAGCCCCACCGGGCCCGTGCGCAGCTCGGCCATGGCCAGCGTCAGCAGACCGTGCGCGATCGCCAGGTGCATCCGGCCGAAACCCTCGGGCAGGCCCCGCGTCGCCTCGCCCACCTGATCGGTCTGCGCGGGATCCTGATGCTGCTCGACGCGTCTCAGATAGCAGGAGTAGCAGGCCGTGGCTCCGGGGATCACGGCCGGACCGCACACGATCCTCGTCGGAAGCAATTCGACACCGACCGTCGGGACGCCCCGTTCGAACCCGAGCCGGTCCAGCGCGTCACGCAGTTTCTCGTCTCGTCCGGAGTGCACGGCCACGATCACCGCGGCGCGCGACAGCCGGGCGTCGTCGGGAAGTTCACTTCCGGTCACCCGGCTCGATGCCGCCGTCTCGTACGCGTCGGCGTACTGCTCTCCGAACGTGTCCCTCACCAGGTACAGGCAATCCACCGACTGCTCGAACAGCACGTGCTTCGTCCCCCATCTACGCGGCAGGCTGCGGTTCCGGATTCAGCGATTCTTCGTCGTGGCTCTCGTGGCCCATCGCCGTCGGCGCGGCGTAGAGCCTGGGCGTAGCGAGGTAGCGCTCGCTGTGGATGAACGACAGGGGGAGGGCCTCGGGCACCAGCACCTTGACGGCGTGCATGCCGACCTGGCGCGCCTCGTCCGTGGTGATGTCGACCACGAGCACCTCGGCCCCCCGCGCGGACAGTCGGGAAACCGCGGCCGCCAGCGGGTCCGGGTCGGCGGACAGGGCGGGCAGCTCTTCGAGACGTCGTACGTCCCGCTCGCCTTCCAGCAGGTGCCGGAAGGCGACCCGTCGCTCGACGGAGGCGTTGTACGCCGCCGAGCCGGTGACGCTGACGGTCCCGTCGTCGGGTCGCCGCAGCGGCCGGCCGCCCACGCGTTCGCGCAGCGCCACCCGCACGGAGGCGAGTTCCCGGTAGACCTTGGCAACTGCCGCCTGCGGATCGACGTCGCACGTCGCGCAGACGATCTGCGCCAGCTGGTTCTCGTGGGGTGACAGCTGCACGCCGTACACCACCGGGATGCCGAAGTCCGTCGTCGCGTCGAAGAGCCGTACCTCGAGGTGACGCGCGGTCCCGGTCGCATGGTAGGCGCGTGCCAGTGGCTCCAGAAGCTCCGGATCGACCGTCAGGTGCGGCAACCGCAGGCGCTGCAACCACGCGAGCGAGAGCGCGTCTCGCTCCACGACCTCGAGCAGCCCGCCGAGAACCGCGCTGCGGAGGTCGGAGTGCACGGCCGCTCCCGTGGTGATGCCCCGGGTGAAGCGTTCCGACTGCGATCGCGGTGCCATGTGCAGGTACACCGCGATCGCCGGAACCAGGACGGGGCACCGCCGGGTGAGCGACCAGGCCCGCACCCATCTGATCGGGACGGCCGGGTCGTACGGGACGAGACCGCAGTCGTCACGGGCGAACTCACGCTCGGAACACCGCGGCCACCGCGAGGGCGAAACGAATTCCTCGGTGAGTTCGTCCTCGGCGGCGACAAGGAAATCCTCGTCGTGCCAGGAACAGGTCGAGTACCGTTCGAGAGCCTCGGCTATCGAGACCAGTCTGGCCCGCTCGCCGGCAAGAGCGCTGCCGACACCGTCGACGTTCCCCAGGTCCCCGTTGTTGCTCCAGCCCTGCAGGCTGTCCAGGACCTTCGAGGGGTCACCGATGCTGGATACACGGACGGCGAAGTCCGGATCACCGTCGGCCACTGGCAGGGCCGCGGTGCGCGATACGAGGCCGTACGGAGAGACCAGAGACGCTAATTGCTGTAACTCAGGCGTGCTGACGTCCACAGGCTCTCCCCCGTTGAGAATCCGAGACCTTCGACGGCTGATCGTCACCGAAGAGATCCGGGCTGTCAAGCATGCGATCGCTGTCGATTGATTCCAGCTACATGTTGTTATTTCTGCTGGTCAGGAGGCCTTTTCCGGTGCAGCGAGCACGTGCGCCGTCATATGTTGAACGTTGAGTGAACTCGGCCACGGTGGCGGAATCATGCTGGTCGTACACGGCGGTGCACGGGCCCCGATGCCCGGTCCGCGGAAGCGAAAGAAGTGCCGGCGCCGATCGGCCCCAACGCGCTTCTCGCGTTCGAAGTGGCTGGAAATCGTTCGTGCCTACGTGTCGGCTGAAGCCAGGCCGGCCCGGTATATTCCGACCGCCATCGAACCTCTATCGGGTATCGGGCAGAGGTGTAAGGCGAGGGGTCGCGGGAAAAGGCTTTCTGCGGGGCTGTGACCGGTCCGCCGCCGTCGAGAAGGCGGCCGAAGGCGGCCGAAGGGAGCCGCTCGCGGGGGAGCCGTCGCGGAATTGGGCGTAGCCAATGGCAGCACTTTCTGGCACAGTCTCCTGTCGCGCAGTGAATCGCGAAGTGAATCCGGCTAGTTCGCTGCCCTCATACCGCCTCTGGTGCGCGGAGCTCGCTGTCGGCGGGTAGGTCCCGGCCCGAGCGGGCGTGGGGGCGAGTTGACAAGGGGGAACGGACCACGTGACCGACGTGACCGCGGAGAACGATCGCCTCCGCAAACTGTGGCAGGAATACGCGCCCCGCTACGACCGTGACATCGGGCGCCTCGAACGCATGCTGCTCGATGACGGACGGGCCTGGGTGTGTGGTCAGGCCAAGGGCGAGGTCCTCGAAGTCGCCATCGGCACGGGCCGGAATCTGGAGTTCTATCCGGACGGGGTAACGCTGACCGGGTTCGACTTGAGCCCGGCCATGCTGGACCTGGCCCGGAACCGTGCCGCCGACCTGGGCCGGGAGATCGACCTGCGGGAAGGGGAGGCCCACGAACTGCCCTTCGCGGACAGCTCGTTCGACACGGTCGTCTGCACGATGGGGCTGTGCAGCGTCCCCGACGAGCGGCCGGTGATCGCCGAGATGTACCGGGTGCTGCGACCCGGGGGCCGGCTGCTGTTGCTCGACCATGTGGGCAGTCACCACAAACTGATCTTCCTCTGGCAGCGCCTGCTGGAGAAGTCCATGCTGCGGCAGTGCGGGGACTACCAGACGCGCAGGCCGCTCCCGCTGGTCGAGCAGGCCGGCTTCGTCATCGAGTACCAGAGGCGGCTCAAGTTGGGGGTCGTCGAACGGGTCACCGCGCGCAAGCCCGCGTAGCCGGCACAGCCGGCGTCGCAGCACCGCGGACTGCGCTTTCGGGCTTTCGGGCTTCCGGGCTTTTGGGGGCTCCGGGCTTTGGGTTTTCGGGCTCCCGGGCTTCCGGGCTTCCGCGAGCGGATCTCACCTACGATCTAGCAAAGGATGGCGAAACGTGACATCCATGGCCGACGCCTGGGGAATTCACCCGGCGCAGTTCTGGCTACGCGGCCAGGCGCCGGAAGCCCCGGTGCGCTACGACGCGGAGGCCGGGATCTGGTGCGTCTACGGCTATCGGGAGGTCCAGCACGTCCTGGCCAACCCCGGGACGTTCTCCTCGAACACCCAGCGCGTCATACCCCCGGAGATGATGGAGGGCGGGGAGGAGTTCAGCGAGGGCAATCTCATTCAGATGGACGGGCTGGAGCACAAGAAGCTCCGCGGGCTGATCAGTCATGCCTTCACGCCGAAGATGGTTGCCGATCTGGAACCACGCATCGCCGAGCTGACCCACGAGTTGCTCGACGAGGTGCCCGACGGCAACCGGATGGAACTGGTCAACACCCTGGCCTATCCGCTGCCGGTCATCGTCATCGCCGAACTACTGGGAGTGCCCGCCTCGGACCGGTACAGGTTCCGGGAATGGGGGGACGCCCTGATGGAGAGCACGCAGGAGTTCTCCTTCGCCGACCGGACCGAAGAACAGCGGCAGCGGCTCCAGGACGCGATGCAGAAGGTCCGGAAACTCTCCGACTACCTGCGCGAACACGTGGAGGACCGCAGGCGGAATCCCCGCGAGGACCTGATCACCAAGCTGGTGCAGGCCGAAGTCGACGGTGAACACCTCACCGACAACGAAGTGGTGAACTTCTCCAACGTCCTGCTGATCGCCGGGCACATCACCACCACGATGCTGCTGGGCAACTCGATCCTGTGCCTGGACACCCATCCGGAGTGGTTCGCCAGGGTGCGCGAGGACCGGAGCCTGATCCCCGCGGCGATCGAGGAAGCGCTGCGCTACTACAGCCCGTTCGCGGGAACGGCGCGGGCCACCACGACCGACGTCGAGCTCGGCGGCGAGCGCATCCCCGCCGACTCCTTGGTGGTGACCTTCCTCGGCGTGGCGAACCGGGATCCGAAGGTGTTCACCGACCCGCACACCTTCGACCCGATGCGCGACCCGAACCCGCACATGGCGTTCGGCCGTGGGGCGCACTTCTGCATCGGCGCGCCGCTGGCCAGGCTGGAAGGCAGGGTGGCGCTGAACATCCTCCTGGACCGCTTCCCGAACCTGCGGAGCGATCCGGACAGACCACCTCGGTTCCTTCCCAGCCTGAGCATGACCGGGGTCAAGGAACTGCCGCTGGTGTTCTGAGCACGACCGATCCGACCGTGCGCCCGGTCACTCCAGGCACTGCTCGTAACAAGCGCCGTCGTGCCACTGGCAGCAGGCGTGGTGCGACGAACGCACCACGTCGTCGTCCCGATCGTGAAACTCTGTGATGATCCGGCCGTCCTCAACCCGTGACAGCCCCACCTGCTTGGTGAAGTCGATCTTCAGTGTTTCAAGTTCGCGCCTGAGGCAACGCACCGCATATCTGCGGGCGGCCTCGGGGTGCCGGGCGAAGACTTTGTCGATTTCGGCAAAGAATTCAGGGTCGCGCTCAGGTCCGCATGCGGGCTTTTTGTTCATGGTCAGTGACCTCCTGGATTTCACATGGGCAGGTCATGGTCGATGAATGAGTGGCGGCAGCTGACACGTTTGCACTTTCCCTGCGGGCCGCCGTGCTGGAAGCTCGGGCACGGGCAGGACAGACAGGGGATGGCGCCGTCCGGTTCGGGCTCCCAGCCGTTGTTCGTCAGTCGTGCTCGGGCGGCTTCCCGGATGCCCTGTATCTGGTCGTCGAATCTGCGGAAGTCGGCCTCGTTCTCTTCGAAAGCCTTCTTCTGGGCTTCCGTCAGGTCGTCGTGCCGCATGGTGCCCTCCCGAGGTGGGTGGCGGAGAGGGGCGATTCGGATTCGCCCCAGTACCCACGATGGCCCGGCGGGTGCCTGCCCGCATTACGGCGGCTTCTCGGAGACCGGCATTGCGTCTCATTCAACATTTGACGCTTCACTGGAAGTCGTTGACCCAGGAATGAGGTGCCAGGCTGCATAAGCCGTAGCTCCAATGTCGACTTGCCTCTTCGTGCTGCTCGACCATCCTGGATATGAGGGGCAAATCAACGTCGGGCGTGGCCGCCCCGGGCCGCGACTGCGCGCGGCCCCGACGCGCCGGTGCCGGCCGGTCTCCGGCGCATCTCCGTGCCTTCTCGCCCACGAAGGGATGCGTGCCAGCATGGCCACCACCAGAACCACGAGCACGAAGAAGACCACCTCGAAGACCCCGCAACCGCAGGCCGCGTCCAAGTCGGCGTCCAGGTCGGCGTCCAAGTCCACGTCCAAGTCGGCGTCCAAGTCCGCTTCGAAGACGGCCTCGGCGAAGAAGGGCTCGCCCTCCGACGACGAACTCATCTCGTCGCTGCGGCAGTACATCCGAGTCCGGGGCCCGCACCTGCTGGAGGACCCGAACATCACGTCGGTGGGCGTGGGCCGCAAGGTCACCGGTGACCAGCCGGGCGGCGACGTGGCCTTGCAGTTCACCGTGGCGACCAAGGCCGAGCCGGAGGCGCTGGAGTCCCTGGGCACCTCGCTGATCCCGGCCACCGTCACCGTCGACGGCGTCGAGGTGCCCACCGACGTCATCGAGCGCACCTACAAGCCGAGTTTCCACATGGTGGCCGAGGTCGAGAGCCCGACGCGCAAGAGCCGGCTGGACCCCATCCGGCCCGGGGCCAGCGTCGGCGCGGTGACGGTGTCGGCCGGCACCATCGGCTGCGTCGTGTTCGACCGCGCCGACGGCACACCGTACGTGCTCAGCAACTGGCATGTGCTGCACGGGCCGTTCGGCGAGCTGGGGATCGAGGTCGTGCAGCCCGGCACACGGGACGACAACCGCATCGACCGCAACAGGATGGGCGTGCTCAAGCGCTCCCACCTGGGCGTGGCCGGCGACTGCGCGGTGGCCACCATCGAGGACCGCGACTTCCGACCGGAGTTCCTCGAACTGGACGTCGCCCCACGGACCCTGGGGGAGCCCGAGCTCGGCGACAAGGTGGTCAAGAGCGGCCGCTCCACCGGCGTCACTCATGGCATCGTCCGCCGCGTCGACACCATAGCGAAGATCGACTACGGCGGAGTGACGGGCCTGCAGACCATCGGGTGCTTCGAGATCGGCCCGGACCCCGACCATCCGTCGGCGGACGGTGAGGTCAGCAGCGGCGGTGACTCCGGCGCCGTGTGGCTGTTCAAGGAGGGCGACGACCGCGTGAGCACGGTGCTGGCCGGCCTGCACTTCGCCGGTGAGGGAACCGGCTCCCCGGACGAGCACGCCCTCGCCTGCCTGTCGACCTCGGTGTTCGAGAAGCTCGACATCACCCTCAGCCAGCCGGCGCCGGAGCAACTGGAGATCATCGCCGGCTACGACGCCGACTTCCTCGGCGAACGGGTCGAGGCCCCGGAGCTGGACGCCGACCTCGCGCGCGACGCCGCACTCCTGGACGGCTCGCCGGTCATCCCGTACACGCATTTCTCCCTCACCCTGAGCAAGAAGCGGCGCTTCCCGTTCTGGGTGGCCTGGAACGTCGACGGCGGCTCGCTGAAGAAGCTCAGCCGCAGCGGCATCCCCTTCGTCAAGGACCAGCGGCTGCCCGGCACGGCGCAGGTCGGCAACGAGCTGTACCAGGCCAACCGGCTCGACCGGGGACACATCGCCCGCCGCGCCGACCTGCTCTGGGGCAGCCTGCCGGAGGCGCGCAAGGCCAACACCGACTCGTTCTTCTACACCAACATCACCCCGCAGATGGACGACTTCAACCAGAGCTCCAAGAACGGTGTGTGGGGTGCGCTGGAGGACGCCGTCTTCGCCGACGTCGACGTCGACGACCTGAAGATCAGCGTCTTCGGCGGGCCGGTCTTCCGGGACGACGACCGGGTCTACCGGCGCGTGCAGATAGCCCGGGAGTTCTACAAGGTCATCGCCTTCACCGAGAACGGAGAACTGAAGGCCAGGGCATTTCTGCTCACCCAGAACCTGGACCAGCTCGAAGCGCTGGAACTGGACGAGTTCCGGGTCTTCCAGGTCACCCTCGGCGAGGTCGAGGACCGCACCCGGCTGCGCTTCCCCGCCGCCCTCCACAAGGGCGACACCCTGCGTGTGCCCGAGGCGGCGGCGGACCGCGCGCCGCTGGAGAGCACGGCGGACATCCGGTGGGACTGAGCACCCCCGGCACGGCCCCGATCACACACCACGAAGGACTGGCGCATCGCCATGACCCAACCGGTTCATGAGAAGAACACGCCCGGCTTCCCGCAGAACGCGGCGGAGCCGGTACGCGACCACCTGCTCGGTGCGGCCCCCCTGCCCGCCTTCCTGCACGGCGCCGGCCAGTTGTCCCTGGAGGACCGCCGGCTCCTCGTCGACCAGGCCCTGGTCCTGCTGGAGCAGAACTACGCCCACCTGCCGCTGAAGACCGCGATGCACGCCGTCAACCCGGTCCAGCGGCTGCGGCTGCTGCACCGGCGCATGGAGCGGCAGACACCGCAGACCATGCCGAGGGAGTGGCTGTTCCACGCGGAGATGTCGGAGATCTTCCACTCGGTGCGCGACCTGCACACCAACTACCTGCTGCCCGATCCCTTCAAGGGCAAGATCGCCTTCCTGCCGTTCCTCGTCGAGTCCTGCACGGACCAGGACCGCACCCGGTTCCTCGTCACCCATGTGGCGAGCGGCTTCACGGCGCCGGGGTTCGAGCCGGGGGTCGAGATCACCCACTGGAGCGGCATCCCCATCCTGGACGCCGTCGACCTCAACGCGGCCCGGTTCGCCGGCAGCAACACGGCGGCCCGGCGCAGCCGGGGTGTGCAGTCGCTGACCGTCCGGCCGCTCACCATCCATCTCCCGCCGCTGGAGGAGTGGGTGACGGTCAGCTACGTCGACCTCGCCGGAACGGCCCGGGAACTGCGGCAGAGCTGGCAGGTCGTGGAGAACCTGCCCTCGTTCGTCTCCGCCGACCGGGCCACGGCCGTGTCCCAGGGCCTGGACCTCGACGGGGACGAGACCCAGCGGGCCAAGGTGCTGCTGTTCGCGCCCCGGGTGGTCGCCCAGGAGCGGGCCGCGGAGGCGGACGAACCCCTGCCGGACCTGGGAGCGGGCGAGATCGTCAGCACCATGCCCAAGGTGTTCCGGGCCCGGGCCGTCACCACGCCGTCCGGAACGTTCGGCCACATCCGCATCTTCACGTTCAACGTCGACAGCCCCGGCGCGTTCGTCGCCGAGTTCGTCCGGCTCATCCGGCAACTGCCGCAGGCCGGTCTGATCGTGGACGTCCGGGACAACGGCGGAGGGCACATCCACGCGTCCGAGTTCACCCTGCAGACGCTGACGCCGCGCCGGATCGCCCCCGAACCGGTGCAGTTCGTCAACACCCCGCTCAACCTGCGGATCTGCCGGCGCTTCCAGGGTGGTCCGGGGCTGGACCTGGGACCGTGGGTGCCGTCCATGGAACAGGCCGTCGAGACCGGCTCGGTGTACTCCGGCGCCTTCCCGATCAGCCCCGAGAACGGCGCCAACGCCATCGGGCAGCAGTACTTCGGGCCCGTCGTGCTCATCACCAACGCCCGGTGCTACTCGGCCACGGACATCTTCGCGGCCGGCTTCCAGGACCACGGCATCGGGCCGGTGCTCGGCACCGACGAGAACACGGGCGCCGGCGGCGCCAACGTCTGGACGCACGACCTGCTGTCCGAGTTCCTGGCGGACGACCCGGGCACGCCCTACACGCGCCTGCCGAAGGGCGCCGGGATGCGGGTGTCGATACGCCGCACGCTGCGGGTCGGCCCGAACTCGGGCACGCCGGTGGAGGACCTGGGCGTCGTCCCCGACGAACTGCACCGGATGACGCGCCGCGACCTGCTGGAGGGCAACACCGATCTCCTGGACCACGCGGGCCGGCTCCTGCAGGGTCTGGCTCCGCACGCCGTGGCGATCACGGAGGCCGCCCCCGCCGACGGTGCGCTCCGGCTGAAGCTCACGGCGGAGAACATCGACCGCGTCGACGTCTACCTCGACCAGCGCCCCCGCGCCTCCGTCGACTTCACCGGCAGCCAGGCCGACCTGCTGGTCCACGACGCCGCCTCCGCCCACACCGCCCACCTGGAGGGATTCGAGGCCGGCCGCCTGGTCGCCAGCACGACCAGGGACCTGCCGTAGGTCTCCACTCGCCCCTGTCCTGGTTGTGAGCGGCGCAACCAGGACAGGCCCGGGCGGCGTGCCCCGTGCTAACGTTGTGCGTTTGCAGCGTCGCTGTGCCGGTCTCCGTTCGGTGTCCATGGCTGGTGGCCGCGTCCCCGCCGCGCCTTCCTCGGTACGGTCCCTTCGGAGGAAGGCTCTCTGTGAGCGAATCAGTACGTGCCGATGCCCGGCGGCAGGACCATGTGTCCGAGGCGCCGGGCACCGCTTCGGCGGGGCCCACGGCTTCGTCCTTCGCGCAGCTGGGGCTGCCGGCCGAGGTTCTGCGGGTGCTCGATGAGCAGGGTGTGACCGTGCCCTTCCCCATCCAGGTGGCGGCGCTTCCGAACGCGCTCGCGGGACGGGACGTCCTGGGCCGGGGCCGCACCGGATCCGGCAAGACGCTCGCCTTCGGCCTGGGGATGCTCGCCCGGACGGCTGGGCGGCGCGCGCAGCCCAAGGAGCCGCTGGCGCTCGTTCTGGTGCCCACCAGGGAGCTGGCGCAGCAGGTCGGTGAGGCGCTCACCCCGTACGCCGGGGCGCTGCGGCTGCGGCTCGCGACCGTGGTGGGCGGAGTATCCATCGGACGGCAGGCCGCCGCGCTGAGGGACGGCGCCGAGATCGTCGTCGCCACGCCCGGTCGGCTGCACGACCTCATCGAACGCAAGGACTGCCGGCTGGGACGGGTCCGCATCGTGGTCCTGGACGAGGCCGACCAGATGTGCGACATGGGGTTCCTGCCGCAGGTCACCGAGATCCTGGACCAGGTGCGTCCGGACGGGCAGCGGATGCTGTTCTCCGCCACCCTCGACCGGGACGTCGACGAGCTGGTGCAGCGCTACCTGCGCGATCCCGCCGTCCACTCCGTGGACCCCTCGTCGAGCGCGGTCTTCGCGATCGAGCACCACGTCTTCGTCGTGCACGGCCCGGACCGGTACGCCGTGACCACGGAGATCGCCGCTCGGGACGGCCGCGTCCTGCTGTTCCTGGACACCAAGCACGGCGTCGACCAGCTCACGCGGCATCTGCGGGCCAGCGGCGTGGCCGCCGCCGCCCTGCACAGCGGGAAGTCCCAGCCGCAGCGCACCCGGACCCTGGCCCAGTTCAAGAACGGGCAGGTCAGCGCGCTGGTGGCGACGAACGTCGCCGCACGCGGCCTGCACGTCGACGACCTCGACCTCGTGGTCAACGTCGACCCGGCCACCGACCCGAAGGACTATCTGCACCGCGCGGGCCGCACGGCCCGGGTCGGCCGCTCAGGCACCGTCGTGACCCTCGTCCTGTCGGCACAGCGCCGCGAGACGAGCCAGGTCATGGCGGACGCCGATGTCGCCCCCAAGGTCACCAAAGTGCGGTCCGGCGAGGCGGAGCTGAGCCGGATCACCGGCGCCAAGGCCCCCTCCGGAAAGCCGCTCGACGGCGGGCCGGCCGTACCGCGCCCCAAGAACCACAACGCCCCGTTCCGCGGCCTGGGCAGCACCAAGGACGCCGAGGGCGGTTCCGGCGGCAGGCCGTCCCGCAAGAGCAGCGAGGCCCGCAAGCTCGCGGAGGCCCGCAGAGCGGCCCGGGTACGGCGCGGCGGCTGAGACCGCTGACGTGGCGGCATGACCCGGGCGGGGGGGGGCGGGGCCCCCCCCCCCCCCCCCCCCCCCCCCCCCCCCCCCCCCCCCCGGGCCCCCCCCCCCCCCCCCCCCCCCCCCCCCCCCCCCCCCCCCCCCCCCCCCCC